>CAXQWT010000096.1:0-30252 GCA_964227855.1 Salipiger bermudensis | reverse complement strand
GTTGTGCTTATATCAAGTCGGTAGGTGGAGCAAATACCCCGGCCCCTTGGGGTAGTTTGGATATCCTTCGACCCTGCGGAGGTTGAGACCCGTGTTCGAATCGCGGAGGGGCCGCCAAATCACGACGCAGCTCGCTCAGCCTTATCGTTCTCAATTCGTTGAGCAACAGGCGCATGGTGCTTCGCAACTTGGTGCATGAAATACTCGTCCGATGCATACGGCTCATCATGGATTAGAACTCTTGGAGAATCAGAGAGCAATTCGAGGATGGAAAGGACGTCATCGTAGTGGTAATTGTACTCAAAATTCGATGAGTCTTCGACGACCTTTGTCCATTTGCGCTGACGCTTTTTCTTGAACCAAATAGTGAACCCATTTACCAACGGATTGGCATCCGAAACCCGCCATTGCCAACCATGGGTGCCTTTGATTTCAACTGCGGATTCTTCAGGTTTGTATTCACTCCCCGTAGTTGATTCTATCCACGTTTTCATTACTTCGGAAGCAGGGCTAACACTCAGCCCATACAACATGAGCATCGCCCTTCGAAGAGGACTGTGGGCCTTCTGCAGGATGAATTTGTCATCATTCAAGAGCATCAAGAAGTACGAATCGAGGACATCACAACCAGGAAGTTCGGAGACATTGTTGTAGTCAGGTTGAATGCAAATACTGGTTTCCCGACCTTTGAGTTCTCCTTTCTTTGTGGTCTTCGTTGCTTGTAGACCCGCCCCCCCAGCAAAAGGATTCTTGAGCTTGGAAAGGACAGCCTGCACGGGAATGGTGTATGTAGCAAGATTGCCGAGTACGATGATGTTCTCGACATCAAAAATGATTCGATCGGGATTCTTGTTGAGAGTCTTCATCAAGTAATCCAACGAAGTTTGCATCGCCGTAAAACTCGATTCAATCTGGTTTTGAAATTGCTCAAGTTTGTGCGTTTGGTAACTCTCAGATGGGGAGGCTGTTTCTTCATGGTCTTCGTCCGTAACAAATCGATCGTCCATGCTAAGGTTGATTTTCAAGAGTATATGAACTCACGACGGCCAATGAACAATCTCCCAGTCGTTCTTCTGCGCGAATTGTTCTAATGATGGTTCAGGATTCACTGCAATTGCATGTCCACAGATGCGCATAAACCAAGAGTCTGCAAGGGTGTTACCATAACCATAACACTTCGAAAGGTCGTGTCCGTGCTTCTCAGCATCTTGTTTGACAATCGGGACTTTTCCCTTCCTCCGAGGAACAGACCAGCCTCGCTCTGAACCCGAAAGCCATCCTGTACGAGTTTCAGGCCCACAACCGTAGACCTCGTCCATACCAAGAACTCGAGCCATCGCTTCAGCCATCGGTGCAACAGTTGCCGTGACAAGGACGAGTCTGTGGCCTTGCTGACGATGCCAATCAAGTTGAAGCCACGCAGCCTCAGAAATCTTTGGTTTGAGATGACTGGTTGCGATTTCATCAGAATACTGTTCGAGGATTCGCCAAGAAGCAAGGGACAAATGGCCGCGATTTCGCAAGGCATCGTATGGGGCTTTACCCGTAAGCAGACCAAATGTCGTTCCGAGAGCCCATGCAACGGTAGCATGGGGGATTCGCCATGGACGACGTTTTGCTAGAAAACCCGTTAATGTCTTCTCGCTTGAAGCATTGAGTAATGTCCCATCGAGGTCAAAGTATGCTGCGACCTCTTGCCCCTCGCCCATGTAAGGTGCACATGAAATCGATTGAAGAGGTCGTCGGTTCAAAATCACCGAATGTTGAAATCAAGCGATGATGAGGCTCCGGCCATGCAGCGAATGGCGATGTTGATTCTTGTCGCCTTGCTTGCAATTCCGTTTACAGGATGTTTAGGAGAAAGTGAATCCAATACCGAGGCGGAAACCTACACGCTCGAGGTGGAATGGACAGAGATTCCCTTGGAAGTAAAATCAGACTACTATCTCGATGATGAAGAGATTTCATGGGAGCTATCTTCTGACCTTGTGGAACAAGACATCCAGAACGGTGGAGGTATTATTGTTGGTGTTTCGATGGTACTTGATTATCCGAACGAGGATGAAACTGCGAATTTTGGATTGTGCACAGGCCTTGAAAACAACGTTCCAGACCTCATTTACGGGACCATCAACAAGGAGGATTGGACGCTTACACAGAGTGAGTTTAATCCAGGTACCCATGCTGTTAACTTGACTTGGCACAACCAATCTTTACTTGATGAAAAGAATATTTCTGGAATGTCTCAAAATGAGATCTTGAATCAAATCGACATTGGGGCAAAGGCGTACGGTTCCTATGGGTTCAGCATCCTCGTAGATGCTGATGCATACAATGGTGAACTTTGCACACATACCGACAATGGCGAAGATGTTACGAGTTCCATTTCTCTCCTCGTGATCGACCTGACAATAACTGGAGGTGACGATGTCACTGCATTATCTGTTGGGGAAGGTGCAATCTCAATCCTTTTGTTTTCTCCTTGGTTTATTGCGATGTTTCTTCTCGTTGGGTATCTTGTTTCGAGGAAAGAACGTTACCACTTAGGAGTCATTCTCGAAGAAGAAGCAAGCATGAATGAAGATATTTCATCCTCTGAGGAAGGAAAAACACTTGTCGAGAGTTATCGAGCACGCGTACTGACTCTCTGTGCACTGTACGTGGCTCAAGGAATCCCTTGGGGATTCATCACGGTGACATTTGTGACGTACCTCGCAGTCGAGGGCGTTGGAGCAGGACAGTTGGCATTCCTCCTCACACTCGGAACACTGCCATGGTCAGTGAAGTTCCTTTGGGGACCAATCATTGACCGCTATCAATTCCCCGAAATGGGTAAACGAAGACCATGGATTCTGATTGCGCAAAGCGGAATGATTGTCGTTCTCAGTTCAATGCTCTTGATCCCAAACATGTCATCCAATGTCACAATTGTCGGCATAATGTTCCTTGTTTACAACATCTTTACGGCTTTGCAAGATGTAAGTACAGATGCTCTTGCAGTTGATGTCCTGGAACCTCATGAGTTTGAGAAAGTCAACAGCTACATGTTTACCTCAAAGGCTGTTGGTGGAATTATCGGCGGAGCTGGCCTTGGAACAATCATCGGATTCGTTGGAATTAAGGGAGCCATTGTGCTCCAAATTCCTATTCTCGTTGTGATTATGCTCGTCCCATTGTTCATGACTGAGCGACCTGGAGAGAAACTTTATCCATGGAGTGAATCAACCAAAAAAGATGTTGGAGAGCCTATTGTAGAGCAAAAGAATTTCACAGAAATTTTCAGTAACATCAAAATTGCATTCTCGTTTCGATCTGCGCAACTTGGTGTTCTTCTCAGCCTCATTATTTCATTGTCGTACTTCTTGATACCAATTCTCCCCCTCTTGTTCGTCCGTGAATTGGGTTGGACAGAAGAGCAATTCAACGCTACAAAGGGAGGGATTATTCTCGTTGTGACGATGCTCGGTTACGTGGTTGGGGGGCAATTAGGAAAGCAGTTTGGCGGCAAAGCAATCATCATTTATGCCGCCTTTACAACAGCTCTGATTACAACATTCTGGGGTATGAACGAATCCTTGTGGGACAATGGGGTGTTCATGATGACTGTGTGGAGCCTCCAGACCTTTATCTGGGCGATGGTTTCTATCAACATTTATTCACTCATGATGCGGATTACTTGGACAGAAGTCGGTGGAACTCAATTTACAGGGTACATGGCAATGATGAATCTTTCAGCAATCATTGGGTACCAGTTAACTGCCCCCCTAGCAGCCCGGTTTGATTATTCGACGTTGTTCTACATTGCAGCATTGCTGGAAACAGTTGTTATCCTCGGTGCAATGTTCATCGATCCTGAAGAAACGAGACGAGAGATGCCAAAACGACTCTCAGAGTAATTCCGCTCAAGGTACAAGAAAAGGGAGCAATCGCTACTGAATGATTTCTCAAATCTCGATAACCGCTTCACAATTTGGGCAACGGACCTTTCCGGAGAAGCCATTCGGAACTCGAAGCGATTGGTTGCACTCACTGCAACTGAGTTTCTTCTTTCCTGAATCATTCGATGATCCGGAAGTATTGTCGACTATTCGCTGAATTCCCTCAGGCCATCCATCTTTGAGTTCTGACGGAGCAATCAAGAGAGGTAATGCGGTAAGAATCATACAGAATGCAGAGCAAAAGAACGTGTATGCAGGTGCAGTGAAGCCATCCAGACCAATGGAAAGTGGGCTCCATTCGTCATTAAATACAAACGATAACATTCCTGAAAAGACCAACGTACCCAACACCAGATAGATCCCGTTTCGATATCCTGCAATAATCATCATGCCCCCAAATACGTAGAAGGACCCAATGAGGAAAGCCAAAATGGATTCAATGACGTATTCATTCATGAAGTCATCCCAAAACATTCCCAAAAAGAAAACGACACCAATTCGGAAAATTCCGTAAATCATGATGAAGGTACCCATGGTCGATGCGAGACCTGAACTACCGTCATTTCCAACTACGACAAATTGTGTTGGTTGTTGTGGCATGACTGCGGCTGCTCCACCTGGCAGAACTTGTGGAATCACTGTCGCTCTTGGTGCCGCTCCGCCGCCCAGGTCCTCGTCATATTCCATGAGGCGAATGACGACTTCGTCCTTTAGACCGCCAACTCGTAATCCTCGTTCTTTGCATAATTTCTTCAAATCCAACAACGTCATTGAATCGTAGTCCATGTTGGAGACTGCAGAAGTTTTGGATTTAAAGGACGAGCCTGCATTAATACGTATTCGAGTCTATTTCTTCGGACTCTAAACATCCGTATACTCGGCGTCCTGCACGATGATCTTGCCACCAAGTCAGCCGGTCCGCAAGGTGACGAGGAATGAAAAATCCAATCTTTCGTGGCGTAAGTCCGTGGTTTCGCATGGTCCTATCGTGAGCTAAATTTGCTACGATGGATTGGGCAGAACATCCTGGATTTGCAGTAACAAACCGCATAATCTCTTCTTTCAGTCGTTCAAAGCGTGCTTTTTTCTGGGAACCTTTACCCAGCCTTCTTGGAGACATAAACGCAAATCTTGACGTTTACAGTTATCAAACAAATGGGGGTTTTCCCTATTCCATTGTGACGGGTTGAACGGTCTTCCAATTGGCCGTTGCGAGTTTCTTAGCTTTTCCGTCTGCGATAATTGGTGCGATTTTATTGAGTCGCCCGTGCATGCCGTGCACTTGGAATTTAACACGGAGTTCGGCGGTTAGCGATGCTTCGAGTGCTTGCATCTGTTCATCATCGAGTTCAACGCTTGCAAGTACCTCTCCAGAAGTAATGGATGAGATGGTGAACGTCTTGTCCTTGCAAGAAAGTGATGGCCTGAAATCCATGTCATCAGGATGATTCATCCAAACAGAGACATCAACAGAGAGCGTGTCTCGAATATTGACTCGACTGATTTCGACTGATTCAACCATGCCACTCAGTCCTTCCAATCATCGGCCCTTCAAACCCTTTTCGTCGTATCCTACTCAAATGCGATTTCTGTAATCACCGGTTCATGGATCACAATTCGCAGGGTAAGCGTCCAATCGTTACCAGGGTCTGGGTCCGGAAGAAGTTCAATGGTGGAGTCCGGGTTGGTTTGAATCGCTTGAACAAACAAAGCCCACGGGTTTTGACCAAAGTTTTGCCCAGGGCGGTCAAGCAGCATACGCATCACGATTTCCTCAGAGTCAGCCTCAATGACCTCATCGAGTCCTCGAGAGTTCAGATCGTTGGCAGTAATGGTCGCTTTCGCATTTTCTGACTGCGTTATGTTTCCTCCATCTGTCTCAGCTTCTTCTTTGAAGCCATCACCGGGGATTGAGATGATAAGAGAAAAATTATCGTACGGTTGAAGGATATCGTCTTCAAGTTCGAGGACGGCTTCAAACGAAAGGATTCTACCTTGTTGGCCGGGAAGGATTTCTTCGGTCCATTCCTCGCCTTCGTTCAAGTACTCAGACCAAGATTGTTCCACAACCTTTTCTTTCCATTCAATGTTGAATTGTCGAGCAGTGACATTGATTTCAAAGACCTCGGTTACAACGCCTCCTTGGCCATCATCAATGGTCAAAGAACCAACGTACATCCCACTTGTGTTAGTGAGAAGAAGCGTTTGTGATTCTGTTGAATCTACATCGTTCCTGCCGTCACCATCACCATCTGAGTCGACGCCCCAATCCAAGTCCCATTTGTAAGAAAGTTCAGCGGATTCAGGATCGGTTGATCCTGACGCATCGAGAAGGACTGCATCCCCTGCCCGAGGATTCTCTGGGAAGGTAAGATCGATGGTTGGTACACCGTTTACGATGATGACTGTGATGGCTTCATCAATTCCTCCCTGGTCATTTTCGACTTCTAGCGATACGGTGTATGCGCCAAAGACATCGTAAATGTGAGAAGTGAAACCAGTGACTGTCTCAGAAGTTTCACCGTCTCCAAAATCCCAACGATAAGCAGTGATGATGCCTTCAATCGCATCGGATTCTCGAGCATCGAACGTCACCATTTCCCCTTCCTGAATGAGGAGTGGATATGCTTCTAACGTCGCCCGAGGTTTTGTTGCTGAGTCGAGTGCTCCTAGGCAACCTGCAAGCGAAAAAGAGAACATCATTGCAATGAGAAACAGCCCACGAAGTTGTCGTGATTTCCCTTGCATATCTCTTCCTCAATCTTGTCCTATATCTAATCATGTTGTTCTTCTGGACATGTTTTGGTTGATTCAGATAACAAGTTATTCAGGCGAATCGAACGAAACCTCCGTCGAAACATCTCCGAGGACAGTTGCTGATTCAAGGTGGTTGCCAAGCTCCTCGATTGAGGTGTGTTCAACGATATTTTTCTCGGTAAAACTTTCCATATCTGAATCAAGCAAGACGTCATCAGCAATTGCATCATGTTCATCATAATCCGGAGCAGGTAGAACGTTCAATTCTTCAGGCTTGTCCTCATCATCATCAAGAATGGATTCAATCGAGGAAACATCTTCAACGATGTCACGTCGATACTGTTCCTTCAGTTTGGATTGAATCTTTTCCTCAGTAACCTTGTTTGCATCAACTTCCGTGCTTTCTTTCTGCTTAGAGAAAAAACGACGGAGAAAACCCATGTTCATAGGGATGGTAAACTGTTCTTTAATCCCAATGCCGAATTCTTACGGAACAACACGGTTCAAGCGATAGTTCTTCAAGAGCACTCGATTAGACAGAGATATGGAACTGCTTGAAGGCGAACGGGTTCTCGCTTTCGATTTAGAGACGACCGGGGTCAGCACTGTTCGAGACCGAATTGTTCAGCTGGCATTAATTGGTTCAGATACAGATGGCGAAGAAATATCCTACGACCAATTGGTCAATCCACGACGTCCGATCCCTTACGATTCTCAGCGAATTCATGGGATCTCCGATGCGGACGTACGCGGACAGCCTGATTTTGCTGACGTAGCAGATCGGGTTGCGGAATTGATTGAGGGATGTGTTCTAATCGGCCACAACGTTCGCCAATTTGACCTTCCAATGCTGAGAAACGAATTTCTTCGGATTGGAGCATTACCTCCGGAGCCAAAGGCTGTTCTCGATACATTGGAGATGGTTCGTCGACTGAAATTACCTCGCCCCCATCGACTTGGTGCGCAGTGCAGTCGGCATGGAATCTCACTTGAGAATGCGCACACGGCTTCTGCCGATGCCGCAGCATCACTCTTGTTACTCTGGAAACTTGGGCTTGATCACCCCAGTTACTTTCGCAAATCGCTGGAAGAAGTCGAACAGTGGTGTGCGACCGGTTCAACGGCAAAAGTGCAATCCGACCTTGGTCCTCAATTGGATGACTTGGAACTTGTCGACCCCAATGGGATGGTTCGAAGAGACGGGGACCACATGGTCCTTGCTGTAGGGAGACATCGCGGACGTCATTTGGAAGAATTGAATGATCTCGATCCTCGATATCTCCAATGGTTGTTATCACCCAACGGAATCGAAGATGCGAGTGCTGTCGAAGAGATCAAGGCGTACCTGAATCAGGAATAGGTGCCCAAGGCAAGACATCGCACCAAGGCCCTACCCGCCAAACGTCGCGATTCATCATCGCACTTCCGAGGAAGATTGGCCCTTGATGTCCCTCATCGAGAAGGGTTTCAAGGGATTCTTTTCCACGCCCATCAAATCGAACCGTACGCATTTCACCAGTCGGTTCAACATCACCCGATTCATTCCTTGGGATGCACTCTTCCATGGTTGCTGTAGAGCGCTCCTCGTCGTACTGGTGAAGAATAACAACCCCATCTGCGAAATCTCCCTTGTGCAGGGACTTGTTCTCATGTCGCCAAGTCCACCAGTGGGGACACCATGCCTTCCAGTCGCAAAATCCTCCACAGGAAGACTGGCCCGGGGTTGGGTCTAGAGGGGTTTCAGACGGTTGTGTTGCTTTCCATGCCTCATATGCTGCCTCGAGGACGTTTTCACCAATCGCATCCCATTTCGATGATGTGTCTGTGTACCAACCTTGAGCTTGGACGGGCGGCGCTTTCTCATTATTTGAAAGAAGGATATCGCGATACATTCTGAGTTGTCGGTTGACTTCTGGTTTGAGTTTGCCTTGTGGTGGTTTTCCTGTTTTCAAATCAGCAACCAACCAACCAGTGAGGTTTCCCGCATCGTCAACGTTGGCCAACAACAGGTCGAGTCGACCCATTAAACGGCCATCATTTGTCACCAATTCACCTTCTACGGCAATAACGAGTGATTGAATTTTCTTCCAAAGCGCAATCGTTACACGATCGTATCCCAGCCCTTGTACTCCGACATGATCGAGGAGCATGTTGAGTGCTCCTTTTTGCTGCTTCTGTGCTTCACTATACTTTTCTTCCTTCCAGTTTGGATGACGAGGTGTATCGTGGAAGAGTTGCTTTTCTTCTTCCCACCGTTTTCGCAACAATGCATCTCCTTCTTCGAGAAGCCAATTCGATTCAGCAGGTTCACGTCCGGTCAAATCGATTTGCAACAAATCCTCAATCGAGGCGTGAACTGCTGTACCCAAGGATGCCGCCATTCCCGTCTTCTTCGGCAGCCCTTGTCGACTTAGCCAGTACATCCTCGGACATGTCTCGTATCGGTTCCACGCCGACGGGGAGAGGCTGTGCTTTCGTTCTTCGACCATGAACAATCCCTCGCATTGAAGGACATGAAACCTGCGCTTGAAGGCGAAAGTGTTGAATGCCTCCTCGGTAAGTTCGTGACATGGAAGGAACTCTCGTTAAGATTCGAGCAGATGTTGTCACCGAAGGAGCGCTCGTTATCACCTGTTTCCCAAGCGTCGGAATGGTATCAAGCGTCGTAGGTCACTATTTGATTGATAACTTGGAACTGGAATTTGTTGGCGGTGTTGTAGATCCTCGTCTTCCACCTCTAACGCTCGTAACTGATGGAAAACCAATGCCCATTATCCGTGCCTATGCTGGTAAGCCTGAGTGCAGCATCGATGGATGCGACAAGATCATCCTCTTGATGAGCGAACTTGTCATTCCAAGCCCACTTGTTCACGACATTGTTTGGGCCTTGTATGATTGGTCTAAAGGTTCGAAAATCCGTATGGGTATTCTCGTCGACGCCTTCTCCAAAGAAGGGCTTGGTGGTAACTCAGGAATCGAAGAACCAACCGTTGACTACGAAGACACGGAGGGTATTGATTTGCTAGGCATCGGTGCAACTGATCACGTTTGTGACATGCTAAAGGACATGGATGTGCCACTCCTAACAAGCGGCGTTATTCGCGGAATTAATGGCGTATTACTCAGCGAGGCCCGAAGAAGAGCAATCGATGTCATGAGCGTCATGGTTGAGGCTGATCCACGCTTCCCTGATGCTCGTGCAGCAGCAGCATTGGTAAAGAAACTCAATGCAATCCTGCCCACAACACACCTCGATGACCAGCCACTGCTTGAAGAAGCTCAACTTTTGGAAGAGCAACTGAAATCTCTCCTCAGCCAGGCCGCCCCATCCGAGGCCCCGTCCCCATCATCCATGCTTTATGGTTGAGGTTTGACGTACAATTAGTGCGGCAAGAATGAGCAGGATAACGAAAACACTCATCCATGCCGGAAGCAAGAGTGTATTCTCCTTCACAAATGGTAAAAATTCAGTAAGTGAATCTGCCCTAGAGTAAGTTCCGCCAAGTGAGGCGGTTAGAAGCATACATGCTGTTGAAACTGAGCCAAAGGCGTTGTGAAGGTGACGGGGAGTGGAGGTATTGTCCATCCTCCATCGCGTGTACAGAACCCCCAAAGCGAGCCCTCCTCCTGCGGTTGAGAGGAGCATTTTGTTGGCAAGAAGTGGCGATGTATGAGCTCCACTCGGAGATGATCCAAGGCCAGAAAGAATGGCAAACGGAAGAGCAAGAAGACCGAACAACAAGGCAATGTGTGCAGTGGTGTCCATCATTGCAATGAATTGACTTTCTTTGTTTTGAAACGTAAAGAACGAATGCAAAACAAAACAGAGCCCTGCAAGAGCAAATGAACCAACAACAAGTTCTGTTGTCATAACGTGGAACGTAGCGGATTCAATCATATGTTCTCCTCCATGTAATCCTTGAATCCATCTTCATTTGGTTTTGGTTTTCGAACCAAAAGCACAACACCGAAAAAGAGAACGATATGTGCTATCGATTGCAGCATTAATGCTGTTTGATCGGCTTCCCAAGTTGGTTCAACACTCGTTAGTGAAAACCATGGTGTTGTCTGCTGAGGACCTTCGCCATCTAGAATTGCTCTCCATTCGACAGTTGATGCTGTTAATGCGGCGGGGAGTTCGGCCCGCCAACATTCATTGTTTTGTATGGTCTCAAGCTGGTAAGATTGCCCGGAAGGTTCTCTCCATTCAATGACTACATTGCTTGCTGCAATCGTTTCGAGGCACAGGTTTGTTTCTTGGCCGATTTCTCTGGAGGTTAGCGGTTCGTATTCTGGATCGATGCGTTGAAGATTCTCTGGAATAGGGGCAACTGTGATGGAAAAGGCCTGAGAGATACCAAAGAAAGGGCTCCCTGCATCGCTTCCTGAGTTATCTCCATGGTGCACTGAAACGTAGAGCATTTTCTCTCCAACTTCATCTGCTCGGAGAATCCAAGAATGCGTTAATGTTGTTGAATCAATGGATGCGTACTCGATGTAATTGTTTGAACCGCCCATTCCATCAGAAAGAATACTCCATCCGTCCGTGGTTGGAATGTCGCCGTTTGCATTGGTAGATGAGAGCAAGAAGATTCCAATTTTGTCAATATCATGGGATGTATCGAAACCTGATATCTGGACTTTGATTTCAGCGGGTTGACCGACCCAAACTGTACTGGTCGGTTGTAGACTAAGTTGTAGATTTGATGTCGCATTCTGATTAGCATCACCGTGGCAAGCGCCTCCGCATTGCATGTTTTCCAAACCATTCCCAACACCACCAGGATTTCCGCTAACGTGAAGTGGTATCACGAGGGAAAGTGCGAGGAGGAAAATCAATTTCTGTTTCATCATTCATCACCTCGGCGCAATAAACTGGACACAAACAACAGAATCCCAACAATTGCGTAAATTGAGCCTAAGCCTAGACCTGCAACAGATGAGGGGCCTTGCTCAAATTCGTGTGATGTTGATTCAATCTCAACGTTAACAGAAGGGGATTGGCATGGGGATTCAAGAATCCGATCACCAAGTATGGTTTGAATTTGATAGTTCGAAGTACCCATCAGACTTGGTGAATCGGTGAATGTTGTTTCATTCGTCAATCCAACAACAACACCATTTCGTGTTATTTCAAAAGAGGCCAAAGTGGAGGACGTCCATGTCCAATCGAGTTGCACCTCGCTACCCGACTCCGTCTGAACAAGATTCGGACATGGTAATGCAGAGATAGAATCGATTTGTCGAGATGTTGTATTTGTTGCTCCTGATTCATCGGTTACAATGAGCGATACCTCGATTGAACCACTTATTGGCATAAGGAACGATGTCTCGATTCCAGACCCGGAACCACTTGTCCAAAACCACTGATATCGAACAATGGAGTTGTCTGGGTCGGTTGAGTCGAGTGCTGAAAGAACCACTCGCTCTCCAGGATAGAGCGATTCAGTGAGGACCGTAATCTGAGCACTTGGCGGAGCATTCTCGATGATGACTGAAGCGGCTGAAAGAACTGAGGATTCACCGTCTGTAACAACGACTTCGACGGTCCACTCTTGTCCGGGCCCGAGATACGAAGAGGAGACATTTGTTGCGTCATCAAGTGATCCTTCCCTGAATCCATTTCGGAACCAAGTGATGGATACAATCTCAGTTATGTCTCCATCGATGTCAGAAATTGTTGTCTCGACCGATAACTCATCTTGAGAAGTCACAGCATCATCGAGGACGAGGGAAAGAAGCGGTTCAGAATTGAGAACCGTCACAGAAAGAGTTTCACTTTGTTGACTCGTTTCTTCACCATCATCGGCTTGTACTACAGCAGTCCAAGCATCTCCCTTAGATGTCGCAGAGGAAGGAAGCGTTGCGAGATTGTTGTATGCGGTTTGGCTTATTCCGTTCAAGTACCAAACAATGCTCATTGTGAGTGCATCCCCGTCAACATCACTCATCGTTGAACTAAGAGTGATGTCTGTATCAGTCAAAACTTCCGTAGCGCTGATGTGTACAGATTCTAAATCAGGAGCAGTGTTCATTATCTCAACAGATGACGAAGTAGTCCATGCTGACCAGTCCGTTCCGTCATTCACTCGAACCTCTACAGCCCATACATCACCTTTCATCGTCATCGTTGATTCAAGCGTCGAAGATGAAATCGCTGTCATAACTCCGTTCTTCCACCAACGATATTGTGTATCGACAATCGGGTCCATGTCCGCATCCGAAGAGGTTGATGATGCGATAAGTGGATCTGAAGTTTGAGGAGCAACAGGAGATATTGTGACACTATCCACAATTGGTGCTGTGTTCGAGGTTTGACCTTGTATGGAAACAGTGTTCGAACGAATCCAAACCGAATACCCTTGTCCGTCGAAGGCACGAACTTCAACTTCCCAAGAATCACCGGGCCGAGTCGCAATTGACGGAAGCGTTGTAAGGTTCTCCAAACTATTTTGCAATGCTCCATCAAGATACCATCGGTATTCGAATGTGAGAGCGTCATTATCGCCATCTTCATCTCCAGAATAGGATGCTGTTAGGTCATCGTCAGAGGTAGGATTTGATGGTGATAAAAGTGCAGATGAAAGAAATGGGAGTGAATTTGCCACAGTAATTGTGTTCGAACTCACTGTAGTTCCGAAATCTTCCCCGTCACTCGGTCTCACCGATGCCTGCCAATCTTCACCGCGGACAGTATCAACGCTTGAGATTGTGAGTAGCCCATCATACTGCGCTTGATGCGCCCCATTTTTTTTCCATTGGATCGTCGTTCCAGATTCTGTATCGCCGCTGTCCTGATCTGAGAATGTGTAGGTAAGGGAAAGGTCATCGCTTGATGTTGCTCCTATTGGTGAAATTTGGACATCGGATGCAACTGGAGGTGTGTTTGTCTCGACGACTGTTTCAGTGATTGTTAGTGCTGATGTAGTCCAAGCATCCCCATTGTTTCCACTTGCACCGTTTGCAGTTAAGCCTGCAATGTTGACAGTGACTGTTCCGCTACCGGCAGAAGGGGCTGTCCAGTCGAATGTCCATGCACGGTTTCCGCTGTTTGAATGTGTGATGGATGTTCCACTGACCTTGACAGATGAACTTCCACCTGTCGATAAGGATCCTTTGTCCACTACGACATTGAACCCACCTTTAGAACTGGAGATGCTACTGGATACCGAGAGTTGGATTGTGTAGGTTTGGCCAGCAGTGTAAGACGAGGGGAAGTTCTCTGAAATGGATACTGAAGCACCGCTTCCATGGCAACCACAACCCCCTGAAGAACCGTGTTTCCCATTGGAGCTCGCTTCGATAATTGGAGAAAGCATAACCATTGCAACAACGGCTGAAAGGAGTATGGCTTTCAGTTGCATTGTAGAAAATTATGCTGTTCTCGTTAAGAATGTTCGTTCTTAGCGAGTGAAAATTTCTCAATAATCAAACAGTGTAGGTTGACTCGTCGTTGCTTTCGGTTCGGATTGAGCACGAACACCTGACAAACGATCCAACAACGTTTTCTCATCCCATACTCGAACATCCAGTTTTTCCGCCTTAGCAAGTTTCGAGCCAGCCTTTTCTCCAGCAACAAGGACAGAAAGATTGCCTGAAACGCTGCTCACAATTTTCCCACCAGCCGCCTTGATTCGCGCCTGAATGCTCTTTCTCGATTCCGATAGTGTTCCAGTCACACAGAAGGTCATTCCTTCAAACGGCCCACCAGAGGTTACCTTCGCTTCTTGTTGAATGTTCAACATGGTGAGGAGATCATGAACGAATGTCTTTCGAAGATTCATGCCGTCTCGTAATTGAAGTGCAACAATCTCTCCTACGCCATCAATGGTTGTCAATTCAGATATTCGAGTGGCGTCAACGAGGCTTTCATCGACCCATCCGAGGAGTTGCTCTGGCTGATTGAAATGATTCGATATTGAGGAAGCAAGTTCCGGACCAATGCCGGGTAAACCCAGCGCACTTAGAAACTTCGAGAAGGTCATTGAGCGACTCTTATTGATTTCATGAAGAACCTTGTCTGCCGACTTTTGCCCCATTCGATCGAGAGAAAGCAACATTTGCTCATCAAGTCGGTACAAATCAGCGATACTTGAAATGAGATTCTCATCGATGAGTTGCTCAACGAGTTTTTCCCCGATACCATCCATCTCAAGCGCTCGACAGTAGTAGAGTATGCTTCGTCCAAGTCGAGCAGAACATTGAACGTCCGTACAGCGAATGAACGCGCCTTCAATCTCGACTGGCCCTTTACAAGCAGGGCACGAATCTGGAGGCGTGATTGCCCGACGTTTTGGCAATTCTCCTTGAAATGAGTCTCCATCGGCATGCAATCGACCGTCGATGTCTTGTTGGGTTGCAGCGCCAAGACTGGCCTCAATCTTTGGAATCACATCTCCACGACGAACAATACGAACCTTATCTCCGATTTGGATTCCTAATCGTTCAACTTCGCCGAGATTGTGCAACGTGGTATTCTCAACCGTTACGCCGCCAACACGTTGAGGAGCGATTCGAGCAACAGGCGTTATTGTACCAGTTCGACCAGTTTGCCAATCAACATCAAGAAGAACGGATGTGGCTTCTTCGGGAGGGAACTTCCAAGCAAGTGCCCAACGAGGATGATGTGCCGTCATACCGAGCAAATCTCGCTTCTCAAGATCGTCAACTTTGAAGACGAGTCCATCGATTTCGAAGCCGTACGTATCTCGCTCTCTACTCCATATTTGTGTCTCCTTGCAGAGAGAATCAATGGAAGCAGCCTCCGTATCTGAGTTATGAACGACCCATGGTGCTGGCTCAACCCCTGCAATATTGCTTAACCACTCGAGAAGAAGACTGTCAAAAAGATCGTTTGGAGGTGCTTTCGAATCTGGGTGACGGTCAGATTCGCTTGGAAATTTAGCATCGTATGCCAAGAACACCAAGTCACTTGCATCAGCTTTGCCATCCGCTTTCTTCTGACGCAGTGCCCCCGCTGCAAGATTTCGAGGATTTGGGGAAATGTCTCGATACTTTTCTTCAAAGACGGACTTTCTCATGACAACCTCGCCGCGAATGTGGACATCAACGTCAGTCCCAAGTGTATGCGGCACGTTCTCGACTTTGCGCGCATTCTTCGTGACGTCTTCGCCCCTATCTCCACTACCGCGTGTTGCGGCGCGAACCAACCGCCCCTTTCTGTATTCCAAAGAGAGTGCTGACCCATCGAGTTTTGGTTGAGAAATGAATCGGGTCGATTCGAGTGAAGATTCCTTTACGAAGTGCGCAATGTCCTCATCATTGGTTCCTTTGTTGAGAGAACGCATAGGGAACATATGATCGACTTTGACCGTTCCTGGGTCAATTTCTGCCCCTACGCGTTGCAGTTGCGGATGTTGGGGCTCGAGTTTTTTCAGTTCATCCCAAAGGGCGTCAAATTCAGCGTCTGTAATCTCGTTCTTGGCTTGATTGTAATACAGGTCAGAATGGTATGCAATTTGTTCAGACAACCACGCTACGCGGCTATGGTTGGGAGGGATTTCTCCGCCATCCTGAGCCATGTTTAACCACCAGGTTGACCCCATTTAAGGTTCATGATTTTGTAGTTTAAGTTCAACAAACTCACCATCGACCATCGGGCAACGAGTCATCACAATCTTTGACATGATTCGCATGTGTATTTCGGCAACGACAAACACGGTTGCCTCAAACATATGTCCCGACTTCGTCACGAATTCATCGTCTGCAAAGGTTGCGTGAAGGTGTGTGAAGGCGGACCCATCCTCATGGCGTGCTAAATTGCCTTGAAGTGTAACAAGTTCAGCTGGCTGCTCGAGTGTTCGACGATGATAGGTAAACGTCTCATCCATGTAGCCAAAAGTAGAATTCATGGTACGGCCAATACCGCTGGTGATCACTGCACCATTGATACCAAGTTCGTCTGCAAGTTGGCGTATTGAGGCGTGAATCTCTTCGCCCGGTTCAAGAACTACGACGATATCATCGCCACTACGTGCCCATTCCATAAATCAAACACAACACGGAATCACTTAGCCATACCTCTCATCATTCCTCTTGGTCAAGATGAAGGATTTCGATGATTTTCTCGGCAGCGATATCAAGGTCGCAACGTTCTCCACCAAGAGGCAGTGGTCCAAATGGCCCCCAGCCTTTCCTCAACAACATGATTCGGTGTTTTGGTTGACGTTTTGGAAGAACGAGTCGCCCCCATTCATATCGTTGACCATCGGCAAAAAGATGTGTGGAGGTTACTGCATATCGTTTGGGAACCAGTAAGGAAATAATGTGTAAGCCAAGCAATGCGTCCCAGAGAATAACGTAGGTGATTGGTGTGTTTGAGAACGAAGCAAATCCCCAAGGTAACGCCATCATCGCCGCCATTGACCCTAAATTGGCCCACTGACGAAACATCTCGTGGCTACGTTCGCTTTTCCAAGCAAATCCGTTCGGTAAATGGCCAAATTGGGGAATATCTCGATGTTGGCGGGTGAGCCACCATGCATCCCATGCAACAATAGCGCCAAGGATCAGAACCATTGCAAGAGCAACTGATTCTGCATTTGGAAGCATGAAATCGCCTCAGAGCATTCGTTCATCAATTTCGCCCAAAGATTTGGGCCCGCCACCGCGAATTCGAACAAAGAAGATAACGAGAACCAGAACAAGAATTGAGCCAATCAAGATCAATGGCGTCGATGAATCCTCTGATTCCCCGAGAGAAGTTCCCTCAAGTTCATCTGGGATTCCATCTCCATCATCGTCTTGATCTTCAAAGAGCATCGTTGAAGCTCCGGGCGGACATTGAATCCGGTCTGGCTGTCCGTCATCATCTGTGTCAATCCACGCGCACGGATCTTTGGGCCATGCATCGTTCTCATCGAGGCGGCCATCGTTATCGTCATCCGGATCGTAGATATCAGGCCCGCATTGTAATCCGTTTGCTGAATCAAACCAAGTTTCCGAATTGCATGAGGAAACCCAATCTCCATCCGTGTCGAGTTGGGTGATTTCAATATCAACTTCAGCGATTGTTGACAGTCCAAGGTCATCCGTGGCTGTCAATTGAACGACGAAAAGACCTGTATCCAACGATGTAATGTTAAATGTAGTTGAGGCAGATGTTCCTTCTTTGACAAGCTGGTTTTGGGCGTCAAAAACCTTCCAAGCAAGTACGATTTCAGTTAATTCCGTTGTATCATCCAAAACCGTCAATGAGATTTCGATTGGAAGTGTTTCCATGTAACGTTGGCCTGAGTATGGCGACTGGATGGAAAGTGCAGGCGGGGCATTGGCAAGGAGTGTTATCTGTACGTTCTGCTGTGAGCCCGAACCAACAGAGAAGACGTGGTTTGTTGGAAGGCTTTGAACTGAGACAACCTCTACCGTTGCCTCTGTCACCGAAGTAGAACCATCGGAGGTTGTTTGTTCGTGAAGCAATTCCACATCGACAAAGGTGCCTGAAAATTCGATTGGTGAATTCAGCAAATCCGATGTTAACGAATACGATGCTTCAACGACATTTCCGTTGAGAAGTGCATGTAAAGAATGTGTTGACCACTCCTTGAGCAATCCATCTGAATCGATTGATTCTGAGCCGATTAGGGCAGAGTCAACGGCATCAACGGTACTGCTTGCGATGGAGATTCCTCCGTTAAGTGATGAGGATTCAAGGCGTACATCGAAGTATTCGGCCGACAAGGCTTCGACAGAATTGATCGAAATATTTCTCATCATTACAGGTACTGGTTCTTCAAAGTCATGGGCATGAAGTTTGAGTCCAACTGAATAATCTGTAATGTGAATTTCTTCACCGATAACTGGATCGGACAATCCGTGACGTATGGTCAGGGCAATACCAGAATTGTCTCCATCGAGAACAATGTTATGCATCTCGCCCGAAGTCTCGTCAAGATCAATTCCTGGAGCCCCAAAAACAGTAAGATTGTTCATAACAATCTCTTCGCACATGAACGAGAATATGCCCCCACTGTTACCAGAATGTATGGTCGAATCTTGGAGGTGGAAACCATCCACAATGGACTGCATCCGGACAACATAATCGCCATCAAACAAGGAGGATTCAATTCCGCTAATCTGTCCTGATGTTCCGGTTAAATCAATGCCATCGTCAAGCCCTTCTTCCAGTGTGATTCCTTGAATGTCAATTGAGGAGAGACGGGCCCATAGACCATCTCCTTTGCAATCGGACAGAGTAACGTCCTGAAGAACAATCGTTGCATCCGGACTTTGGCTTTGGATGCACATCGAACCTGCATCGCGTAATTCTGAATCGATCAATGTTAACGATGATTGGGATGATGCATAGATGCTAATGAGAGGATCCGCTCCGGCAGAACGAGCGAATTGAGCTCCTTGTGCTGTCACTTCACCACGGCCTGCCATGGTGATGAGTGGCGATCCTTCAGCCAGAAGCGTCCCCGATAAATCAATTCTTGAACCGATGATTCCGTCCAACATTAAGCCACCCCATCGAGCTCCGAAGCCTGTAGAAGAGATGGTTGCAGCTCCTGCTTCGAAGATGCCTTGGACATCGATGATCGCATCTGAAGCAATCCGCAATTCAACTCCATCATTGACCGTCATCCTTGTGTTCGATGCAATTGTTAAATCTCCTTCGAGTCGATATGGACTCCAGGTCTTCTCTAGAATTAGCCACGTGGTTATGATCCCTGTCGGGACTGTGGATGCCATGAAGGTGTGCGATGTCGATTGTTGAACGTTCCAGGCATAAAACTCAGTAAAGGACCCGATTTGCATCGTGACGGTTTTGGTTCCTTCCTGAACGTCTCCTTGAGAGTTGACTGTGCGAGCAGTTGTTTGGGCTGTAACCTGACCAGAGGCGTCTGTTTGGACAGTCTGGCCATCAACAATGATGGTTGCTCCTTCAACAGGGAGCCCTTTGTCAAGAACTTCGATGTCAAGAGTCGATAAGAGTGTGAATGAGGCCCCAGTACCGGTGGAAATTGCCTCATTTGCTTGACCACCAGTTAACTCGACTTCACAGTACGGTAGGAGTGTGATCGTTGACATGAAATTCACGTTTGCAATATTCTGTGCTTGAGAACAGCCCCATTGAACAGGCGATTGTATCACTAATCCTTGCCCTTCTGAAATGAGGGTTGATTGAACGCTCATTGACATTGATGTGGCATTAAGCACACCATTATCACCCGTGATTTTTCCTGAATACCCTAAGTCGACAGAAGAGGATGAAGCGACCATCAGTGTTGTATCAATCAGTTTCAGGTGTGAATTCGATCCAAAGTTTAGATCCCCGTTTAGTTGGTGCGGCAAACCATCTGCCCGTGGACCCAAAACGACTGTTGAGGAGTCTGGTAAGTTCCAATTTCCATCTGGAAGTGCGATAATTTGAACGGTTTGACCTTGCTGGTTTCCAAATAATTCGGTACTCACACCTTGACCGTCATACAGTACTTCGACGATGGTTCCAGATGAAAGAAGTGGCAGGGATGCAACACCGTTTGAGTCGGCAACCGATTCAAATCCGTATGCATAAGATATTGCTTGTACTGGTTGATTGTCCACATCAACAAATGAGACATAGGTCTCGTAAAGATAACCAGACTGCGTCGTTGAGACACTGCTTGTGGTTGGACCGCCATAGAGGAATGTCCCATCGCCAACAGCATCGTTCGATCCCTGTGCAGTGTTCATTGGAGCAAAGTCTCGGACATGGACCGTTGAAGAATCCTCAATCAAGAGCGGGGTGTTGTGTAGATTGGCTGTCCAATCTTCAACAATAACTGTTGAAGAGTCGCTCAGAACAAGTCCGTACTCTTGGGCTGTTGTCGTAAGAGTGTCAATGGATACAACGGAATCGGTTGCATGAAGGCCTCGTAATTTACCGTTGATGAAGGCTCCAACATCGGCGTTCAGTGTTGAGTCCTCAAGCTCGACGCCGTACGCAAATCCGTTGGTTGTGATTGAAGTCGAGTGAATCGTAGAGTACCATACATCAAGGCCCATGGATTGGGTATCAAGGCTACTGTAAGGTTTTGAGATTTCAACATCATTCCATTCATGCTCGCCTTCAAGAAGAATGGCTGCAGGACCAATTCCATCGTATAATGAAAGGGTTGTCTGAGTCATCTCAGAGTCCAAACTTGAAATGGAGAGTGCGGTCACATTAGCGAGAATAGTCGTTGATTCAATGACCAGCAGACCAGTTCCTGAAGCACGGAGGCCGAGTTGGTTTCCATAGATTTCTGAATGTGTTAGGGTCGTAATTCCAGTTCCATCGACATCCATGCCGATGTCAGCATTATGGATGTAGACGTTATCGAACGTGCAATCGGTGAGACATCGAACATCGACAACTGAGCGCCCTGAATTCTCTTGTGTGAAGTTTATGTCCGACAATGAGATGCTGTCCATAGAACCCCAGAGAAGTCGATCCCCCGAAAGAAGGGCATTTGAAACGGTCAAATCGTCTGCATCGGTACCGTCTATTGCGAGTGCCACATGTTGGCCATATACACTGCTCACCATCGTTGATGCGCCAGAGTCGGAGCCTACTCCAACGCTCACGTTCTCAAGTCCCAAGCCCGTAACATCGGCTGTTCCTGAAACAATGTCAACAGCAACCCCTGTATCGAAAAACGAAACATCGTTAGCAGAGAGAGTATTTGTTGAAAGAATGCCTGTCGCAGTATTCGTAAACAGTCCCTTATCGATGGTCAAATCACCGTGGTTGACAATCGATTGTATGTCAATGGTCGACATTGTTACATTCTCAGCATCAACTGTTCCAGATGAAGCAATATCAAATCCAATGTAACTGTTCGAGATGGTAATCGAATCATGGATATCAACATCGCCATGAACTTCCAAGGCAGATTCAGCGCCCGAGATGGTAAGGTTTGTTAGAACCGCTGAAGCAGCCGATGATACCAGAATCCCTCCCCAGAGACCTGCTCCGGTTGAGCCAAGACTGGTTGGAGTTTCGCTTGTCATAAACTCCGAGTCACTTGCTTCAAGAACGCCATCGATCTGCAACCAATACGTCTGAGCATCAACGATTGTTCCTGGTTCGAGGATGAGTGTTGAAGAGGAATCGACCGTAACATTGCCACTCAGAACAACTGTGCCACTCCAAATGGTGTTTGTTGAGATTGTCGAATCTGTTGATGCTACCGGAGCAATAGACATCCCGAACATCAGAAGAATCAGAAGAACTGCACGTGAGCGCATGCATAATCCTAGCATTCAAGCCATATCAATGCAAGGCTTCCCCGACATCTCGATTCAACAAACTTGTGAGGAGTGGGCCTGCCCAGATTTGAACTGGGGTCTGACGGCCCCCAGCCGCCAAGTATAGGCCAAGCTAACCCACAGGCCCGTGAATCTCCTCACTTGTGCTGAGCGCTGAACGGGACAATCTCTTCGATCAAATCGATGTGTCCAACATACATGCGTCGACAACAGTATCGTTCGAGGCCAACATCGTCAAGTGCTTGATCGACGCTGGTTCCTTCAGCGATTTTGTTGTTGAACTCATCCCACTTGTGAGCAATTACGGTACCACAGCTAAAACAACGGATAGGAATAATCATCTCTTGTTCACCTCATCGATACGACTTTTGCTTCTTGCGGCGAGCACCACGGCCGAGTTGATGCTTTGGCTCCTTACGACGTGGGTCGTTGACAAGTAGACTGCGATCAAATCGTAGGAACTCATCTCGAAGTTCTTCGTCAATACCTTCTGCTCCGCCGTTGTAGTGGACAAGGCCACGTGCGATTGCGGTTCGGATGGCATCCGTCTGGCCCATGATTCCACCGCCAGTTGTTGTCAGGTTGATGTCAACCTTTGACAAACGGTTCATTGCATCGGCAATGACGAGTGGTTCCATGGCCTTGCGTCGTGCAAGAGCGGGTTGGAGAATTTCGATTGGTTCGCTGTTGACTCGAACACGTCCTTTTCCTGCCTTGACAGAGGCTCGTGCAATAGCTGTCTTGCGCTTTCCTGAACTCTCTACGGATTTCTTCTTACGTGCCATCATTGGTCACCTCCTGTCCATCGGTGCGCTGGTGCACCAAGGCTTGCACTGATGTCGCCCAAACTGACGAAACTTTCTGGCAAGGATTTGCGAATGTTGCTTGCATCGCCTGCAACGTGACCTTCTGGAAGGTCAGAAGCAAGGTGCGAAGGACAGCCGATCTCAACTCGAAGGTTGCGTAGAGCGCGACGGCCACTACTCTTTCGTTGGTATGGAAGCATGCCACGAACGGTACGCTTGAGAATCATGTCTGGCATGCGCGGGAAGTAAGGACCCTTACGTGCGTGGTTCAATGCGTACTTGTCGTGATAGTTCTGAAGAACGGAGCGTGAACTTCCAGAAACGATGGCTTTCTCTGCGTTGATGATGACGACTTTGTCGTCACGGTCAGCGCGAGCTGATTTGAGGAGCATGTCAGCGACTGTTGATGCGAGTCGTCCTAGAACGAGTCCATCGGCGTCGAAAACGTAGGTTGTTGCTTCATCCAAGAATAATCACCCCGTTTCCGTTTGGATTTTCGTTCATCAATTCACCATAGGTGAGAACGCGCCCACCTGCGGCTTCAATCTTGGCTCGTGCACTGGAACTAACACTGTAGGCGGCGATGGTGCGGTTTCCTGTGACTTCACCAGATCCTAGCAACTTTCCAGGTACGAGAATTGTCGCACCTTCTGGAGCGTAACGAGTTACGCGGCTTAGGTTCGGTTGGGCCCAGTTTTTGCGGCTCTTTGAGAGGCGCTTAGCAACATCTCGCCATAGTGCAGCGCCGGTGTCACGAGACTGGGCTTTCAGTTGGTCGATTAGACCGACCAAATCAGCATTTGTCTTTCGTGTTGGCTTGCTCATATGACTCCCTCGATGCTTTGAGGCGTTCTCGCGACCAACCAACCCGTTATGAAGGCACCGACGCGAATACAGGACTTCATTCGAACAAAATTTCGCCCTTTGCATCGAGCAACTCAACAGTAAGTCCTGCGGCTCGACCTTGAATGATGATTTCATCATGAAGGGTGTCCGAGAAGTCATCGAGAGCCCCTAGTGCTGTGATTCCTGCAACATCGGTCAATTGATCGATGAGGTGATTGAGGACGCACGAGACACCGTAAGCCTGACCTGCACGGAATGCATGGTCGACGCCTCCTACTTCTGGATCCTCTGCTTTCATCCTCAACATCACTTGTTGGGAATAAGCAACGAGAGCTCCGTAAAGGGCTTCAATGACTTGGGCAGCTTCTAGATCGCCAAGCAACATCTGTGTCTGAGCGAGAGCTGAACGTACAGCATCACCGTAAATTTTGTGCGCTTCAATCGTGTTGTTTGTTTCCACTTGCATGGCTTGGTCGATAAGTAACTTCCAGTCTTCCATGACCATGCGAGAGCGCATCCTACCCTTGAAGGTTGGCTCGTACCAACTTTCAGTGCAACAGATTCAGGAATCAAATCTTGAAGTCTGTGGATTCGCCTTCAACAATACCAGCTTGTCGAAGTGAACCGTCTGCAGCGACGAATTCACCGGCCTTGGTTTGCTTGTCGTACAGGCCTGTCGCTTCGTAGCGCTTGACTTGTCCTTCCTCGCCCAGTGCACTGGTGATCGACGTTGTGATTGCTCCAAGCGTTGAAATCGCTTGGTCACGTTGCATAACACCAATGTTGTGATCGGAGTATCTTGCCTCCTCAAAGATGGTCAAGAACGCGTCGAGTTGTTGTGGCGGTACCATGTTGAACGCTGTGCGAACTGCTGCTTCGAATTCACGAGTGGTTTCGTATACCTTCTTCATGAAGCCGTACTTTCTGAAGTGGCGTACAAGATTCTTATAGCAATCAAAGATAATCTTGATGTATTCATTGCTCGCTTCAAGTTGCATCATCGTGTCAGTGAGGATACCTCTTAGCGATTGTACTTGGCGTCGGCTCATGACGCGGCGATAGTACAACGCACTTGCAACAAGCAAAGCCATCAAGACGATACTAAAGGCCATGGCATTTTCTGGACTAAAGAAGCCCTTG
This sequence comes from Salipiger bermudensis, assembly GCA_964227855.1. Taxonomy (GTDB): domain Archaea; phylum Thermoplasmatota; class Poseidoniia; order Poseidoniales; family Poseidoniaceae; genus MGIIa-L2. The sequence goes on along the minus strand of CAXQWT010000096.1, from coordinate 5,510 downwards.
TCTTCTGCTTCAGACGCAGCCTTGTAATCAACAGCAAACGAAATGTTGTTCTGCGATGCTTGGAAGTTTTGACTACCTGCATAGAAAGCAATAACCTGCCACTCACCAGAACACTCAACACCGTCACATGAACGTCCATCGAAAGCCCATTCGAAGCGAGCAATTCCTTGCTCATTGGTGACGGTCTTGTTGGTAGCTGCAGCCATGGTAACCCATGCGCCGGTTTCGTTTCGGTACTGCCGAATGAATTGAATCTCTTCGTTCTCAATTGCAATGTCAAGACGGTCGCGTAGAAGTGCTACTTCTCCGATAACGAGGGTTCCTTCAGGGATGCCGGATTCTCCACCGAAATACCAGTTGGTTTCAACTTGCAGATCAACACGTGATCGAACGAGCACTTCCATTTCAACTTCAGAACCGTTAAGCACGTTTTCGACGTCTTTGTCACATCCACCAGGGACGTTAACGTCTGGCTCGAAGGCAACCTTCAGTGTTCGGAAGCCTTCCTTCTTTCCACCGGTGAGCTCAACACCACGTAGAGATGGGTTTTGCAGCGGATCGCCACTGAACCACTCAACCGTTCCGTCGAGATCGTTCGTTCGGATGGTAGCAATTGGTCGGATGTTCTCCTCAGGGTCGAGGTAAATGTTGAGACACTTACCGCCAACAAACTGTCCATTGCTCTGCGTTAAGAGAGCGTCAATGTGGAAGGATTCCTTCAGATAAAGAACTGGGTATGGAATTCCTTCAATGCTGTAGGTGTCAACACTGGACTTGAATGGCCCTACTTCAGTGATTGAAAGCGATGAGTTTGAGAACACATCGAATTCGGTCTGGATGGTCTTGTTATCGTAACGGAATGCATCGTTGTTGTCGTAGGAAGAGTAAGACACTGTGACCTTTGTCTTACCAGCAAGTACATCGGAAAGTGGACAAACGATGGAGTAGTTTCCGTTCGAATCCGTGACTGCAGCGTTACAATTGACCGGTCCACTTTGCCCGTTTACCATTTCGTAACTGACACGGATGGTTCGTCCTATGAGAACTTCCCCAAGCTCGTCAGTGAGTTGTCCGGTTACGACCATTGGTTTTGGTACGACCAATCCCGTCACAGGGTCTACTTCGCTTGTGTAAACGACTTGGTCGTCGACGGACAATGAGGTTCGACCAATGAGCGAGAACCCGTTTGCATTGTATGTCATCACTGTGCGATAGTGGTTGTTTCCTGGTACGTTCGCGCACGGATCCCATTGGCCTTGGAGACCAAGATAACTAGCGTCAAGAGGTGCACATCCTTCGTTCGGTAACGATTCCTCGAATCGGAGGACGACGTTGACTGGGCCAAAACCGTCCGGTAAGAACGATTCTGGATCTGCTCGCAACTTGGTTGGTGAAAGTGGACTGATGTCTGCCTTCAAACAACCGACTGCTTCAAAACGATCGAGATTTCCATCCTGATTGAGATCTCTGTCTGCGAATCCGTCGTCGTTACCATCGTAATAGCAAAGATGCGAATTGTCTGGTTGTGTCTCAGGTAGTGAGATGACACCAGCAGATGGTGCAAGGGTAGCGATGACTTGTCGGTGTTGGACGTTATCGAAATCTGTTCCTTCGAAGATAACATCAACCAATCCTCCATTCGGTGCTGATTCTCCATCAAGATCGCGCCCCCCAGTATCGTATGCAAGTGTCTTGTTGTCGTCCTTCACTTGAGCAGTGAAATCCCAAAGGTCACCGGATTGGCGTCGGTTTCCATCGGTTGATACGACCGATAGGTAAGTTCGAGATACGACCCACACGTCTTGAACTGCATTGCTCGGTTTGAGGAGAGGTGTTCCCTCATAATCGAACGTAAGCGAGAAGAGTCCGAGATCGTCTTCTCCAGTGATGTTGAATGGCATCTCAAAGAATCCGTTCGTATCGGTATAACTTGTCTCAGTTCGTCCATCGAACGACCAAGTGTAATTGACTGGTGCTTCACGAACCGGTTGCAGTGAATTGTCAACGAGCCGTGCTTGAATCGATGTGTTGGTGTTACGGTACAAGCGGGCAATTGAGGTCAATTCGAACGAGGTTGTACCAACAACGGTGACGTTGATGTAAGCACCAGTTGTTGCAAGAGACGATGAGTTTCCTGTGAAGTAATAACCAGAGTTCGTGAAATCAACTCGCATTCCGTACGTTCCAGAAGAATACTGACTTTCCCAAGTAAAGTTGTAATCGTATTCAGCTTCGACACCGCCTTTCGTGATACATTCTGTTTCATCATCGATGCTCTGCATAGGGATTCTGTTGCCTTGAGTGTCCATGCAGTTTGGCTTCTGAGTAAACTGAGTTTCTCCGCCGCTGCTGAAAATACCGTTCTTGTCTTTGTCAAGTTGAACTGCAACGGGTTCGATGGTCCACGGAACAAGCGTACGGTTCGTAACGCTTCCAGCCAATTCGAGTGATGCTCCAGTATCCATTTCAGGAACGATCTCACAACGGACAGGGCTGTCAGGATCTGTTGGGTCGATTTGTCCACACGGTGGCAAATCACTGTCGCCACCATTCACCAGTTTGATGAACCAATGTGTGGCGTTGACGTTCACGAAATCAACGATGTTCGAGGCTTCCCCTGTCAACGATGCCGGGTTGCCATCCCAAAGCATGCTGTATGCTTTGTAAGCAGAGATATCGTTGTAATTCAATCCAGCCGCAGTCAGAGCAGGGCCGTGATAGACGTAGCGCCAGTTACCAAAGGTTCCATCTCCGTTGTTGATGGTTGAATCAAAGAACGTGATTGGGTGAATTCCCTCGAAGGTCATGGTTCCGTCGATGTTCATTCGATGCATGACTCGCATCGAGCGAGCGTTATCGTCTTCGTCGCCATGCAAGAATGGGAACGGATATTCTGTTGCAAGTTCGGGTTGTACACGACCGATGTAACTGTAATCACCTTTCGGTAAACTCGTGTTCACACGAACATACTTTGCAGACGATCCTTGCCCGTCTGTGACAATATCGTGCATCTTTGTTTGGCTGTTCCAAATGATTTCTTCGAGACCACCGGGTGCTTTACCTGGTCCGTTGTCCATTGTTGAATTGAATTGGACCTGCTTCCATACTCCGTTTGCCCCGCCAGTTTGCTCAAAGGAAACCGAAGTGAGACCAAAGGAGTTTGCGCGGTATCCATTTCCATCAAAGTTCGTGAAGTTTGTTGGGTGAGTGAGATTACCGAACAATCCACCGTAGAAGGAGAAAGTGACTGGTGCATAAGGAATCGGGTTGGAATAAATACCTCGCTCATAGTCTGCTGCATAATAGGAATAAAATTCCAACCAGAGTTGTTGTTCATCACTGCGGAAGTAATCCCAGTTGTTGCTGCTCGGATCGATTGTCATGTTCGCTTCAACGCCAACAAGGTAATCCGAGGATGTTGCTCCGTTGAAGGCAAACATCTCAGTAACAACCGCATATACCTTGTAGGTCGTGTTGTCACCGACGATGATGTCTTCTGGATAGAGGAACTGGCCAACAGAGAATTGGCCATTTTGGTCGGAAAGAATGTTTGTTGTCTCGATTGCAGTGGTGCCGTTGTTTGCCCATTCAATGTGGATTTGGACGGGGAGTCCACTGGCGTTTTCACGGATGCTTGAAATTGGATTGATCCACTCAACTTGACCGTTGAAAATGGCGGGGCTTCGAGCATCAATCCATAGGTTGCCAGGGATATCCAAAGTAATGAAGGTCAGAGCTTTGTCATCCTCATCGAGAACACAATCGTTGTCATGGTCCCAATCCGATGATTGAGCTCCTTGGTAACATTGGTCTCCTGTGAAGCCTTCCTCGAGATGGTCGAAGTCAAGGTCGTCTCGCGAATCGTTGTCGTCATCGGTATCGTTGACGTCTGGGCCCGTAGTCAAATCGTTCGGGTTCGCAAGCGCCTCACCGTCTCCGAAATCATCGTGATCCCATGGGTTGGTCGAATTGCGATTAAATCGCTCAGGCCATAGCATGACTTCATCGATGTCGTGCATCCCGTCTTCATCATCGTCAACATCGATGTCGTCTCGATCACCGTCGTTATCGTGGTCAAATGCCTGTGTAAGCGAGATAGCAAGTTCAACGGTATTGGAGATACCGTCACCGTCCCAATCATCGTCAGCCCAGTTCACGATTCCATCGTTGTCGTGATCCCACGTGGATTGTTCTTCACCCCAGAAACAGCCAGCGATCTGTTCTTGATCGCCATCCATAATCCCGTTGTTATCGTCATCGGGGTCTTCACCATCGGGTACACCATCGTTATCGTTGTCAACGTCGTAGACTCTGGGTTGTTGAAGGCCAAGTGTCATCACACCACGGTCCCAAACGGCCTGATAGAATCCATCACCGTCTGCATCCGCATCGTTTCCGTCGTCGTCGTTGTCAACGCAGTTGCTGCCAGAGAAGAAGTTGCCATTGTTCTGGCCTGTATCATCATCAAGGTCGTCGTTTGTATCGACCTCGAAGTAATCCCAAAGCCCGTCGTTGTCATCGTCAACGTCAAACCAATCGAAAATAGAGTCATAATCGTCATCAAGGTCAATTGTGTTGTTGTAGAAATCGCCGTCAATGTCCCCATCGACATCGTTCTTGTCGAGATCGGCTCCAAGTTCATCTGGGAAGTCGGCTTCTGGACCGTTATCGGAGTTCCATTGCCAAATACCTGTTGTTAGTCCAACCCATGTGACGAAAGCGTCTCGGTTGTTTTGCATCTGTGTGTAAGTTATCGCGGAGTCGATAACACCATCTCCACCGAAGTCATAATGCCAACATCCTCCTTGAGCACCTGGAGTACAAGACCAGTTACCTGATTGTCCACCAGCAGTAGCTCCTTGGTCAATTGCAGCGTCTGGTCGTGTTGAATACGGCAGACCGAATTGCGCATTGACACCATTTAGTGGCATCTGATACGCGATAGCATAGGAATATCCACAAACAAATCCTTGTCCAATGTTACCGACAGTATGGCCGCATACGCTCATGTTGAACGTGCCACCCATCTTGACGTCATTGACGTCCATAATTCCGTCATTTCCTTCGTCTTGGTCCCACCGGGTTATAATACAATAATTAACGATAATAATATTAACACCATAGTATGCATACAAAGCATACTAAAATGACAAATCTAGCCACGTTTCGAGTACACATTGCCCCCTTAGGCTTTGAAATTGACAGGATTGTCCTTCCCCTAAAGCAGACAAAGGCTGACAAGCTGTGGATTTTAGCCCATGACAATCGCTCTGAAGATCTTTCTGCACCGTATCTTGAGAAGATAAAAAAAGAATGCAAGAAACTCGACGTTGAAGTCAAAGTTGCATACAGTGACAGACTCAGTCTTTTCAAGGCAATAAAATCAATTAAAGACATTATTTCACAAGAAGAAAATAATTACATTTACGTAAACGTTGCATCAGGTAGCAAGATTCAAGCAATTGCATGCATGATGGCATGTATGGTACTCAAAGAGTGTGACAACTTGC
>CAXQWT010000095.1:0-2186 GCA_964227855.1 Salipiger bermudensis | reverse complement strand
TCCTAGGCGTGACTGGAGTTCAGACGTGTGCTCTTCCGATCTTGACAGTGTTGTCGCCAACGACAAGACCAGTCTCATGGTGTTCTCCGATGATGTTTGGACCTGCATAAAGCGTAATGTTCAATTCCTCGCAGTCGTTTTGTCCACAAGCAGTTTGACCATCGTTGTCATTCGTCCAGTCTCCTTCGACGTAGAAATTCATGGAACCGCGGAAGAGGCCATCAGGATCCATGTACAATCGTTTTGCTAGAATAGGATCCATTCGAAATCTCAAATCAACATCTATCAAACCATTTTCAACTTCATCCGAGTAGAGTTCAAGACTTGAATTGTCCATACTCTGGAAGTGTGTCCATGCCTTTGTGTTTGAATCATTCCAGAACATGTACATCGTTTTGTTCTCTTCACTCGGTTGACGGTTGTCGTCTTGGGGTTGTGATTGTTGAATACTTACGTTTTCACCAGCTTGAACTGGAACCAACATCATCAACGCCATGAAAACGGCCAAACATGCTACCTTGCGCATGAATATCCGTAGACATACAGAGATATGAGGTTATTGAGCAGGTGTGTGTTTTACACCGCTCAGTCAAATCGATGGATATCGACGCTACCGGTCGTGTTTCCACCAGTATTGAGTTGCGTTTGCCTCGTAAGTTTGAGGACATCGCCAAGCTTGTTTGGCTCCATACGCGCAGTTCGCATGTCAGCACCGCCAACTCCAGTGATAATTGCCATGACTTTGATGGTATCACCAAAGGTTGGATCTTGTCGAGCACCCCAAATAACGTTCGCATCATCACTCACTCTTGCAGTCATCAAGTCAACGACTTGTGATGCTGATTCGAGTGTCATGTATTGGCCACCAGTAACGTGAATCAGAACACCAGTTGCTCCGTTGACATCAACATCGAGGAGAGGGTGATTAAGCGCCTCATGAACGACTTCTTCCGGTCCACGGTCTGATTCTCCATACAACATCATGGTGACACCACCATTGGCCATAATGGCACGGATGTCTGCAAAATCCAGATTGATGAGCGATGGAAGCGTGATTGTCTCCACAATTCCCTTGACAATCTCAGCAACCAATTGGTCCATGATCGAGAAGGCTTCTTCGAGAGGTAGGTTTGGAACGTAATGCAGCAGACGGTTGTTATCGAGAACAAGGACTGCATCTGCAACACGTCGTAGCGATTCAAGTCCTTCGAGGGCTTTCTTCATTCGAAGTCGGCGCTCGACATGGAATGGTGTTGTAACGATGCCAACAACGAGTGCACCAGCAGATTTTGCTTCTTCTGCAACAATTGGGCATATTCCCGTTCCGGAACCGCCACCAAGTCCACTTGCAATGAAGACAAGATCTGCGCCGTTGACGATGCGTCTTATCATCTCACGACCAGCTTCAGCACACCTTCGACCCATGGATGGATCTCCACCTGCTCCGAGTCCCCGTGTGATGTGACGCCCAACGAGGAGTTTCTGTAGTGAGCGAGTGTTATCGAGGTGCTGTTTGTCTGTGTTAATTGCAACAGTGACAGCACCTTCAACCCCGAGGTGTGTAATTCGGTTGAGGGTGTTGTTTCCGGATCCTCCACAGCCAACGATTAAGATTCGAGGGTTTGGTACGCCGAGGGTTGAGACATCATCATCCATGAGGGCAGTAGCACCGCGGTTGATGGCTTCATCACGAAGCCCAGCAACCATATCTGCGAGCGCTTTGTCATGCATATTTCTCTCCGCCCTTGCGTTACCTGAACTGGAAGAACTACTGGGTCCCATCCCTACACTTCCTGATGTGGCGAGCCTTCTGTTCTGACTATTAACATCCGCGCTTGGAGCAGGGGTAAAATGGTCGATTTCTGAGGTCGCATTCAGGAGCCATAACAACCTCTACCTTTGTTAATCTCTTGTTTGATTGAGGACGATGAGAATAAATAGAACGAGGCGGTCGCACGGACTACCTCACTTAGCTCAGTTGGTAGAGCACCTGACTGTAGTTGGAAAAAACAACGTCTCAGCAGACATCAGGGTGTCCCCGGTTCAAGTCCGGGAGTGGGGACCAACAAATGGTATAGTTGACGCCCATACTCCCTCAGTTCAAGCCTGAAGGCTGGGGCCATAACTTTCATTCTCGGCGGTAAGCTAAATTGCCAACACACTGTTTCAGCAGTATTCGAACGAAC
>CAXQWT010000094.1:0-21716 GCA_964227855.1 Salipiger bermudensis | reverse complement strand
CAGCGTATGTTCGATTTTCACGAACTCAGCGATTTGCTTGAGGTTCATGCCTTCACCTGAATTCAAGATGCGGTGGCCATTGGTATTTGTCAAGTTCGGGATGTTTGCGTACTGCTTCGAGCGTTTCGTCGGAATGCATCGTCACAGCAGGCCATCGGCGCACACCGTGTTCATTGGATGGGATTGGCGTGGTTGCATCCCAACACATGCGTTCTTTGCTTTCATCGAAGGTGAGTCCTCGGCCAACATCGAAGCGAGACGTGAGTTGCCACAGGAGTCTTCGGCGAGCTTTCTCACAGTGCAAATCGAGATCGTCGTTGGTGATGAACAACCATCGTAAAGATGAAGAAGAATCCAATTGCCAAATTTGATTTTTCAATTGTTCTAATTTTTCTCGACGAGCCGTTTCTGCAGCATCGTTTGAAGCATCTGAACCTTCCCTTGGAGGTGGAGATGCAGGGATGTTCGTCGTGATAACGAGCATGCTATTTCGAAGCATGCGAGCATCAGAGACACCATCCAAAGCAAGAACAGAATCAAGTCCATCGAAGGATGGTGCAGGTTCGAGTCCCTGCCGCCAAGCAGGCACTTCTTGCTTGAACGAACCTTCCAAAGGATCGTTGGAAGAACGAGGATCGGCTGCTGCGAGCGTTGTTGCATCAATGAGGAGTTTCGAGTGGACATTCTCGTACGGACTTGCAGCTTCGAGCGAATCGGCTACCATCCCGTCTAGGACGATGACATCTGTTGCAATGTGGACATTGTTGTTCATGGCATCAAGGAGCGCTTCCAAATCCTTTGGGTCTTGGTCTTGATCAACCACGATCATGCTCTTGAGAAACATCATCTGGCCAGCACCGAACAATCCGAGTGCCGTCTTCCGTCCTTGTCGGGGGTAGCGTTGCTTTGATGAAACGATAGCAAGATTGTGGAATCCGGTCTCAAGTGGAAGGTGAACGCCAATGACGTCGCGATGTTGGAATCGCAGGACTGGGGAGAACTGACGTCCAATGGCTTCACCAAGATATCCGTCCTCCATCGGAGGAAGTCCAACAATGGTTGCAGGGAGCATTGCATCCTTACGGTGGGTGATGGCTGTGACGTGAAGTACGGGATATTGTCCAGTGAGTGAATAGAACCCAAAGTGGTCACCAAATGGCCCCTCAGTTCGTGTTTCACCTGGAATGCAGTAGCCTTCGATAACGATGTCTGCCTCAGCAGGCACCATGAGGTCTTGACTCACGGCCTTGGTGATTCGCAACGAACGGCGACCCAAAATTCCAGCAAACTGATACTCGCTTAAATTGTCAGGAAGTGGGGCGATAGCAGAGAAAATGAGTTCGGGTGGTCCACCAATGCAGATTGCAACAGGCATTCGCTCTCCGCTCGCAGCAGCATGGTCTGCAGCATGTTTGTGGATTTGCCAATGCAATCCGATGTTCTTCTCGTCGAAGACTTGTGCACGATACATGCCGAGATTGTGATCACCAGTCTTCGGATCTTTGGTGACGACCAATGGAAGTGTGACGAAGTGACCTCCATCCATAGGCCAGGTCTTTGGAATAGGGAGTTTGGTTAGGTCTGGATTTTTCATGCGAACCTGTTGACACGGAGCAGCAAATCGCTTCTTTCGAGGTGGCATAGCAAAGGCATCACGTGCAAGGGGGAGTGCCTTCCATGGCATCTTGACAAATGTACCAATGTCTGGCTTCATCATCGCAGTCATTCGGTCACCGACCTCCGTTTCGTGTGAAGCGCCCAGTGCGTCGAGTGTACGCTGATGGCTACCAAACAGGTTCATGACCAGCGGCATGGGTGAAATTGAACCATCTGCAAGACGGGGTTGTTCAAAGACGACAGCAGGACCATCGTTCTTGACCAGAAGGTCAGCAATGGCACCTGCTTCATAGGCAACATCAACCGGACGGTTGATGCGCAGCACCTCTCCTCTCTTTTCGAGATGCTTCAGAAATCGCCGTAGACGTACCCAAGCCACAACCTCCCGAGAAGCCGTTTACCTTTGAATCGTCGCATTTGAGCATGAGACAATTCAATCCTCGAACCACTCAGGATAAGGGCATTCGGAATAGAGCGACCAGCCGACCATGGAACATCCAATGTAATCAGAACCAAAGTGGATCATGTCCCATCGTCCCGAGATTGTAAACGTCGGATGAGCGATGCTACTGAGTGAGATACGTGCACCCCATGCATCGGTTTCGATGTTGACGGTTGTTTCAAAGAGGAGATACTTCTCATGGAACCACATTTTTGAACCTTGGAAAGCCTCGAGAAGAGGCTGTTCTTTTTGTTCTCGAATGGCTTTCAGTTTATCGTTTTCAGAAGAATTTCTGTCCATAATTATACTGTGTTTCACAGTACATAAAGGTATAAAATGAAGCCTATTCCTCTTCGATTAAGGTCTTCTTTTGGGGTTGCATCAATAATACAACGAGGCCGATTGAAGATAGAATCGCAACAGTGAGGGCAAGCGTTTGAACCATGGAATCATCATCGCCTGTGCTTTTCGTGTCGAGTTCTGGTTGTACGCTATCGTTGTGCGAATGATTTGCATCGAGATGAACGTCTTCGTTAATGGTAACACTGCCGTAAAGGGTCTCAGTCGACGTTCCATTGATGGATTTCATGTAGGAAATGTTCCATAAGCCGATGGATTGATTTCCACTAAAGGTAAATTCAAATCGGTTCTTGCAATTGTCATCAATCAAACTTCCATTCTCATCGAGAGCACATTCGAAGACAAGCGTCGGTGATCGTGCACTTGCACCATCTTTTGTTAATTCAATGACGAGCGATGCGTTCTCTGTTGAATCTTTCATCCAAAACCAAGTGGAATCACCAACTTTGAGCGCACTTGTTGGGACATGAGCAGGTTGTGGCCCTTCGTCATTGACGATCACGGTGTAAATGACCAACTCGTGAGCCGCCACTGGTGCTGCGAGTAGCAGGATGGCAATTGCAAACACAAAGGAACGCATGGTTGAGCCATATGGTCCGGGAATAAATACAATACGCAAGTTGTCTGTGGCCTTGTCATGGACACACGGATGGTTGCCCTAGGTATCTTCGGGATTCTCTTTGCATCGTCGATTACCGTTCTACTTGTCGGCGTTAGTGAAGAAGCGGAAACAAGTGAACCAAGCTTCACCTTTGCAGCAGGTGACCCATTGTTCCAGGGTGAAGGGCATGATCACTCCAACGCCAGTCAGCACGAAGCTGGTACTGACAACATCGAGCAGCTTGCATTCAACCCATTGACCTCACCAGGAAACGCCGAAGTTTCGGTTGCCCGTTCACCTGATGGCCGTGTTTACACCTATCAAGCAGGATGGAATGATATGCACATTGTTGATGTCACCAATGCATCAGACCCTCAGGTTGTTGGTGTTTACAATGATCCAAACACACAAGTTCTCGATGTGAAGTATCTGGAGTACAACGGAAACGAATACGTTATTCTCCAAAACCAACTTGTCGATTCCGGCTATGCTGATCCAAACGTCGGTGAGTGGGGGGATCCTTCACAAGTTTCTGTTGTTCTCATCGATGTTACAGACAAAACAAGACCGACGTACGTTGACTCATGGTACGATGTTGACCATCCAAGCGGTCCTCACAACCTCTATCCACACATGATTGATGGTGAATGGTATATTTTCGTAGCGAACCCGGATTACGAACAGTGCGATTCTGCTCTCGGGGAAGCATGCGGCGGCGTAACCATCGCTCACCTCAACCTCCAAGGTAGCGCTTCTCGAACACTCCCGGGCATTCCCGCATCAGGGGTTGGTCACACCATCATCAAGGTCGGAGAATACGAGGTTGCTTGGGAAACAACTCGAGGAGGTTGGATTTACATCCACGATATGACCGTACAACGATGGCCTGGTGAAGACACCGAAGATCCTCGTTACGGTCGAACCTTCGTTTATGGTTCATACTGGGAGGCAGGGCTACGAATTGGAGACGTTACCGATGTACCTCATCCTGTTAATTCGCCTGTCCAGTATACAACCATGGCCACCTTGTGCAAAGCAGGGCAAGGTAACCCAGTGATGTGCCGATGGCGTGCACCTGAGGTCGGTGCGTGGATGGATTTCCTTGATTTGGATAACGATGGTCAGCCGGACAGCGGGACAACAGGAAACGAAAACGGTGGTCGTGTATCGTATATTCACTATGCAGAACCGTTCCCAGAAATGCTCGATGTCTCCCATCTTGGACTCGGAGACGAACCACGACATTACGTATCAGCAGCTGTCGAGTGCCTCGACTTGTATGAGGGGACCGGTATTGTCTACCTGCTTGACACCACCGAGTACTCAATGGAAAACGGGAACTTCAAGTTTGAAATTTCCATGACCCGTGACTGGGAAATCCCCTATGCATCTGACCATTGTTTCGGCTCAACCTGTGAACTCGACCCAGTAGCAGACGAATGGTTACTGTTCAGTCCACACAACCTCGACAGTGGCTATTTCGAGACCACAGAAGAGACCGATCAATCTCGTGGCGGTACGTGGGACGGACGTCTGTACATATCGCACTATCACGCAGGCGTCTGGATTGTCGACGTTGAAACCCTCATCTCGCCAACCGCTACCGATCGAATCGAGATCCATGCCGAAGCAACTGTCGGCTATTACCTTCCAAGAGGCCACCTCGATGGAACACCTCTCGACAGCGCATTCTACGACTTCTCATGGGTCCCGTTCCTATGGGCAGTAGAATTCCACGAAGGGCGAATTTACGCATCATGCATTTCGACTGGGCTCTACATCCTCCAGTTGGATATTGATGAGCCATTCATCGGTATGCCTGTTTGATACCAAAACAGATGAAGGTCGTGAGAAAGCCATGCAAGCGCTTAGTGCTATACTTGGATGAATCAGCGATATTTGGCCTCTTTTTGGGCGTCCTTTGTTTTCCATCAACACCGTTGACTTCATGTGCCGTGTACCTATGTAGTTATCATGGCAGAGGCAAGGCGATGCGACCTCCTCATTATCGGGGCTGGGCCTGGGGGTGGCTCTGCTGCAATACATGCCTCTCGCCTAGGTCTATCGACCATAGTCGTCGAGGCGGATCCTGAGGTTGGAACACCGGTTCATTGTGGCGAGTGCCTATCCGATCTAGCCGTACAGAATCTGGATTTGCAAATACCCGATCATGTCAAGGCTCTGGATGTGAAAGGCATTCGTGTCATCTTCCCAGGTGGAGAGGACAAGCTGCTGACAGAACCTGGATACGTTCTCGAGAAGCATTTGTTTGAGCAGTGGTTGATGGACGAAGCCACAGCACTTGGGGCTGAGTTGTTCCTCAATCATCGCGTCACTTCAATGAAGAAAATTTACAATAGCGAAAATCAATTTTCCAATTGGATTATTGAAGGCAAAGGAAATGAATTTCCAATTGAATGTTCAGCCGTAATTGATGCTTCTGGTGTGTCTGGTGCAGCCTCAAAACTCCTAGACATGGGGACAGAGGTCGAGGTCATTGCCGGATTCCAGTACGAATTGAACGATGTGCCAAACGATGGCTACCTTGACTTCTATCTCTGGCCTAAGTATTCGCCACATGGATATGTGTGGATGATTCCAAAAGAAGGTGAACGAGCCAATGTCGGATTGGTAACTACAGACAAGAAAGGAGCGATTCGATATCTTGACTCGTTCATAGAAGATACATACCTCGCTGGAAAGCCGGCTGTGAATCCTCCTTGGCGAAAGGATGGAATGAAGATCAAACCCTTTGGTGGAACCATTCCAATCTCTGGTCCTCGAAGCAAGACGGTTGATGATGGCCTCATTCTCGTAGGCGATGCAGCGGGTTTCACTTCTCCGCTCTTTGAAGGCGGATCGCATCTTGCGTTGTGGTCTGGTCGAGAAGCCGCCCATGTTCTTTCCAAGGCCATGAAGAAAGGTGACTTGTCAGCAAAAGAATTGGCTCCTTACGAAAAAGCTTGGAAATCCACCTTTCCTCCATATCATAAGATTCTGAAAGGCAAGGATGCATTGTACAATCTCTCGGATGAAGAGATGACGGCTATGGCAAGATGCCTTCCTAAAGAACTAGGCAACATGAGTCCATTGACCAAACTTGGGATTGGGCTGAAGATCATGATTCGAAAACCAACACTTCTCCTCAAGCGAGTGATTTCGGTGCTTCTGTCCTTTGGATACAGCCGTGCGAAACACTTCGGCTGGTGATGGACTCACGCAAAGCAATAACAAGGGTGCGTCCTTGGTAGCGACATGTGGGGGTGGACCCTTGTTCTGGCAGTTCTTGCCTGCATCGTCATGATGCTCTGGCCGAAATGGCGGGTTGAACAACCCATTGCTTCGGTTTTTCTTCACCTTACTGTTGCAGCCCCATTTGTTGCACTCGCATCACGCTTTATTGCCAACGATACATCAATTCTTCATGTTGCTTTAAATGGAGGAGAAGACCTTCCCCTCAAGTATCGCTTTGCTGCAACATGGGCTGCACGAGAAGGTCCGTTACTCATGTGGGCTGCTTGGATGGGTCTTGTTGCATGGTGGTTTGGTCGCCCACTCGCTTCTGAGATGGACCAAACGCATCAACTTCGATTGCGATTAATGCATGGGTTTACGCTTCTTCTTCTCTTGATTTCAATGACCCTCGATCCTTTTGCAGAGAATCCACTAGGCTTGCAAGGCTCAGGACTTAACGAACTGTTGCAAACCGATTTGATGGTCATTCATCCACCACTTGTCTTCCTTGCTTATTCACTGTGCATCGCCCTTGCCGCAACCAGTCTAGCCATTCTCCAGTACGGTGATGACACTGATATCGACAAGCGCATGCTCCATCAAACCCGTCCAGGTCTTTTCATTGCTACACTTGGTATCGGGCTAGGCGGCCTCTGGGCATACATGGTTCTTGACTGGGGAGGCTACTGGGCTTGGGATCCTGTCGAAACAGGTTCCTTCCTTCCATGGCTTGCACTCGTCCTCATGGGTCATCTTCGAACCCGTCCAGGAAAGACATCCACGCTGATGTGGACCGGACTTGGTCTTGCTACAGGGGCTCTTGCGTTGTTTGCAACACTCGTGACCCGTGCTGGCGGAGTATGGGCAGCGTCCGTTCACACCTTCGTCGTTTCAGCAGATGGTGCGCCTCCAACGGACGTGTTTGGACGTATGATGGTTCTCAAAGATCGGTCTGAAGGCGTTGAAATCGTATCTTATGTTCTGCTTATTCTCTTACTCAGTGGTGTGTTTATCCGGGCGGCACAAGGAACAACTCGCCGACCATTTTCGAATCTCTTCCTCATTCCGATTGTTGGAGCCTTGATCGCTGTTGTGTTTGATTATACAACCTATGCATATGCTCCATCCCTGTTCTTTGTGGCGATGGTCTTCGCACCAACAGCGGTCGATTGGCCCAAGCATCTTCCGAAGGATGAAACCCTCTGGTCGTACAGAGGCTTCCTCTCTGCACCATGGCTTATCGTTGTGCCCGCCGTAGCCTACCTGCTCACTCAAGACCTTCTTTTCGTCCTGCTGAATTCGTTGATGTTCGTACCACTCTATGCTGCGCCTGATGCACGAAAGGCCTGGGGATGGGGGTCAGCTGGTACAATGATGTGCTTGGCTTCAGCATGGTCGGGCCTGATTGAATTGCACGTTGCTGCCATTATGCTCGGTTTCTACATTCTTCCTTGGCTGGTCATGGGTGAAGAAGAAACGGAGTCCAAACCATGGCTAACCCGCAAATTCCTCATGCGAACAACGCTTTGGGCACCCGTTGTTCTCACCAGTTTATACATCATTCTGACCTTGATCATTCTTGTTTCAAGCATTGATGCGGTTCAATTCAATGCGCACGAACTCTACGGTGCTCCTTTCGTCATGGCTATGGCTCTTGCAATGTTTGCATACACCTCACGTAAACAATCACCAAAGCAAATTCTCTCAGTTGTTCTTGGAACAGCCCTTGCGTCGATCGTCTTGGCCATTCTGATCCCATCAGCGCTTGGTGGAGATGCAAGCGAACCGATTTCTGATTTCCTTTCCCGTGGGACAATTGCATGGTTAGTGCTCCCTTCGGTCCTTGTTGCGCTTGTTCCTGTTGGAGCAGAAGTGTACACTCGCGTTCAATCTTCAGGGTTCGGAAAAATTGCTCCTGCAGCCCATCTCGTTCATTTCGGAATACTCTTGTTGCTTGTAGGACACGTGTTCACTACGGTTCTCGTTGATCGTGGAGATGCAACACATCGTATCACATTGGTTCGTGGAGAAATGGTCGAAGTTGACGGCTATGGCTACGTCTTCGAAGAAATTGTTCTCGAAAATGAGGACCTTGAAGTTGGAGACGGATATGTTGGAGCGGTCATCAGCGTCTACTCCGGTGATGAGAAGATTGGTGAGGTCGAACCGGGTTTGATTCGGTTTGATGACTCTCCAAACCCACCGAGAAGCGAAGTCGATACGTTGGTTCGTTACCATGGAGATATTGTCTTCATCTTCGATGGTTCACAAACGACGGGTCTGATGCAACAGGTTTCTACCGACGGCGTTGATTCAGTTCAACGAATGCGTGTCATCATCTACGACTTGCCGGGGTCGCATCTCGTCTGGGCTGGTTGGGCAATAATGATGGTTGGAATGGCTTGGCTAACCGTTCTTGATATCCAAAAAACACCACATCTTCGCAGCGAAGAAGAGTAGGTTTTCATCCAATTGACTTATCAATACCTTGCGAGTCGCCGAAGCGTTCAGGTGAACCTACATGGAAGAAGGCGACATTATTCACGTTGATTATGACCTCTACAACGGCGAAACAGGCGATTTGATTGAAACCACCCGTGAAGCAACGGCTCAGGAGCATGAAATGCATGATGAGAACCGTACGTACCAGCCAATGGTTTGTGTTGTTGGCTCTGGTTCCTTGATTCCCGGATTTGAAGAAGCCCTTCTCGCAGCAAAGGTCGACAAGGATGTCGATCTCGAACTCGCCCCTGCTGACGCATACGGTGAGAAAGATGCAACCATGATTGAAACCATTAGCATCGACAAGCTACGTCGTGCAGTTCGTGACCCGAACGCACTCTATCTTGGTGCGCCTGTCAACATCGGCGGACGCCAAGGCTATCTTTCGTTCCTTGCAGCTGGTCGTGCACGTATTGACTACAACCACCCAATGGCCGGAAAGACACTCAAGTACAACTTCAAGATCGTTAAGGTCGTTGAAGGAAAGGAAGAGAAAGTTGCTGCACTTCTTGAATCGAACACCGGTCATTCCGACTTCGGTGTCACATTCGACGGTGATGACCTCAACATCGTTATTCCACAAACCATGCTTTTCGATACCAACGCTGCTATGATGAAGTTCCGCCTTGTGACCGTTCTTCGTGACGCTGTAGATTGTGGCAAGGTCTCCTTTATCGAAGAGCACGAGCCTCGTGCAATCGCTGAAGAAGAAGAGTGAGTATAGAGGGAAGAGATATCTCTCAGACCCTTCTCGTCTGAACGAGGGCGTAGCATGGCAACCGTTGAGTCCATTGATGAAGTTCTAGCAACACATCAGCCTGCTCTCCCTTCAACACGCTTGTCAATGGTTGAAAAAACGCTGACCCGTTTGTTGCTGTTGATCGTTGTTGGAGTAGCTCTCGGATTGGTGTTGATGCCCGAGGCCATTTGGGATGAAGGCCTTCGTCCAATCATCTGGGAGCCGATTCAACAAGATGCTGGTGCACAGGGTGATGCAGGATATTCGTATCAGAATACAGCCATCTACACATTTGGTCTCCTTGCTTCCGTGGTTGTGTTTCAAGCACTGTTCCGTACGCTTCAATTACCTGCTGACGATAAGATGATGATAGCTCTCATCGCATGGGTTTGTCTGGCTCCAATCTTGCGTGTCCTCGAAGATGCTGATTTCTTCCCATCGTCCATCGATTGGCTCCTTATTTCGCCAATTATTCACCTTCACCTAGCCACATGGCTCATCGGTATTGGATTTGTTTCCCATCTTGTTGGAAAGAAATGGGACGACGTTGGAGGGGATTTCGGAGAACTGAACATCCGTATGCGTATTGTTCCACTGCTCTGTCTTGCCCTTCTGTTCATGTGGGCTGTATTGTTCCGACCAGGCTATGCAGAGCATGACATGGGCCTGATTTGGGTCCTCGTGGGACTCGGTACTGGCTTCGCAAGCCTCATCTTTTCCTTCCATGCAACTCGTGACTGGCCTACGATTACACGAGGTCTTCTTGCTTTTGCAGTTGGTGCATGTTTTGTTGGACTGGGGCATTGGGCACAACTTGCAGCAACACCATGGCTTCAA
Source organism: Salipiger bermudensis (assembly GCA_964227855.1). Taxonomy (GTDB): domain Archaea; phylum Thermoplasmatota; class Poseidoniia; order Poseidoniales; family Poseidoniaceae; genus MGIIa-L2. The sequence continues at coordinate 11,384 of CAXQWT010000094.1, read as the reverse complement.
GAATCAGGGCGCTTACCCAACGATGTTGTCTTTTGGCCAGCCCTAATTGTTCTCGGCATTCCTGGAATCATCTGTGCAGCACTCTATCGTATTGGTAAGGACGATGCACGCCAACTCAAACTCACTGGATTTGAAGCAGGCGTCCTTCCGGAAGGTGTTACCATCAAGTCATGGGAGGCTGAAGAGAAGGTCGTTGCCAATCATCCTATCGAGCAACTTTCCAACAAAGCATTGTTTGCAAGCCCATTGGTTTTGGCGATGGTCTTCGGGCAATTGTGCGACGGATTTGCGACCATGGTTGGCATTGATTACTTCGGATATTCAGAAAAGCACCCCTTGAGCGATGCTGTCATTCAATACGGTGGAGGCATTTCAGACAGCCTCGGTTGGGATGTTGAAGGCGCATGGCTGTTCGCCATCGTCAAGGCGATTTTGGTTGGTACCATTGCTTACATTTTCGTTGAGATGCGGGTTGAAAATAGGCAGAAGCATCTCCGATTGTTGATCGTTCTCGCAGTTCTTATTGTTGGTCTTGCACCTGGCATCCGTGACATTGGTCGACTTATGCTCGGTGTCTAAAGTCACGATGCCTTGAAGGTTTGAACCGAAGTGGTCGGCATAGGTGGAAGCACATGGATCGACTACCGACTCGAGTCAACAAAGCAGATCCGGATTATTCTGCTCGTCGAGAACACAATCTCGCTTTGATTGAAAGGCTTCGTGAACGTCTCGATCTTGTGCATCAAGGGGGCGGTGAGAAGTACGTTGAGCGTCATCGAAGTCGCAACAAAATGCTTGCACGTGAACGCATTGAACGCATCATCGACCCTGGGACTGCATTCCTCGAACTTTCACCACTGGCTGCATACGACCTTTACGATGGTCGGGCACATTCGGCAGGAATCGTGACGGGAATTGGCTGTGTACATGGGCGAGAGGTACTCTTTGTGGCGAATGATGCGACTGTCAAAGGTGGTTCCTACTATCCAATGACCGTCAAGAAACACATCCGTGCACAAACAGTGGCTCATGAAAATCATCTTCCTTGCGTCTATCTTGTTGATTCTGGGGGAGCGTTTTTGCCAATGCAAGACGAAGTATTCCCAGACATTGGTCACTTTGGACGTATCTTCCGAAATCAAGCACGTATGTCTGGTGATGGTATTCCTCAAGTTGCAGCAGTTCTTGGTTCCTGTACTGCAGGCGGAGCGTATGTTCCTGCAATGAGCGATGAATCGATCATTGTCAAGGGCAATGGGACCATTTTCCTTGCAGGACCGCCTTTGGTCAAAGCAGCAACTGGAGAAGAAGTCACAGCTGAGGATTTGGGCGGTGCAGAGGTTCACACCGTCCAATCCGGTGTTGCCGATCACTTTGCAGAAGACGAACCTGAGGCACTTCGAATGGTTCGGAATGTCCTCGAAAACATTGGTCCAAGAGAATTGGCCCCAGCAACACTGCAGGAGCCAGAACCTCCCGCACACGACGTCGAGGACCTTCTCGGATTGATTCCAAGCGACAATCGAACACCAATCGATGTTCGTGAAATTATCGCACGCATCGTTGATGGTTCTCGTTTCCACGAATTCAAAGCACGATACGGAACAACATTGGTCTGTGGTTTTGCTCATATTCATGGCCACAAAGTTGGCATCGTTGCTAACAACGGCATCCTCTTTTCCGAATCGTCATTGAAAGGTGCTCACTTTGTCGAGTTGTGCGGTCAACGTGGCATTCCCTTGATCTTCCTTCAAAACATTACAGGATTCATGGTTGGTCAAGCCTACGAAGCTGGCGGTATTGCCAAGGACGGGGCAAAACTTGTCACCGCAGTTTCCTGTGTTAACGTACCAAAGTTCACCGTCATCGTGGGCGGTTCACACGGCGCAGGAAACTACGGCATGTGCGGTCGAGCCTACGATCCTCGTTTCCTCTTCATGTGGCCAAACAGTCGAATTTCCGTTATGGGTGGTCCACAAGCCGCTGATGTGTTGAGCACGGTGAAGCAGGACCAGCGAGAACGAGAAGGCAAACCTCCTATGGAAGGTGAAGAGTTGGATAATTTCCGTTCTCCGATTCTTGAGAAGTACGAGCGAGAAGGTTCACCGTACTACTCAACTGCACGACTTTGGGACGATGGTATCATCGATCCACGAGATACACGAGACGTTCTCGGACTTTGCCTCGCTGCTTCAAGAAATGCTCCTTTGCCCGAAGGAAAATATGGAATTTTCAGGATGTAAATTCCAATTGGAAATTTGAAAATACAATTGAGGTTTTTGAGATGAAAACGATGGAAAATCCACCACAAACAACCTTGATTGAACTCACCATAGACGGTAGTTGTGCCCGAATCGAGTTGGCTCGTGAGGACAAGTTCAATGCCCTCAATGTTGAGATGATCACAGAATTGATTCAAGTCTTTGAATGGACCAAAGAACGTAGCGCAGGGCACAATGATGCGTTGGAAGATGCAAACGGTCACCCCTATCTTCGTACACTTGTTCTTTCAGGTCGAGGAAAACACTTCTGCGCCGGAGCAGACATCAACATGATGCGAGATGCAGGAGCCAACACGCCAGAAGAAAACCGGAAGGACAGCGAACGTCTCGATCGTCTCTTCAATGGGCTCTGGTCTCATCCATGTTTTACGATTGGAGCGATACAAGGTGTTGCTCTCGGTGGTGGTGCTGGCCTTATTGCTTGCTTGGATTATGTTGTTGCAACTGAAAACGTCCGTATTGCTCTCTCCGAGGGTAAACTAGGGATTCTTCCAGCGGTTATCGGCCCCTATGTGTACCGCCGAGTAGGCTCGGCGAACTTCCGTCGATTGGCCATGCAAGCCAGTCGTGTCAAATCCGACGAAGCCTTGCGAATTGGTTTCATTGAACGTGTTGTCGAGAACGTAGACGCGTGTAGTGATGAGATTTCCTCTATTATTGCAGAGGTTCTCACAACTGGGCCTAGTGCTGCTACATTGGCAAAGGAACTGACACTCGGTTTTGACCGTTGGAGCGAAGACGATGCATCACTTCGTCGTTGGACACTTGATTTCACAAGTCGAATGCGAGGGTCGAGAGAGGGCCAAGAAGGGCTCTCCTCATTCCTCGAAAAGCGACCTGCGAATTGGAAACCCGAAGAATGAGGTGAGAAGATGATTCAGCGTGTACTGGTTGCGAACCGTGGCGAAATCGCCTGTCGCATCCTACGTGCATGCAGAGAAGCAGGACTGTCAAGTGTTGCCATCTATGCCCAGAACGATCAGGATGGTATGTTCCGAGAACTCGCAGACCAATCGGTTTTCCTCGAAGGCGATTCAATCGCTGAGACCTATCTTAACGGCGCAGCGATTATCCAAGCCGCCAAAGATACCGGTGCGGACGCCATTCACCCTGGATTTGGATTCCTCTCAGAGCGTGCAGGATTCGCTCAAGCGGTCATGGATGCAGGCCTCATCTGGATCGGACCTTCCCCTCAAGCCATTGAACAGATGGGCGACAAGATGTCAGCACGTCAAATCATGAAGGCCGCTGGCGTTCCAGTAATTCCCGGAGTGGAAATCGAAGAAGAGGATGAAGCTCTTGCCATGGAAGCCATTAGAAACGCAGCCATGGAAACAGGCTACCCGCTCTTGTTGAAGGCCACTGCGGGCGGTGGCGGCAAAGGAATGCGTGTTGTTAATGCTCCTGATGAATTGGAAAATGGTGCTCAATCTGCTCGACGTGAAGCCCTTGCAGCCTTCGGCGATGGACGTGTTTATGTTGAGAAACTCTTGATGAAATCAAAACACGTCGAAGTGCAAATCCTCGCCGATACGCACGGTCGGTGCATCCACCTAGGAGAACGTGAATGCAGCGTTCAGCGACGTCATCAGAAAGTCTTCGAAGAAGCACCATGTTCGACCATGAAGCCTTCGTTGCGTGAACGTATGGGACAGGCTGCGGTTGCAGCAGCAAAAGCAGTTGACTATGTTGGGGCAGGTACTGTTGAATTCCTTCTTGCTGAGGATGAATCCTTCTATTTCCTAGAAATGAACACACGAATTCAGGTTGAGCATCCCGTTACTGAAATGGTAACGGGTGTTGATCTTGTCCGAGAACAATTGCGTATTGCAAATGGAGAACCGATGTCTGTTGATGCGCTCAACATACGAGGTCATTCCATCGAAGTCCGTCTTTACGCCGAGGATGCGACAAACAACTTCCTCCCTGCCATCGGGCCTCTTGCAGTGTTCCGTCCGCCTACAGGGCCTGGAATACGCCTTGATACGGGTGTACGTGAAGGGGATGAGGTAACTCCGCATTACGATCCAATGTTGGCGAAACTGATCGTCTTCGCTCCAACACGAGAAGAAGCGTTGCAACGCATGCGTCGTGCCTTGGATGAGTTCGTTGTTCTTGGAACAACCACAAACATCGGATTTTTGCGAGACCTCTGTGATGTACCAGAGGTTATCTCGGGTGATACTTACACATCAATGATTGATGACCTGTATCCAAACGGGTACAAGTTCACACCACTCCAAGACGATCTCGATGTAGCATTGATGACTGCCGCTGTTGCAGAAACAACAGGAATGCATCGAACGACTGTCGCTACATCGCAAGGTCAAGCAGGTGTTGCAAGTCCCTTCCAAACGCTCAACAGGAGGTATCCCTGATGCAGCACGAATTCCGATATGCTGGTGAGACGTACGACGTATTGCTCGAGCGTACTCCAAAAATCTGGACCTTTGCGAACCATTGTGCACATCCACGCGAAGATGGACGCATTCGCATCTACTTCGAAGATGGAAGCAAAGCATGGGCACACGTAGCCAAAGTTGGTGACGTTTGGTGGGTTCACCACTCGGGGCGAATCTTCACTATGGAGCGCATCGAAGCTGGAGCTAGCAGCGATGAACACCATGGGGGCCTCGTAGCGCCTATGCCAGGTGTCGTTCTCGAAGTGCTTGTTTCTGCAGGTGAATCCGTCGAGATAGGACAAACACTGATGATTCTTGAAGCCATGAAGATGGAGCACAGAATCGTCGCATCAGAGGATGGAACCGTCAAATCAGTCCATTTCAATGCAGGCGATCGTGTAGAACAAGGAGCAAATCTCCTTGATGTGGAATCGGGTGAATAATCAGGTCCATCGCCCATCTTCGATGATGGATTCTAGTTCAACATCTCTTGCATAGATGTACGTCCATGCCCAGACCTTGCCTTGGCTGGTCTCAACTTGGACAATTGTCCTATCAAACAAAGAATCCTTGCGACCGAAGCCGAGGAATCCTTCGATTTGGTCCATCCGTTCCAGACAATTGGCAACATTGTCCAATCTCATGAGTTGTCCATGAACGAAACCATCACCCAGTTTCATCCCAGGATAGTTGCCAAGATGGTGAAGACGGCCTCGTACAGTTCCTTCTTGATGGGAGAGGACGTACGATTCGAGTTGATTGAAGCGGCTCTGGCCTGACATGAGGGTGCCATAGACAAACAGATGGTTGATTGTGGCCGTATCAAAGGCATGTTGCATCGCCATCTCAAGGCCTTTGACGGGCAATCCTCGTTCATGAAGTCCATTGTGAATCAATCCATGATAGGCTTCGGTTGGGCGTTGAAATTCTGGCTTTCTCTTCTCATCGCAAACAACGAACGTTATCGCTTCACGTAATTGGCCATTGGAATCGATGACAAGCACGTCTTTTTCCTCATAGTACCACGGAGCACCTTCTTTTGCAACGAGTGTTGACCAAGCATCCGGATCGACATCAAACAAAGCACCAGGCGTAGCATGACAGTCACTAATTGGTACGACATCTGCAGCTCCACCCTTGCGTCCTCTGGAATGGTAGTGAAACTTGAGATGGTGGCCAATGAGCCAAGCAGGCTCTCGTTCCTTCAGTCCATTTGGGTTCGCATTCCTTTTTTCACAATATTGAACCCAATCGTTCCAATCCAGATTCGACCCGTAACCAAAATACAGTTGATTTTGTGCCATTTTGTCCCGCTCCTATGAGCAGTATCTGTTTAGTACTTATTAATACTACCATTGACAAGGTTCGAGAATCTCTTGGCCTTGCATGTAGGATTGCAAAACTTCAGGGATTCGGACACGACCATCCTCAAGTTGATTTTGTTCGATAATGGCAACGAGGGCACGTGATGTTGCCACAGCGGTTGAATTGAGCGTGTGTACCATCGGTTGGTTTGGATGGCCAGGCGTGCCGTAACGAATCTCAAGTCGATTCGCTTGATAATCAGTGCAGTTGGAACACGATACGATTTCTTTGAATGCTTTCGCTCCAGGCAACCATGCTTCAAGATCGTACTTTCGGGCCGCTACCGTTCCCATATCGCCCGTGCAGATGTTGACCACTTCATAATGCAAGCCAAGTGCATCCCAGAGGTCGATACAATTCTGTAGCAACTCTTCGTGAAGTTCCCATGACGTTTCTGGAGTTGCAATGACGATCTGTTCAACTTTCGTGAATTGATGGACTCGCCAAATGCCACGGTCGGATTGACCATGGGCACCAACTTCGCGGCGGAAGCAGGAAGAGACGCCAACAATTTTCAGCGGAAGAAGTTCCTCAGGAATAGTTTCCTGCATGTACATCGCAGTCAGTGGATGTTCTGAAGTTGCAATCATGTAGTAACCATCAGGATCGATGCCATACATGACGGTTTCAAAGTCAGAAAGATCTGTTACTCCCTCATAGGCTGCACGATTCATCATCACAGGAGGCTGAACAAAAGTGAATCCACGCTGTTGAATGAAATCAACAGCATAGGACTGCAAGGCCATCTCCAGACGTGCTAAATCGCCCTTTAGGAAGTAAAACCGGCTACCAGTAATTTTTGCAGCACGTTCCAAATCGACCCACTTGTTTTCCTCAATCAATTCGTTGTGGGTCTTTGGTTCGAAATCAAAGGACGGCTTCTCACCGTGCAGTGAATGCTTGGTATTGCCCGATTCATCAGCACCTGATGGCACCTCAGGATGCAAGAGATTAGGTATCGACATACGAACTGCATCACGTTCAGAAAGAAGTGCATCAGTCTTCGTTTCCATCTCAGAAATCTGTGCTCCAAGGTTGGCAACTTCGGATAAAATTCGTTGTGCTTCGGCCTCGTCACCTGATTTCTTGGCAGCCCCGATTCCACGAGCAGCTTCGTTTTTTCGACGTCGCAATTCATTGGTTTCTCGAAGCATCAACTTCCATTCCGAATCAAGTGCAATCACCTTCTCGATGTTATCGTGAGGAATGCCTCGACGATCATGGTCTGCACGAATTATGTCGACCTCTTCTCGGAACAATTGCATATCCAACATGCTCAATCACCTCAGAAACTGATGTTAAACTGGAACATCGCCATACCGATCGTCAACAGGCCACCTACAATGTAGCCTAAAATCGCACCACCATTAAGCAATGGAAGACCTGCCTGTGCCTGTCCCTTGCCTACGAAGTACATGAGAATCGAATATCCAACGAGGCTTCCAACGAGCGTGGTCATCGCCATGATGAAGCCGTTGTCTCCTCCAACATATTGCAATGTTGAAAGAACAAGCATACCTGGGAAGATAACATCACCAAGTCCCATGAGCATTGCATCATTGCTCTTGGCAACAACACGCTCACGAGGTGCTTCATGCATGGTATCAGTCGGTTCCTCAGGCGTTTCATGTACCGTTGTGCGTTCAGCACGCATCGAGTAGTCTGAGTCCTGAGGAGCCACCAACAAGATTGGTAAATTCAGATTCATCATTGTATCTGCGAGATCAAGCATGTGTTTCGATTTGTATACCGCCCACGCATCGTAAATCGCAGCAGCAATCATGAACACCATGATCAAGGTTGGAACGAACGAAACGCCGAGCATGACAATGACACCGCTTCCGACAAGAATGCCAACGGTGTTGACGACATACCACTCGCTGTGTACGTAGAGCAGAATCATCAACAGGAGGCTGAAAAGAAGACCAAGAATGGTTGGAATGTCCTCAATGACAAGGCCTCCAACAAGGAACATCGATGAATCAACAACTCCACTGGAGGTGGAGTAGGTTCCATCGATGACGGTGGCATAGAAATGAATTGTATCGTCTTCGATGTCTTGCGGCGTCTCTCCGAAAGTAACAGCAACGTTCTGGCCTTCAGGTACGTCGATGATCAATCGCTGAACCATGGACGAGCCATACAGAAGTCGAGCATCTTCGTCGGTTGTAATCAACAACTCAGTGTAGCCAGTGGCATCAATATCTGTCAAACGAACATCACGAATGCTGTTGGCAAAACTGTTGATGCTTACTCGTGATTCCCCTTGCAGGACTTCGCTCGTCATCGGGGAATAAGTCCAAGCTACGATATCACCGTCCAACGTCCCCATAACGATGAGTTGCTCGCGATCGGTAGCTTCCTGCATCGGTTCATCTGCAACGTTGGAGTAGCCGACGTCCAAGGCTGAGAATCCTGCTTCTGATTCTGCCTCGATGAGCATCTGTACCTGTTCATAGAAGCCACCAATGTCGGGTGGACCAGCAGTTTCATTGAGAAGAATGACTCCTGAATATGAGCTGGTAACGACCAAGAGGTGATCATCATCCAAGAGTTCAGCTTCAACCAATTCGTTCACATTCATTTGGCTTGGAAGATCCCATGTGGCTTGCTTCGTCATGACATTGGGATACTCTTCGAATGTGTTGTACCGATGCATCCGGTTCGCCCCATCGAGGATGTAAACAGCATCCTCCGTCTCTGTTACTACTTCACAGCCGGTCAGTAGGATGGATTGAACATCACCATTTTCATCGTACTCAAAGCACTCGTAGGTCGATTCAAGTGTTCCATCGGAAAGTGAGAGTGTGTGAATCAATGCAGCGTTGTTAATGGTTACCGTATCGGTACCAGGAACGACAACCAATCTGGAAAACTCACTGGCTGGTCCGTGAGCAATGTCGGTTGTCCAGATAGGCTCTTCAATACCCCATTGCATGAGGCGAATGGTATTGACGAATTCCCCGCTCTGATTGGTTCGAGTCGAGTCAAGGTACTGATCCATACCAATCTCGGTAAGGTAGGTGGCTTCCGTTTCATTTGTTGACTGATATTCAAACGGCGTAACGCTGTCATCGACCATGAGTTGATGCGCAAGAGGAATGCTTGCATAGAGCAGTGCAATGAAAAGAATTCCCATAATTCCGTACTTGATGACCCATTCTTTCTTGTATTTTGCAAGCATCAATATGGCTGCAGTGAAGATGAAGATCATCAACAATTCAAGACCAATGTAGCGTAACTGCGAGGCCCCAGCTTCCCCAAATGCTTGCAATCCTGCCTTGTCGTACCAAGGTCGGATGTACATGGCAAGGAAGATGGTGGCAACAAACATCCCCGCCATCCCAATCATGGATGGGAGTTGGCGGCGAAAGTCTCCTGCGACGTCGCTCATACCACGTCCAGACATGAACCACATTTGAGCGCATCGACGGTTGCACAGACAATCGTCGCATCGCTACACCTATGAGAACCAACCGCAAGGGTTGTCTGAGGTCCATGCCATCCAATGTACGTGAATGGCTTGCTGAAAGCAAGAAGCGTGGAATGGAACTCGGCCTTGAGCGTGTCTTCAAGATTCACCAATCATTGATTCAATCAGCGTATGACGGAACAATTCTCCATGTTGCCGGCAGCAACGGAAAAGGAACACTTTGTGCCACTCTAGCGGCTCATCTGCATCAACTCAGACAATCGACAGTGATGTTCACCTCTCCACATCTGATGCGCATTGAAGAGCGTATTCGCCTCAATGGTCGCCCTATCTCATCGCAACAATTTGATGCATTCCTTCTCGAGATACAAGAGGCAGAATCGCTGTTGAATGAAGAATTAACCTTCTTCGAAATTACGTTTCTCGTCTCTTGTCTTTGTGCTCACAGAAACAAGGTGGATGTCTTCATCGTTGAAACAGGACTTGGGGGACGTTACGATGCAACTCGAATCCTTCCAGCTGACCTAAGCACCATTACATCACTGAGTCTGGAGCATCGAGATGTTCTCGGAGATACGTTGGCCGAAATTGCAGCAGAAAAAGCTGCGATTGCTCGGCCTGGAAAGACGTTGATTGTTCGCCATGTTGATGATTCTGATGCGAGGATGGCCATCGAACAAGAAGCAATCAATGCCGGCAGGAGCGACCTCGGGGAAATGATGGAGCCAGCATCAGTCAAATGGATTTCAATCCCTGATACATCCTCCTTTGAACGTGAAGCGATGCTGCTCGCAAAGGCAACGCTTGAAGCGATCAATCTTGACGTCAATAATTTAGAAGCCTCGGTTGCAATGCTGAATTGGCCGGGTCGTTTCCAAGAGTTGCCTGCTCCGTGGGGCGGTTCAATCCTTTTCGATGCAGCACACAATCCGAGTGGATTGTTGAGAATGCTACCTCAGATACGTCAACGTATCGAAAAAGAACCGTCATGGACGCTTGTGTTTGGATGCACTCCTCAACATGATTTGGCTGCCTTTGCGAAGCCTCTTGTCGATCTCTGTCACAAACATCCCCCCGAATCAATTGTTCTTACAAGACCACAGTTTGGACGATTTGAAGGCATACCTCTCCAAGCATTAAGGAGCCTCGATTGGCCTTCATCGTGTATCGTTTACGAACAAGAGCACGCAGAGGCTTCGTTTGATTGTTTGAACGAGATAAAACCGAGCTTTGCAATGGCAATTGGTTCACTGTATCTCATCGGTGAATTGTACGAATCCTTTGGATACTGGGGCTCAGAACAGATGGAATTGTTCCCTGCAAACACTGAAAGGGATGAAGCATAACCCCGAGTTGGTCAAGATGGGTTCGAAGTGGGATGTACGATTTCTTGAATTAGCAAACCACATCAGTTCTTGGAGCAAGGACCCATCAACAAAGGTCGGTTGCGTCGTTGTCGGTGCAGATCGAGAAATACGGTCAACAGGATTCAATGGATTTCCTCGAGGCATCGAGGATTCAGATGAACGCCTCGCTGACCGCGAGGAAAAGTATCCATTGATTTGCCATGCGGAAGAAAACGCAATCATGCATGCTGCCCGTGTTGGTGTTTCGCTCAAAGATTGCACCGCTTACGTAACCTGGCCGCCATGCACCCGTTGTGCACGCTCCCTGATTCAAGCAGGAATTGTTGAGGTGGTCTATGCAGGCACCAACAACATCCCAGAACGCTGGACAGAAGATTTCACTCGCTCAACCAACATGATGAAAGAGGCTGGAATCAAACTTCGAAACGTAGAGTTTGAGTAATCAACCCCAGAAACGTCGGGTACGTGCATACTCGATTTCTGCATGATGAATCGATTGAAGCAGACTTTCAATGTCGTTGTTGTGGCCTTTTCG
>CAXQWT010000093.1:0-12854 GCA_964227855.1 Salipiger bermudensis | reverse complement strand
CCAAAAAGAATGAATTCGGAATGAAAACAAGCAAGTCGGGAAGAACGCCCATGATTCCAGCGACCCAGAATTTCGTGCGCCCACTTGTGGCGCCTGACCCCATCAACCAGTGCGAGGCGACATCCATATTGCAACCTCATCTCAATGAGCATTAAATTTTAGCACAAGGCCAAATTCAATTTTAGAAGCTTCATTTTCGATGAATCCACTGTTGCGTTGATGGGTCTCGATAGAACCATTCTTGGCTTCCTGCAGGATGTTCGACCCATTCCATACCATCACGCATGGCCCCACGAGTGGCATATTGCGGATATTCAATAGACGGCTCTGACCTACATAGGTGTCTAGCCGACACAATGGCCGAGAAAACAGAGGGATAATGTTCAAGTCCATCGGGGTGTTGGTCGAAGAGTGAGTCAAATGTCGGATGTTCACAATGTCATCATTATCGGATCGGGACCTGCTGGATACACTGCTGGGTTGTACACGGCTCGTGCCATGCTCGAACCCCTCATGTTCGCTGGATACATGTCCGGCGGACAACTTATGCTAACAAGCGATATCGAGAATTTTCCTGGCTATCCAGAAGGAATCGGCGGTCCTGAAATGATGATGCAACTTCGTGAACAAGCAGAACGATTCGGTTTGAATGTTCAAGACAAAAACGTCGAATCTGTAGATACCTCTTCTCGTCCGTTCAAGGTCACGGTTGAAGGTGAAGAATTCTTTGCTCATTCTCTCATTGTGAGTACCGGTGCAGAATCCATTTGGTTGGATGCACCAGGTGAAGCAGAGCAGAAAGGACGAGGAATCTCCACATGTGCTACATGCGATGGTGCTTTCTTCCGTGAGGAAGAAGTTCTTGTTATCGGAGGAGGAGATTCTGCCTGTGAAGAGGCAACGTTCCTTACCCGTTTTGCATCGAAGGTCACATTGATTCACCGCCGTGATGTCTTCCGAGCATCGACCATCATGTACGAACGAGCTGCGAATCATCCTAAGATTGAGATCAAAACGTTCCGTCAAGTGAAAGAATGGCTAAGCGATGAGAAAGGACTCACAGGAGCAGTTCTCGAAGACCCAAGAGATGGGTCGACAGAGGAAATAGCTGCCACAGGAGCATTCATCGCCATCGGCCACAAACCCATCACGAATTTCCTCGGTGGTCAAGTCGATACCGATGAGAATGGCTACATCATTCACAAGAAGCATACCATGACCTCCGTCGATGGCGTCTTCGCTGCTGGTGACGTCGTTGATACACGTTACAAACAAGCCATTACCGCAGCCGGAATGGGTTGCCAAGCCGCTATGGATGCAGAAAAGTGGCTTGAAGAAAACGTTCATTGAGCAACGATGTCTATTTGATTGAGCATCAATACGCATCAACATGGTCGATATGCAACGGCATGCCCGTCATCTTGTCCTTCCACAAGTTGGAATTGAGGGACAAGAGAAGTTGGCTAAGGCCAAGGTGTTCGTTGTTGGCGCAGGTGGGCTTGGCAGCCCCGTGCTTCTCTATCTGGCTGCAGCAGGTGTTGGGACCATTGGAATAATTGATGACGATCGAGTCGACATATCGAATTTACAACGTCAAGTGCTTCATCGAACGCAAGACGTAGGTCGGATGAAGGTTGATTCTGCCAAAAAACAACTTCTTGCCCTTGATCCAAATCTCAACGTTGTTGAACACAAGGAACGACTTACTCCTGAAAATGCACTTGAGTTGTACAAAGGATGGGATGTGGTCGTCGATGGGACCGACAATATTCCAACTCGATACTTGATCGACGATGCATGTCACCTCCTTTCGATTCCTTGGGTCTACGGATCAATCCACCGATTTGAGGGCCAAGTCTCGTTCTTTTCCTCAAAAGAAGACCGTCGTTACCGGGATTTGTTTCCCGAAGCGCCTCCGGCTGGAGCGCTGCAAAACTGCGCTGAGGCTGGTGTATTTGGTGTTCTTCCCGGCGTTGTCGGTAGTCTTCAGGCGACGGAGGTCATCAAGCACATCGTTGGTATGGAATCAAGCCTCATTGGCCGTTTACTCTTGTACGATGCAGAATCGATGACCATGCAATCGTTGCAATTTGGTGCTCTTGAATCCAAACCAGATATCACAGATTTGTCTCATGCTCAAGCGTTGTTTGATGACCCGGTTTACTGCACGCCACGCCCTCAGCAAGTTCAAGAAGACGAAGTTGCAGGGGAATCCATGATGCAATCCATCACCGTGCCTGAATTAAAATCAAAGCAACAAACAGGATGGAATCCCTTCATTATCGATGTACGCAGTGATGAGGAACTTGAACAAGTCCGACTTGCCACATTCGATCTGCATATCATTCACAATGTTGCGAATACGGCTGCGAATGATATTCCTAGCGACTGCGATGTCGTGGTCATGTGTCGAAGTGGAATGCGCTCCCAAATGGCAATCATGTTGCTCAACCAATCAGGTATTGATTCAAGCCGCCTGTACAATCTTACGGGTGGTATCATGGCATGGGGCAAAATCGCTCCAGAAGACATCGTATATGGCTAATTTGTGGGTGAGGTTCAAAGAGCCGGAGGTCTCGTTTCCTTCTGGTCATCATGGGAAAGGTCATCGTTGCTGACGAGAATCAGGGTCGTCGTACCCTTCTCGCATCAACTCTTGAACGTGAAGGATTCGACGTCACTCGGGCTGGAACATTACGTCAAGCAGAAGGTACTGCACTTGCTGTTATGCCTGAAGTCGTCTTGCTTGATGGAGAATGGAAATCGGGCGATGCGATTGATGCTGCTCAGCGACTGATGGGTGACCCTGAATTTGCCTTCAAGTGCCGCATCGTTCTGTTGTCCCGTTCAACAACTCCTGATTTCATGCTGGTTGCTGCAAAAGCAGGGATTCACGAAGTCATTGGAAAACCGGTGGACATGAAGGTGCTTATTGATCAATTGTGGAAACACAGTCGTAAACAATTCGTCCCTCCCCCTGCAGATGTTACGCTCGATACCGGAGGGGGGTCGTTTGATGTTGCTGTCATGGCCGGCGGAGGTGGATGGGCGCTTCCTATGCTCAAAGGGCTGGTTGGGCCAGATCGAATCAATGAGTCCTTCATCAACGAAATTCTCTCCCAAATGGGTGAAGAAGGGATGGATGTTGATTTGGATCTCGAAGCAACAGATCTCTCGAACCTTTTGCGAGTCGCCCTCAATCGCTTGGTCCAGGAGGGAGGTGAATCCGGAGATGCAACGGGGCCATCCTTTGAAGACCTAAAGAAAAAGAAGTCTCTTGGAGATCTCAATGAACAACCAATACCAGTATCCGCTGGGGGAATGGAGTCCATTTTGGAACAACAAGCTGCCAACATTGCTGATGAAATCGAATCGAAAATGGATAGCATCCTGGACGAAGTGCCTGAACAAATCGCACTTCTGCCTGATGATGATATGGATCGAATCGACCCTCAAGTCCTACAAATGACGAGATTGACAACGGAAATGGTTCATGAATTGATGTGGGATTTAGGGCGGCCAGGGGCAGTGGCTGACATTACACTCATGACGCGTATTGAGGATGCAACGGAAATGCTGAGGGACGTTCTTTCTTCATTACCTGAATTGGAAGAGGAGTGACTTCCATGAAGAAAATCCCTCGGCCAAAGGTGTCCCAACTTCCAAAGCCGTCCGAACTTCATCTTATCGATGGACGAAAGAATCTTCAGCAAATGAAGCAACAAAAGGTTCGCCTCTATCAGTGGCGGGCAATGTTTGGTATCGCTGCATTGATCCTTTGTGGCTTTGCAGGCTACCTCTTGTTTCAGGACGCTGTCAACATCATCGACTGGTTCAAAGGGTTTGGAATATGGTCGCCAGTTCTCTTCATGATTGCACTTTCACTGGCAATCGTTCTCCTTCTACCAACTCCATTTGTCAAGGTCGGGGCGGGTGCTATTTTCCCATTCTGGATTGCAGTTGCAGTCAATTTTGTCGCTTCAATGGTTGGTGGCTTCATTGCCTTTGTTTTGGGAAGATGGTTGTTCCGTGATTCGATACAAGAAGCGATTCAAAACGACCAACGTATGCTCAATATTGAAGCGGCACTAGGTGAAGATGCAATGCGGATTTCAGTACTGGTCCGTCTTTCACCAATCCTTCCTGATGAATGGCTCAATTACATTATGTCTGCAACACCGGTATCGCTTCGAGTGTTTATGCTTTCGAACGTTTCAAGTCTGATTTATTGTCTGATCTACGCATATTATGGACACGCTCTTGGCTCAATTGCATTAAGTCAATCGGGCATGGCTGGATTGACACAGAGCAACGGAGGGCTGTTCCTTCTTGTCCTCGGAATGGTTGCTACAGTACTTGCAACTGTTATTGTAACGCGTACCTCAATCCGTGTTCTCAAGGAAGCAATTGGTGAAGAAGAGTAACCCGTTTTGCCAAATCCATGAATCCATAGCCTTGAAACAAGGCGTCACTTCGCCAACACGGGGCGGGGTCATGACACAAGGTGCACAACCAGTCATTCATGGTGTCGAATGGACACCATCCGAGGCGTTAACCTTCACACAACCACTTCTCATCGACGCTGCTCGAGCCGAAGTTATGCGTTTCTTTTCAGAGCGACATGAAGGGCACGTCTTCCTGGCGGCAAACATTTGGGACCACCTCCACATCGATGGCCAACATTCCTTTGATGGTGAGTCGTGGCATGCGTTCAGTGAACGGTTCGTGGATGCATTTAAACGAGGTTTTGAGGCACAGAATGCCCATAAAATTTCCAACATTCTCGAGCAAGAGGTCATGCCACGTCGAACCATTGAGGAACATCTTCAACGACGAATCAAGCATCTTATTGTCGATTTGCGTTTGTGTTTGAGGCGTCTCGCTCACTACATGTCTACGACAATGGAGCATCGAATGGAATGGCAACGTCTGATGACTCGAACACGAGTCATGGATGCTCACCTTAAGGAGGTCTTCTTTTCAGGAATGGAAACACCGGATGGCTCACGATTTGGAGGAAAAGGATTTCGTTCGACTTGGCAAGAAGGCGTTGTTGCGGTTGCAACTGCATTGAGGCGAACCGATGAACCAGACAAATCACATACTCCTGGAAACGGTTACGATGGTGACCTGGTTGCTCCTATGATACGTGATGTTGGACTTTCACTCGCTATGGGCGATACCGTTGTGGATGTCATGGCTGCTCAAATGGGTAAAGCAGGATCCAACCAAAACGGCGGTCATGACGGTGCAGGTGGACGTGACCTCCACATTGGTGCTTGGCACGTAGGTGTCCTTCCGCCAACAGCTCCACTTCCAATTGCCAGTGCAACCATGACAGGTTTGGCATTTGCAGGATGGAAACAATCCCTTGGTCGGTTCCATGTCGCCTGTATCGGAGAAGGAGCCTCATCTTCAGGAGAGTATTGGGAAGCCATCAATCTCGCTGGGGCGCGTGGATTGCCAATTTGTTACATTCTTCAGAACAATCAAATTGCGCTTGATACACCTCCTGCACATCAGTCTGGTGTTGAGTTGTGGGCTGACAAGGCCGTAGCCATGGGATTCCCAGCATGGACCATCGATGGATCTGATCCAGCAGCATGGCATGCAAGTGTCGCCACAGCTCGTGAATTTGGACTCGAAGGAGGCGGACCTACCATGATTCATGTTGAAACCATGCGGGGGTGTGGTCACGCACATCATCACGACGATCTCTACCTTGGTTCTGAAACAGGGACACCTCCAGGATACGTTGATCGTGAGTTGCTCGAATATTGGGCTGACAAAGACCCGATTCCATCGCACCGTGAGTTGTTGTTAACGCTTGGTGTTTCTGAAGAAGATATCACAGAGATGGAATCTGAAGAGCAGAATCATGTTGATGAGGCACGTGAAGTGGTTGAAGCAATGCCATGGCCGGAACCAGAGACCGTCACAAAGGGTGTCACAACCCTCCACGATGCACGAACGCACAGTGACCATCTCGATGCCATTGGTTCTGTGTTGAATGTCCAATCTCCTGCCTCAATTCAGCCACTCGATTATGTTGAATCCGGTGGGTGGACCTATGCTCGAGCGATTCAACAAGCAATGGTTGACATTGCGAACGCATACGGCGAAGATTGCGTCTTCATTGGCGAAGATATGGAAGTCGCCGGGGCCTTTGGGATGAATATGGCCTTGAAGAACGCCGGCCACCAAGAGAAACTGGTTGATATGCCACTCTGTGAAGCAATCATCGTCCATGCTGGCGTGGGTACGGCTTTGTCAGGAATGCGCCCGATGGTTGAAATCCAATTTGGAGGCTTCGCTGCTCTGGGATTCAACGCTCTTGTCAACAATGCAGCAATGCTGCGTTGGCGCTGGGGGGCAGATTGCCCAATGACAATTCGTGTTCCGCTGGGAGCAAGAACGCGTTCCGGTCCATTCCATGCGAACATGATTGAATCGTGGTTTGCGAACGACCCAGGTTTGGTTGTCCTCGCTCCTGGAACACCGCAAGATGCATACGATTTGTTGGTCGAAGCCGCACATCTCGATGATCCGGTATTGTTCCTAGAGCACATTGGACTCTACGGATTACGCGGAGGAAAAACGGGCTGGGGGCAAAACATCAACCAGAAAGTCGATACAACATCTGTCCATTCGTCGATTGAACAAGGAGTCCGCCATTCCATCGGAAAGGCCTCAATCGTCCGAGAAGGTGAGGATGTTACTGTCGTGACTTGGGGTGCGATGGTGCACATTGCAGCCGAAGCGGCAGCAAAACTTGCCGAGAATGGGGTCCATGCAGAGATCATCGATTTGAGAACCCTCCTGCCCTTCGATGCTGAGTCTTGTATTGCATCTGTGCAGAAAACAGGCCGACTTGTGGTACTGCAAGAAGGCCAGTGGCACGGCGGCTTGGGTCATACCGTTCAATCCAGAATACTCGAATCAACGTTTTATCAACTCGAAACCCAACCAGTCGTCATTGGTGCTCTTGATACACCTGTGCCGTTTTCACCTCCGTTGGAAAACTACACCATCCCATCAGTCGAACATGTGGTCCGTGTCATTGAGAAGATGATGCAATAAATCGTTCTGCAACCACGGCCAATAGGGCCCCAATTGTAGTACATATGAAGTAAACAGGGATGATTATTACATCTCCTGAAACAAGATTTGGCCCAAACGTCCGGGCTGGGTTCATGCTCGCTCCGGTGTATTGACCAAACGTGAAAGCCAGTAGTGCCACAGATGCTCCCACCACGATGGCGATTGGGACCCATTGCTCAGTTTGTCGAATGATCCATAGAATTGATGCCATGAGAAGGAACGTGATGAGGATTTCAATACCAATCAGATTCATCCATGATGTGTTTCGGACAGTTGGTCCAGCACCGTTTAACAAGAAGCCAGCAAACGACGCTCCTATCAGTTGACCAAAAACATGTGCAATGGTATCTCGGTTTGAAAGGTCGCCTCGGTACCAAAATGCAATTGAAACAGCAGGATTGATGTGAGCTCCACTCCAACGGCCGATTGCGATAATTACCAAGGCTACAATCGCTCCAAAAGCGAGCGATATCCCGAGGGATGAAAGGTCGATAGCGACGCTACCGCATCCGACAAAAACCATCGTAAAGGTGCCGCCGGCTTCGATGCCACCACGCTTCCACATCGTCAAAACTAAACCAATACAGAACATCATCTTACCTCACTTATAGGACAGAAGCATCAAAACCCATAACCCATGGGCAGTCTATGGAGCAGAAGGATGAGTTGATGGGAATCCCCCAACTCATTCACTTTAATGCCATGCTAATTACTGGGGCATTGTTCCTTGCCATCGTTCTAATGAAATATTTAGGGCAATCAAATTCAATGCTTGTTGTAAGCGTAATTCTTTTTCTTTCACTCGGGTTGCTCATCACCAGTGCCGACTTTTTCATTGAAGGAGCCAAGGGACTTGCACGTCGTGCTGGAATCGCAGAAATCGTCATTGGATTGACCATCGTTTCAATAGGAACATCACTCCCAGAAATCTTGGTTTCAGGCAGTGCGGCTTATGAAGCAAGTCAAGGCAAAAACGGTGCAGCAGATTTTGCCATTGGGAGCATCCTCGGCTCTGTATTGGTTCAAATCACCCTGATTTTGGGAATCGTAGTCATGACTCGCTCAGTCAAGGTTCGACCTTCTTGGTTGAATCGTGATGGTGTCATTATGCTCCTCGCAGTCATGCTCCTTCTGTTCTTCGTTTGGACCAACAACACACTTGAGCGCTGGGAAGGGGCAATTCTTGCATCTCTTTACATCGCCTACATCGTTTGGCTGTTGATGAAACGAGAAGCGATTCGTCAGGAAGAGGTTGAAGAAGCGGGTGAATACGAAGTTCGAGGTTCAAACTGGAGTTCTACTGCTTATTTGATCATGATTTTCCTTGGACTCGCATTTGCAGTTTATGCTGCCAGCATTTTGGTTGAGCAAGCGTACGACTTAGCAGTAAAGTTACATGTGCCTCACTCTGTAATCGGAACCACAGTGTCTGGGATTGGTACGTCCTTACCAGAACTCACCATCGCCCTTATGGCAGCCAAAAGAAGCAAGGGTGTCGCTATTGGGACCTTAATTGGCTCAAACATCACCGATCCGCTTCTTTCAGTGGGCATTGCTTCAATGATTCATCCTCTTTCTCTTTCGGATGCTGATAACGGTTTGACAATGGAAGTGATTGCACCAGCGACCGTTCTTGGTGTCCTTTTGGCCCTTTTCTTCATGCGCCGAACCTATCGGTTCGAGCGCTGGGAAGGAACCTGTTTGGTCTTGTTCTACATTGCATTCTTGGTCGTTTTACAACTCAACCGATGAGTTGAATCAAAATCAAGACTTATGTCCGACCTTCCACTGGCCGAACCATGGTCGACTTCCAATTGGACGAAATGCAAGAGATGTTGCGCGAGCTTGCTCAGGAATTTGCTCGTGACGAAATCCGTCCACATGCAGAGCATTGGGACGAAGAATCAATCTATCCTAAAGAGACCATCCAACTCGCTCATGAGATGGGTCTTCTCAATCTCCACATCCCAGAGGAATATGGGGGGCCTGGTCTTGGTTGTATGGAAGAGGTTCTCGTCAATGAGGAACTTGCTTGGGGCGATCCTGGTTTCGCAACTGCTGCGTATGCGACTGCTTTGGCATGTGCTCCAATCATCACCGGTGCAACCGAAGAACAGAAGAATATCTGGTTGCGTAAGGTCGCTGAAGAAGGGGCTCTCGCATCCTATGCAGTAACAGAACCCGGTGCAGGTTCGGATGTCGCTGCTGTTCAAACAACAGCGGTTCGTGATGGTGATGACTATGTCATCAACGGTTCAAAAATGTGGATTACTGGCGCAGGATATGCCGATTTCTTCTTTGTACTTGCAAAGACAGATCCCGATGCAGGATACCGAGGAATGTCTGGGTTCATCGTCGAATCCAATGCTGAAGGTCTTTCACTTGGGAAGAAAGAAACAAACATGGGTCAACGGTGCAGCGACACACGAAGCATTACGTTCAACAACGTTCGAATCCCCGCCAACCAATTGGTTGGGGAAAGCGAATCGGGTGGTTGGATGAATGCGATGAGCGCATTTGATTTGAGCCGTCCAAACATTGCGGCCCATGCAACAGGTCTTTCTCGTGCAGCATACGAACATGCGCTACAATACAGCAATGAGCGCCAAACGTTTGGAAAACCATTGCATAAACACCAAGCCATCCAATTCATGCTCGCAGATATGAAGACAAACATCGAAGCCAGCCGCATGCTAACTTGGAAGTCTGCTGCGGACGCAGATGCAGGTATCAAAAACACAGAATCTGCTGCTCACGCAAAGCGATTTGCCGCTGATACTGCTATGCAAGTTTCAACCGATGCAGTACAGGTGTACGGCGGATATGGATATTCAGAAGAATACCCAGTTGCTCGACTCATGCGTGGAGCGAAAGTCATGCAAATTTACGAAGGAAGCAGCCAAGTTCAACGGATGATCATTGGTCGAGAAATTACCAAGAATCTGTGATCAATTGTTTCTTCGGTCGTAACGCTGCATGATGTCATTCTCAACATCTCGAGCCCAACTATTCCCACTCAATTGCAGTTCAAGGTGTTCCGGTTCATGCACAGGCCAGAAATCCTCAAAAAAGTCTACGTATTCAAATTCTTGATTAAGATTCACATCAATGCTCGGACCGCCATTCTCAATCATGTCTTCAGTCACAACCATTTCATCCTGAAAGATATGCACATTCAAGAGTTCGTCTCTTGGGCAGACAATAAACTGAGCGACAAGAGCAATGTCCATTGCTAATTTGATGTCATTATGGAGACTTAGTGCAAGTGCAGCAAGTTGATCTCCCAAAGGCAGATGCTCCTTGTCATGATGGATGTTAAGACACAGTTTTGCAGTATACGCACGTGTTTGTTCTGATACTAAATCGCTTTTCCATGCTGCACCAGTGACTTCCGTCGTCCACGGTTCTTCGACGAGGAGTCCAACTTGACGTGAGGCCACAATCTCATAATGACGTCTGGAACGCCCCCTCACTCGAACCGTGATGGTTGATGTGGATTCTGACTCGATCAACTCGATGCCATCAATAGCACAAACATCGCGAAGAAATCGTATGGATTTCTCGTATGGAGTAGGTTCGATGTCCTGATGCACAGTTCCATCTCATTTCCACTGTATATGAACCGAAATTCTCAACATTGTTCCAGCAATCGTCAACCCATGGGGGCGATGGATGTAATTCTCTTGGCTGCTGGGCGCTCTTCCCGCCTGGGACAGCCAAAGGCCCTCGTTGATGTCCGCGGTAAGCCTTTGATTCAACGACTTTCGAGCAGGTTGCATCTACTTCGCCAAGCAGAGGTGACGATTGTCACCAACACGGATCTTTTCGCAGACCTCTTACTGCTTTGCCCATCTGCTCATGTGGTGCTGAACGCTGATCCGGAAAAAGGGCGGACAGGGTCGGTTCAATGCGGACTTGCGAGCATTCTTGAACGAAATGGTCGTTTGCCTAAGAAGGTGCTTTTAGTTCCTGTCGATCGTCCTGGTTGGAGTGTTGAATTGGTCAACAATCTACTGAAATCAGAAACGAGCGCATGCCCTGTTTGGAACGATCGTGGAGGCCATCCATTGCTGATTGTTGGCGACGATATCAATGCGGTTTACCTGGCTGAACGTGATGCACCTCTCTCCTCTTTGGTTCAGCGAAAAGCTATGCCTGTAGAATTCCCGTGGCTCCATCTCAACATCGATACTGAAGCCGACATAGCCGACTTGCTCGCCGCTTCGGAGGAAGATTGGTTCTAGGGCAAATCGTATGTGTATGTTCATCGAGGCTTTGTCATGACGGCGAGAGTTCTGGCATGGGTGTTGGAACAACTACAACATAATTCCCCTGTCGTTCTTGCTTCAGTTGTTGGAACAAAGGGAAGTGTACCCGGGAAAGCAGGGGCCCGCTTGGCTATGAACCGACATCAAGAGTGGGTTGGGACAGTTGGAGGAGCAGGCTTAGAGCATAGAATTCTCAACCGATGCAAAGAATTGATTCAAGCATCAAAAGCAACATCTGAAGTCCACAACTTTGGCCTTAACAAAGGGGCGAAGGGCTATGAAGTACAACCACTGGACTCGCTTTGTGGTGGACAGGTCACCATTTCTCTGGAGTTGATGCTACCAATGCCACACATTCTGCTGATGGGAGGGGGGCACTGCTCAGAAGCCCTATCCAAGCTTTTGCCGAAAAAAGGATGGAATTTTTCCGTTCAGGATACTCGTGAAGCGTTTACAACCAGTGAACTTTATCCTGAGGCAGTTGAACGGTCACATTCCACCGTTGAAGCATTCTTTTCCGGTGAAACCGCAGAATCGCTCACACGGTTTTCGGATATCCTCTTGCTTGGGCATGATTATTCTGAAGATCTCGATCGACTTCAACGGTTGTTGCAACTGGTTGAATCCGCTAATGTTTCTCCCAACGGCACAGCCTTTCCTCGGATTGGGGCTATTGGAAGTCGATCCAAGTGGAAGTCGTTCACTGAATCGTGCATCGATGCAGGAATTCAATCATCGACACTCGATGAGATTCGTTGCCCAATTGGGCTGAACATTGGTGCTGAATCTCCTGAAGAAATTGCTATTGCAGTTATTGCCGAAATCCTGTCAATGCACAAGAATGCTGATGTTCATGCTCCAAATTGGCGAGACCAATGAGGTCATCGTATGTCTTCGATGGATGAACCGTGGACCATGCGAAACGGTTTGGTCATTCCAAACCGTAGTGTCCTTGCAGCGATGACGAACAAACAGAGCCATCCAGATGGAACACTCTCTGATGAAGAGATACGATTCCTCAATCGTCGTGCAGAAGGTGGCTTTGGCCTCATCACAACCGCAGCATCCCACGTCCAAGAATCCGGTCAAGGATGGGAGGGGGAGTTTGGCGTTTGGAGCGATCATCATCTTCCAGGATTGACATCACTTGCAACTCAACTAAAGCAACACGCATGCAAATCATTTGTCCAGATTTTCCATGGAGGCATGCGCGCGCCGTCATCGATTACGGGTCAACAAGCCAGTTCTGCAAGCGTGAATTTTATTTCGGAGAGTGAAGGCTCTTCAAGAAGTCTTGAGCCGAGTGAAGTTGAGGAGACGATATCCTGCTTCATTAAGGCTGCAAAACGTTGTGAGGAATTACCAGCTATATTGCTGCGGCGGTGAAAGCAAAAGTCACGCTTATAGAAGCTGGGGAAATGGGAGGTGACTGCCTCAACTATGGCTGCGTCCCCAGTAAAGCCATAATAAAAACGGCTAAAGTGG
>CAXQWT010000092.1:0-11594 GCA_964227855.1 Salipiger bermudensis | reverse complement strand
CCAAGGTTCTTAATTCGCATTAACTCAATCGATGCGATAAGTTTGTTGGCCATGATACGTCCAATGGCTGTTGACACTTGTTCCTTTTCTCTCAGGCGGTTGCACGAGCCCAAACACAAACACGCATTCGGAAACCACCAATGTCAGTGTTTTCGTCGAAGCCCACCTTGATGAAACGGCGGTCCCGTGCCAGAACGTTACCAAGTTGATTCATCGTCGCTCCCCATCGGAAACGCTGATTGACGTGATCGAGAATGTCGTTGGTATTTGCCTCTTCAACGGATTCGAGATATTCATCAATTGCATCTCGCAAGCGCTTGGTTCTTGACATCAAGCCTCACCTCTGATTCCTGCTCGCTTGATGAGGTTGCGAATGCTTGAGGTGAAGTTCGATGTTGTGGTTTGGCCAGGCTGATGCCATGGCTTCCAAGTCATGTCTTTACTTCGATCGGGTAACTTCCCACTAGCAGATGCATACACAGTTGCATTTCGGTGGTACCAGAGCGGTTCCTCAGTACCGTTTTGCGACGCTGACAAAGCAGCAAAGTTTGTTGGAACGTTGTTGTTCATGAACCAAGATTCTTGGGCGGCCGTATATCAACTGAAAATTGAGAGGTAAATGAAAAGTGAAAGTAAAAATATCGAACAGCACACTGTTTTTTCCTATTGGCCGGAAACGAAAAGTGAATGGAAGTTCATTCCTCTAAGTCGCCATTTCTAAATAGAGGACGATGCAGGCAAAACTACCACGCTCGTATAGTGTAGTGGCCCATCATAAAGGACTCTCATTCCTTTGACCCGGGTTCAAATCCCGGTACGAGCACTTGGTGAACACGACTTATAATTCACGAATTCGTTAATTGCAATCACTGAGAGATTTTTTGTCGAAGGAAATCAATGGTCGCTAAGAGATGGCGTTTGTTATTCCAATCGTCACCGAAGATATCGCTTCTTTGTCCACCACGATGAACCTCGATCCAGTAATGGGTCTCCTTTCTCGATGCATGCGAATCGTCGTGAAAATTCACACTTGTCACGTCATGAAACCCATCATCACTCCATGTTGTCTCCGAATTGAGTACCAGTTCATCACCTTGTTCAAGTATGGTTGCGGAAGCGACGAAGCAGTTTCCAGAGAAGCCTTTGCGATAAATTACAACAGTCATATCTTCAGCATGCCATCGTACCTCCCGAAGTTGGCGAGAAATAAGGAATTGAAGCGGTAAGAGCAATGTGATGATGACGAGTGGCCAGATTTGTTCTTGGAGGGGTGAGAGTGGTGATGCATCACCGTCTGAAACGGTCATCAAGAGATACAAGGCAGTGCATCCAAGCACCACATACCTTGCGTTTCGTATTTCGTCCCGCATCATGATCATATCATCGGGAACTTTGTCTTTCCATTCATTGTTCAATTTCTCTTGCCTTTGATTTTCCTCAAACTCCCACTTTTCAGAAAGTTCCATTAGTTGTTCTTTCGATAAGTTACGTAGTTCGGGATTGTCTTCTTCGGCAACGTTCCAAAATGGAGAACCAGTTTGTCCTTCGTCGTTCACGTTGTAAATAGGTGAATCCACTTCTTCAATCTTCTTCCGACAGAGTCAATGATGGATTGGTTTGTTTTACTAATCGCTTGCAAGAGAAGCAATTTTCCATCTACATTCAATTACCGTGGTATTTGCAGATAGTTTCCCGGAACGAGCACTCAATTGCCTTCGCTCTTCGTAGCCTTCGTGAATCCTGCAATAATGGTCAACGCTTCGAGGATGCCGAGCCCGATCAACAACGTTGGTCCTGCAGCAGCATGCGCATTGACAGAGAGGTCGAAAAAGGAAACCAAAGGTCCACTTTCATCATCTCCGATAACTCCGTCCAGGACACCATCGGAGTTCTCATCAAGAAGACCTGATTGACCGGTTATCGCATACCGATCATCTTCGTGCATTTCCCAAGTGAATGCTGTTTCTGATTGAGCGTTTGGGCCACCTGCGAGGAATTCAATCGTTTCTGCATCACACTCGACAACGACCTCTGAATCGAGCGTGGACGCAGCAATCAGACGTTCACGTTCCTGGCCTGAAATAATTCCAAGCCAAATGCTCTCATCTTCCCAGTCCATGTCGACCTCTACAGGAATAATGCTGCCGAATGGTGGTTTTGGTAGGACTTCTTCTGAAATAGCACATCCTGTTCCATCTGCGGGAACTGGTATGTCCTCAATTGTATCTTCGTACTGAATTCCAATCACTGCTGCGACTAATATGCCTCCAAGAAGAAGTGAAATAACAATTAGCCATAGTCTCATGGACATTCGAAGTGATTCTCACCTATCAATGTCTCCTCGAATCACATATCCAACCATTCTTTGGTAGTGCATTCCTACAGAACCATGGTCTTTGCAGATAATGTCCCGGTACGAGCACTTTCCAACGAATATCGGCCCATACTTGAAATGCAAAATATCCGATCGATATCCGTGGTCGTTCGGTTTCAAGTCAAATCTCGCTCTCCCTTTGAGATTCATCAGATTCTTACTCGTTTGGAAAAAACACCAGAGACAACAGTGGACTGTGAGTTGTATTTCCCAGAAGGCAAAGGCCCATTCGGATGCGTGATTGCTCATCATGGAAGTATGGGTTGGGCTGACCATCACCAGGATCACATCAATGGCTGGCTCGATTCTGGTCTTGCAGTCTGTAAAGTCAATTCCTTCATTTCGAGGTCGATTGATAGTACGGTTGATGATCAACTTACAGTTACACATGCAATGATGCTCGTGGATGCTTTTCGAGCTCGTGCAGTGTTGGAGCAGAATCCGAAGATTGGAAAGATTGGAATCTCAGGTTGGAGTCTTGGTGGGACAGTAGCACTGTATTCAGCATGGAATCCACTCGTTGAGATTCTTGGTACTCCTTTCGATGCACACCTACCGTTCTATCCAGCCGCTCATCTCCGACCTGATGTCAAGGATTGGACCGAATCGCCCAAATTGATTCTTCATGGAGCAATTGATGATTGGACACCGGTTCATTTTGTTGAAAGCCTCATGCCTCAACTACCAAATGCTGTTCTGCATGTGTATCCAGAAGCGCACCACTCGTTTGACTGCGAAAAAGAATTCACGATTTTACCATATGCAGTTCACTTGAAGAAGCGGACTGTCCGAATCCACAAGAATGGATTTATGTCAGGTAAATTATTCTTCGGCATTCGATTGCCTCTAAACAAACGATGGCACCGAAGGTGGATAATTCGAATTCTACGTAATAGAGGAGCAACTGTTGAAGGGAATCCTATAGCTCGTGCCGATGCTCTGGTTCGATCGAGAGACTTTTTCGTTGAGCATCTTTCTTAGTTCATTTGGATTTCCTATTGAATGAATTATTCCTCCTGCGTCGGGACTAACTTCATTGATTGAGCATTCGTACCATCACTATGATTGGAGAGGCTTTCTGGGAACAACCCGAAGAAGATACGATCGTTGTAGAAGAATCCAAAGAGGAACAACCCTCCTTGGATAACACCCAACAATCATTGAACAATTTGGAACCCTTTTCGGATGAGGAATCCTACTCCTCAGAGAAACGATTGCACCCTGCACTCAGCGCAGGCAAGGGCATCTTGATTCTTGTTGTCGTCTCTTGGTTCCTCTGGAATGGTCTCGTCAATCCTCTCGTCGAAGACACTCAGGCCAATGACTATGCGAACGAAGCCATGTCATGGCCAAGCACGCCTGTTCATTTGGATTCAGAGATCGAGGCATGGAGTGAAGACGTGAGTTGTGGTGAAGACACATGCTATGAGGAATTCTTTACTGCGAATTTGGTCTTAAATTGTGCCTTGCTAGAGGTGGACAACTACATTTGTGGTCCAGATGTTCAAAACGGTACTTTGATTCAAACGGAACTTTCTTGCGAACCCTCTTACGATTTCTTCAGTTCTGGCGGAGGAGTTCAATATGCGAAGCGTGGTCCAATGCCTGACCCTTGCATCGCAGTTTACGACATTTGGGATTATGGTCATGGTGGGGCTGATTTCCCTCGACAGTACGATGACCCACGATACGAAGACCCTTGGGAAGTCTATGATACAGAATGCAAGTGGCAAAGTGAACCGAATGATGAGCCGTACTGGAATTGTTATTTCGATGATGGCGAATACGATACGTGGTGGTATCATTGTGAGTTTGCAGTGAATGAATCACTCTGGTTTTGTATCGACGCCTTCGGTCCCGATGCATCAGCCGAGAACAATCAGAATGCGTCGGAGCGTCTAGGTGGCTCTGCTCAGGACATTCTTTCCGATGCATCGGATGATGTCCTCGAAGTTCGATACGATCCCGCAGACCCGACACGGGTCTACATCGGTGATCCTGAAATGGTTCCAAGCAGTGCTCCAGCATTCATCGGTTTTATGATAATAGGAATAGCCGTACTCATTGGCATCATCGGTGTGGTTTCAAGGGTAGGTAACGAGATGAAGAAACGTCGTTGACCCATGTTAATCGCTATCCTCACCGTCAATTAACTGTGTTGCCGATATCGGATTCAAACATTGCTTGGAGCGTTTGTGAACCACGCAGCAGTTGGTTTGTGCCAATCTCGGACTTGATCGGTCTCAAGTCGCAATTGCAATCGCTCACCTTGCTCCAATACAATGTCTTCGAATTTGAAATCAATGACCTGTTCGTTGCTTCTGAAGGTTTCATCGAAGAGGATGGATTGTTCAACGACTTCTCCATTGGATAGGCGCTGCAGAATGACACGAACATGACATTCCTGTAATGGATTACGCAACGAGCAGGACTCGCTGCTACCATCGTGTTCAACTTGTACGTATCCTTCCAGTGTTGAAATCCCCTCATGTTCGGACAATGGAATAATCGTGTCCTTCGCTGTTGGAGCGCATACACATTCCATGTTGTCCACTTCTGCCTCGGATTCGAGGTGAACCGTTATGATGATTGATTCTGTTTGCACCCTTCCATCATGAGATTCGGTTGCTTCAACTGTGTACATGCCCGGTGTTTCGTAACTGTGCATGACATCAGAACCGGTGGCTGTGAATCCATCTCCAAAGTCCCATGTGATGAGACCCCCGCGGTCAGTCGCTTCAAACGAGAAAACGTGAAGGATATGCTCAGTGACGACTTCCTCATCGTTATCACCTTCGTCGACCTCGATCAAAATGAACTGATTTGTCCCTACTTCGTTGTCAGCAGTAATCGTGAAATTTTGTTCTTTTGAACTCGAGATTAAGTCGCTGCCTGAGAGCACAGCACCAGCACTCAATCCGATAACAAACACAAACAGCAGCACTAAACTAATGAGTTTAGGTGATTGGAAAAAGCCATTGTTGTTGGACTTCAGAGCGCTGTCGTTCATATCTTCATAGTGGTGCGTATACTACAAAAGAACTTGCTCAACACCGTAGACAGAAAATCGATGAAAACGATTTACATCTTCCATGTTGGCAAATCTTTCCCGTTGAGAATTGCATGAGTGACGTCGTAGGGGTTGATATCGATAGGACCGCAACGATCCTCGAGTTCTTTCAACAGTTTGTTCTGTTTTCTGCGTGAGCGTGGATCGATAGCCATCGTTACGAGAAGCGTTCGTATTGCGAGATGCATTTGGCCCTCTGAATATTGTTCAAGGTAGCGCTCGCTAAATCGCTTCTCCGTACTGGTATCCCATGAGTGGTTCGAACCTCTATCGTATATGCGTCTAAACATTCGTTCAACGTTTGGATGAACATCACCGTAACAAAAGATGTGTTCTTCGATTGTGTCCAAGCAGAGGTCCGTTGAATCGGTTGAATTCAAAGTGATAAATTCTGCAAGTTCATCTTCTCGTAGTGGCATTTCACTTCGCAATCGAAGTTCGCGAATTGTTGAACGCATGACCATCATGTTCCAGAACGCAAAAACGGGTAATGATGCGAGTTCGAGAGCACCTCGGGAAACAGTTCGGCCAAGGACGCGAATTGCAAATCGTTTCCACATCATTTTGATGATAGCTCTCGAACCGGAGACTTTTGTTTTGAGAAAGATAGCGGCTAAAGCGATTTGCCATCTTGAAATATGCTTTCTCGGGTTGATTCGAAAAAATTTACCCGTGTTGTTGGGTGTTTGCAATCCCGCATTGACAAGTGCAACCATGACCTGTTCATCAATATCCTCAGAAGATGTCGATTGTTCGTTAAGGGATGCAATTATTCGTGCATTTCTGAGTGACAGAACATACATCACGGCCAATTCGACCATTGTAATGAGGATGCCAAGTACGATGATGATTGCGAGGACGGCTACACCATCCCAGAACGCGTTATCGAAAATCATTCCACGGTATGAGTCGATCCATATGGTGACAAACAACAACATCAATCCGGAAAGTAGGCCCAAAGCACCAGCTTCAACCACAGAATAGAATTCAACTCGCTTCAGCATTCGAATGCGTTCATCTTTGGATTCGACTGGATTGATGGTATCCATTCCTTTGAACATATACGACAACGCAAGTTTGGGAAGACCTTGCAGCCCACTCAACAAATTTCCAGGATTTGCCACACATACAAATCTAAAACGATGACCAATAAATGTTGCCGGAAATGTTCCAGTGGCTTACATCAGTTCGCCAATCCAATAGTCTTCGGTTTGAAACTGCTTCATTCAAATGGTTTATTTCGAAGTTGATACAACGATTAAAGAACGGTCTCCAGAATCATAGGATATGGCCAACTCCGTTATCTCTAATCGAATGATGGGTTTTGTTCGAGATACACTCGACCCCTTTCTGTTTTGTGTGCATCATCTCGACCTGTATCCTGAGGGTAACGACCTTCAGGGTCCGAACGAGCCTTTGATTGGTCGTCACATTGGCTCGGATTTTGATGAAGCCAACGACTGGAAGATGTATCACGGCAGAGTGGTTCCTGGTTTCCCAGCCCATCCACATCGAGGTTTTGAGACCATTACAGTCGTTCTCGAAGGTCTTGTCGATCACTTCGATTCTGGTGGTTCAACAGGGCGCTACGGATTCGGTGATGTGCAATGGATGACTGCTGGTTCAGGTCTTCAACACTCTGAAATGTTCCCTCTGGTCAATCAAGACAAACCGAACCGACTCGATTTGTTTCAAATCTGGATTAACCTTCCAGCAAAGAACAAGATGACTGAGCCTGGATACGAGATGATTTGGGCGCACGAAGTCCCTCACATCCAACTGGACGGAGGCGATGTACGCATCATTTCAGGCAGTTGGAACGAGCATGTTGCACCATCTGCTCCAAATGCATCATGGGCAAACAATTCTAACAACGAAGTTGCACTTTACATTTTAACTGTCAAAGCAGGAGGTTCTGTGGAACTTCCAACAGCCTCACCAGAAGCCAACCGAATGATGTATCACATCGATGGTGGAACGGCAACCGTTGAGTCTCACAAACTCAAACCAAAGTACGGTATGGAATTGCATGCCAATCTTTCAACAATCATTGAAGCAGGCAAAGAAGATGTCCGCGTTCTCGTTCTGCAAGGAAAACCTATTGCCGAACCGGTCTCAAAACACGGACCGTTCGTGATGAATACCGTAGAAGAAATCTACCAGGCCTTCAGCGACTATCGACGAACAGAGTTTGGTGGATGGCCATGGGGTCCATCGGATATCGTTCATCCTCGTGACCAAGGTCGCTTCGCAAAAATGAGCGATGGACGAGAAATCGTTCCTCCTCGATCTTGATTGCATCGAAAGAAGAATGTTCAATGGCTGTCAATCCATGAACAGCACGTGCGTCTCCTTGTTGTTGATCTCCTAGCGGAACGTGAAGCGTTTGGGCGAGTAGGCGTTGGAGAAATTGTGCGTCATTTCTCACCTACGCAAGTCTATCTTTGGTCTCCACATACTCAAGACCGTCTCGACTATGGATTCGGAACAGTGGTAGCAAAACCAGTTGATGCAGATGCAATTGTCATCACAGGATCTCGAAAAAACGTTACAATGTGGGAACACTGGATGGATGATGTCGTTGAATTAATTCAAAATACAACGACTCCATTGTATGGAATATGCTTTGGTCATCAAATCATTGCTCATGCATTCGGTGGCCGCGTGGAACGTGCCGAGAAAGATTCGCATTTTGTTGCAGAAGTAACTGATTCATCAGGCAAAACCATCGTAGCATCCTTTGCACATCAGGAACATGTTGTTGATGCTGGTGAATTGGAAGTCATTGCTTCTGCAGCTCATTGTAGTATCGCTGCATGCACACATCCAACACGACCAGTCTATACAGTGCAATATCATCCGGAGGCAGTATCCAAAGTTCTCAATGCAGCTCTTGCTTGTGGAGACATGAATCAAGAAGAGCGAAGTGCTTACGATGATGAACGCCTAACGACAGATGTCTCAACCGCATTCAATCTTTAAGTGTAGAGGGCTACATGGCTTGTGGACTATTTCGCCATCAAAATATAGCGTCCTCCTTATACGCTAAATGGTTAGGCGACATTCATGTCGATTATTGCCGCATACAACGAAGCCTGGGAAAAAGGAGATACTGACGCATTGAATGCGCTCATTCACGAAGAGTTTGTGTTCAATCCACATGTCGGTGGAATGACAATGGGAAAGTCCGACATCATGCAATTTGCAGGTTCAGGTCACGTCACATCTGAAAACGATCGAATCCTTTTCGAAAACGAAGAAGTCGGTGTTGCTCATTCAATTGTTCACTTTGCCAACGATTCAGATTCTGAGGCCGTACTTTCCTTCATGCGTTTCAAGGATGGACAGATTGTCTCAATGGAGACTGGTGCAACACCTCTCTCGGACAACTACAAGCTTGTTGGGCAAGATTGAGTTCAGTAAGTGTAGAATCCTTCACCGGTCTTTCGACCAAGTTTGCCTTCTTCGACCATTTGGATGAGAAGTGGAGCTGGTGCATACTTCTCCTGCTGAAGTCCCTCGTAAAGGACGTTCATGATGTGAAGGACAGTATCAAGGCCGATCAAATCAGAAAGTGCGAGTGGACCGATTGGATGGTTCATACCCAACTTCATGATGCCATCGATGGCTTCAGGTTCAGCAACCCCTTCTTGCAGGGTTAGGATGGCCTCGTTGAGCATTGGGCAGAGAATTCTGTTGGAAACGAACCCTGGTGAATCGTTGCAAGAAAGTGCAATTTTACCCATCTTTTCAGATGCTTCAATAACGGCAGCATTCGTTTCTGCACTTGTTTTGTCACCGTTGATAACTTCTACCAATTTCATGATAGGAACTGGATTCATAAAGTGCATTCCAATGACTTTGTCTGGGCGATTGGTAGCATCAGCGATGGTGCTGATGGAGATGGATGATGTGTTCGAAGCCAGAATGGTCTCTGGTTTGCAAACCGAATCCAGTTCAGCGAAGATTGAGGTCTTCAAATCAACAATTTCAGGGACTGCTTCGACCACAAGGTCACAATCAGCACAATCTG
Source organism: Salipiger bermudensis (assembly GCA_964227855.1). Taxonomy (GTDB): domain Archaea; phylum Thermoplasmatota; class Poseidoniia; order Poseidoniales; family Poseidoniaceae; genus MGIIa-L2. Next base: position 2,117 of record CAXQWT010000092.1, on the reverse strand, counting down.
CTCGATCGGTAGAGAGTGAGATTCGAGCAAGTGTTGCATCGGCATCCTCTTGCGACATACGTTCCTTGGAAACAAGTTTGCTAAGTGAACGCTCAATGGTTGCTAGACCCTTTTCAACGTACTCTTGTTGAATATCGATCATGGTCACATTGTAACCCGCTGCTGCTGCAACTTGTGTGATTCCGTTCCCCATTTGTCCTGCGCCAAGAACGGCGATGTTCTGAATTGCCATGTTTGGTTCGAAACGCAAGCAATTGATGAAGTTGCGTATGTGGAAAGTAGCCCGACTCGGATTCGAACCGAGGTCGGCGGGACCAAAACCCACCATGATGGACCACTACACCATCGGGCTGTGGTCTGTGGGCAGATGTTCTTGTTTTTGTCCTTGTCGGCCTGTAGGCCTCATTCAAGCAAAGATGCAAACTCTGTTCCGTCTGTTTTTGAACGAGCACTTTTAATGAATTCACTTAGGTTCAATCCTTGCTGTTGATAATTTATCGCTTGTAAACCCATGTCGAGTTTATCCATGGTTTTGACGAACTGTGCTTCTTCGGTAGATCCTTGCTCGTATTCATCAAACAATTCAATCCACTGAGGTGCAATGCTGCGCATACCTTCTCGCTCAAGTTCGTGTTTTTCTTGACCTTTGATGGCATCATGAGGTGTTAAATCACCAACGACGATTTCGGCAACATCATGAACGAGGCAAAGCTGCAGCACTTTGGACAAATCAAGATGGTCTGGACATAACCGAAGAGCAAGAATCGCCATTCCCCAAGAGTGTGCTGCGACCGATTCAGGGCCAGAAACACCTGCTCGAACCCAACCCGTTCGAGGAATATCTTTCAATGTTAGAAGGGTGAGAAGTTCTTCTCGCATGTCCATGGCAGTTGACGAGTACTCAAAACCCCTGTGCTACTGGGGACATCATGGAGAAGGGTGAACCATCTTGGTGGAATGAAGGGCTTCATCACTTCAAGAAGGATTCAATCATGGCTGATTGCATCGAAACATACGGGATTGATGGACTCAAGGGACGTGGAGATCTCTTCTACACGATTGTACGCTCCATCATTGGTCAGCAAATCAGTGTCATCGCCGCTGAGAGCATCTGGAATCGATTCGAATCGATGGTTGGAAGAGTGACGCCAGAAAATGTTCGTAATTTCTCCAAAGAGGAGATTGCCTCGTGCGGAATTACTCGTCCCAAAAGTGGATACATTCTCGGATTAGCAAATGATTCAGATGAACTTCTGAACTTTCCATATTCATCATCAAGCGAATCCGAGGTTCGTAAACACCTTATCCAATTCAAAGGGGTAGGTCCTTGGACCGCCGAAATGGTGATGATCTTTGCACTTCTCCTACCAGATGTATACAGCCCAAAGGACATTGGATTAGTCAACGCCATCAAACGATTGTTTCCAGAAGTCGAAACGATGGATGAGGCTGAAGAAGTGGCCCAACGCTGGGCTCCTTATCGAACCATGGCCTGTTGGTACTTGTGGAGAACGCTTGACCCGATTCCTGTTGAGTATTGATCGACCAATTCACAAAATGATTATATCCGTAATAGAAGTGTGTCAATCATGCCAAAAACGTTTGACAGGGCACCAGAGTTGCCGAAAGTGCGCCGAAGAATCGGCCGTGATACAACTGAACTTCTGATTACAACTCTTGCTTTGTTAGGGACTGCAAGTCTAGTGGGAGTCATGATCCGATCTTCTGTATTCGATATTACTTCACAAGAAGAATATGATTTCATCAAGTACTTTTTCATGGCAACAACTGCAGTTTTGTGGCTTGTTGTCGTGCGGTTAGAACTAACTGCAAAAAAGAAGGCAGAGCAGTTGTATGATACGCAAATGAGGGAATATGAAATCCTGAGAACAAAGTGGTTAGAAATTGCTACTATGAAACTTGAGCGAGATGCGCAGAGTTCAATGAATTCAAACATCATGATACCTCCGAAGCCTGTTGAAAAGCAAATGGTCGAAATTAAATCAGAACCACAAGAGATGGGTTCAGACGAAGAGAATTAGCAAAGTGGTCAGGGAACGACCTCGTATGCTCCACAGCCACGAAGGCTGGTTAAGTTGAGTATACTTGAATACGAG
>CAXQWT010000091.1:0-3436 GCA_964227855.1 Salipiger bermudensis | reverse complement strand
GCAATGATCTTGCTGCTTTGAATTACGAAATTACAATTGCGAAGGTCACGACTGAAATCGGTGAAGAACCATGGTTCGCCCCTTCGGATGAAGCCAAGTTTTGGGGCTCAACCGTTCGATGGATACTTGGTCTTGGAATGATGCTTCCAGCATTATACCTCGTCTACTCAATGCGAAAAACTCGACGTGATGCTGCCAGAATTGGAGCCATGAAACAGAGACTCGCCTTGTTGACAAACCTTCTCGATGAAGGAAAAGAATCACCAGAACAGACAAGAAAATCCTTGATTCGTTCATTGGAAGCGGTAGCGACCCTACCTTGGGAATCCGCCATAGCCTCGTGGGGTGAACCTGAACAATCCTATACAACCGATGGAACTTCGATTGCAGTATGGAATCTGGATTCCCGTTTGGCAAAATCATTGGGTAATTGGCCACTGTTGGTTGGCCTGAACACTCTAGATGAAACATGGGAAATTGCAGCTTTCCGATTTGATGCGCCTTATGGACAAGCCCTTGTTGTGGATCATGTTGATCCTCGACTGTTGCATCAGGGCGAGGAAGTCTTTGTAGACACAGTTGCAAAAGGGACGACGATTTTCTTAACCGTTGATTTGGCAGGAGAAGCAACACAAGTTGATGTTGAACTCAATGGACAGGTTGAGGGAGTTCCTCGAGGAATGAGAATCCCTACAGCACTTACTCGATTTAATGAAGAAGAGTGATTATTCATTTGCTCTTCGTTCAGAGGCGTCATCAAGGATTCGTTGCACTTGGTCGCTTGGATTAAGACTTGATTTCATTGCTTCAAGTTGCTTTTTGTCGGTCTTAGAAATCTTTTCCGGAACGTGGAGCTTGAGAAGAACGACCACGTCACCACGACCACTACGCCTCATGTGTGGAAGGCCACGTTTCTTGATTTCGAGGGTGTGGCCAGCTGATGAGCGGGCTGGAACAACAATGTCGAGTTTCTTTCCATCAATGTGGTCTATTGTAATCTTGGTTCCTAGAACCAAATCTGGATATCCCAGCGGAAGAGACATGATCAAATCAGAACCGTTGCGCTCGAACCATGGGTGTGTGAGTACTTCGATTTCAATGAGAAGGTCACCATGTGAACCTTGTCCTCTCTCTGCAGGTTGGCCTTGACCTCGTAGTCGCAGACGCGTTCCATGCTCTGCACCAGGAGGACCATTGAATCGAATGGTCTTTTCTTCGACACGATGACCATGACCTGAGCAATCGTCACATGGAGAATCAATGGTAGTTCCACTCCCACCACAATCTCGACAGTCCTGAACCACCTCATTGACGAACGGGCCAATTTGTTGTCGGACGCGAACTCGACCCTGCCCCTGACATTGAACGCATGTTGTTGTTTGGCCATCTTTCGCACCAGACCCAGAACATGTTGAACACTCAGCAGGGAGATCAAGTTCGATGGATTCTTCACTACCAGTAATGACTGTGGCCATTTCAATGCTGTGACGTACGAGGATATCAGAGCCACGGCGTTCACGACTTCGACCTCGTCCACCTCCAAAGAATCCAGAAAAGAAATCTCCACCGAGAAGATCTTCGAGGTTAATGTTGAATCCTCCACCTGAAAAGCCACCAAATGGATTCCCTGCGGGACTGTCATGACCAAATCGATCGTAGTGTGCCCGTTTCTCTGCATCGGAGAGAACTGCATAGGCTTCCTGAATTTCTTTGAATTTGTCTTCAGCGTCTGGATCCTCGCTTCGGTCAGGGTGATAGCGTCGTGCTAAACGTCTGAAAGCATTCTTCAGATCTTTTTCTGTTGCCGACCGCTCAACATCGAGAACTTCGTAATAGTCTCGTTTGCCAGCCATCGTTCCACCCGTTTCACGCCAACAGGCGCTCCACTAAAACCTCACGTTGAATTTATGCCGAAAGTGTCGTGCCACAGGTTTGACAATAACGTTCCGAAGGAGGGTTCCTTGCCCCACATGAAGGGCAGCCGCCAGACATACTTCCTGTAATTGTGGAAACACTTCCTCCACTAAGCATTGCTAAATCCTCTATGGACTCTTTCCGCTGTACAGGGATGGTCGGAGCTTCATTAGCTGTCGAGGAGATAATACCACCATCATCGCTCATTGAAGTCATGGTTAAGTTCTCGCTTGTGCGTGATTCTGTAAGAGTTTCTTTGATCGGAGCCACGGGACGTTGAGCAATAACTGGTGTCTGCTGCGCATTGGCCCGAAGCCTTGCAAGACGTTGTTCTTCTCTTTCTGCAGCCTTATCCCTGCCAAAGAACGTGAAGATTCCATCAATCAGGCCATCCATCCAACTAACCTTGCGAACTGAACCGACCGTTGAGTCAACCATTTCGTCAATCTCAGCACCGTCTCCACTCATACGCCGAGTTGCTTTTTGCACAAATCCTTGTTCAGTCAGCATCTGTACTTCAGACGTAGTATCTTGGTCCAACTCCAACTCAGGAGCTTCACGGCCAAAGGATCCTATTGTTGCATTAAGTTGTTCTTTGTTGATTTGGGTTTCACCTTGGAGAGGGACATCCTTTTCCCAAACCCCCTTTTCTTCAGCATCATAAACATGCTTCATTTTCTTCATGATTTCTGTTCGACGGTATTCATGATCCTTGGTGACCCTTGTCGTTCTCAAGAGAATAACTCCTATGAATACACCTAGACCGTACCAAATAAGCGTATATATCCAGGAAAGTGCTAGAATGTTCGCCAATGGAGTGACGATGACGTGAAGCGAACCCATCACTAAGAGAGGCATGGCAAAGAGCCCAATCGAGGATGACTGTCGCGTTGCCATACAGCGCACTCAGCCGTTTTCTTCTTATGCGTTCGCCTTGGATGTTTCATTATCGGTCATTCGAAGCGCGTCCTTTACGAAATAATCCATCGAGGAGACCGATTGTGAAACCCGTATGAAGAAGAAAAAGAGAAAATGGCACACCAAGGAGATGCGAGGCTCCTTTCTTTAGATGAACGAGTCCAGACAAAACAAGAACTGTTCCGTATGCGGCAATAGGGAACATGGCCCACATTGGGTTTGAAAAAAAGAGTATTGTGGTTACCATCAACCCGAAAAGAGGGAGAAGTTCCCGTAGAACAAGGCGACGGGGGTGCTTAAGGAGAACTTTTGTTCTCCAGAAACCGTATCGATGACTCATCAAAAACCATGATTTGAATGAGGTTCTTCTTCGCATTTTCACAACAACATCAGGCGTTCTATACAGCGTATATCCTGCCTTCACCAAACGCATACTCAAATCACTGTCTTGACTCGTGAGGAAGGATTCATCCCAACCATCTACGGCTTCCAATGCGGTGCGCAAATGCAAAACGAAAGCAGGGACATTGGTTGTCCATTCCTGGTCAAAGGTTGCAAATTGACAGATCGGAAGAGCACACGTCTGAACTCCAGTCACGCCTAG
>CAXQWT010000090.1:0-25894 GCA_964227855.1 Salipiger bermudensis | reverse complement strand
ATCCCCTACTCTACATCGTTAGGGGATTTTTGAAATGGCATTGGCTCGCCAATCTGCACCACCGTTTCGATTTGCAAGCGGAGAGGCTGGGCTTGGATGCCACATGGCATCGATGTGAATGCCAGTGAGGATGGATTGAGCACGCTTCTTTGCATAGTTGCCAACGCCAACAACAGTCTCGATCCCCATGATGTCAACAACGGATTTCAAATGTCGATCACAGGCTCTCAATACAGGTTCAATGGTGGCTTTTGGCAGATCAACCGGAGTCACATTTCTTCCGGTCTCGCCAAGAATGAGAAGTGGGCAGTGATTGACAACAAAAATGTTGGAAAAAATGGCCTCAGTCGAGCCGTAGTGGCCGGATAACATCGACCAGAACCGTGTTCCTGATATTTCCTGACGTTCCATCGATAAACCTTCAACCGGGCGTTTTGGATGGGCTCCAGAAGGTGTTTTCACATCCCGCTCTTCAATTTGCAGAATGTCACGTGCCATCGCAGTAGCTCCGAATGGGACGCCTGTTTGTGCCATTCCGTAGGGCCCGGGATTCATTCCAAGCAACAGAGTTGTAGCACCAAATTCGCTCCACTTATCGATGAATTGTTCGTGAAATCCCCAAGCGTAATCCAATGGGTTTGTGACGTGTGCAACCGTTTTATGTTTGAGAATCCGATTCTTTCCTCGGTTGCAAGCTTCAGAAAGACGCAATGCTGCATCTTTCAATTGTTCCGAGATGGATTCTACCATGGGAGTTCGTCCCCTGTATACTCAAAGAACCGGCCAGATCGTTCTGCTGTTTGTTTGTTGATCAAATCAATGAGGCCTTCAACCGAAACAGAAACTGGGACGGGGGCTCGTTCGCCTCCCATATCCGTCTTGGCCCATCCAGGATGATAGGATGCCACAGAAATGTTGTGATTTTGGCCCTCAACTGCTAGAATCTTTGTAATCATATTCAGACCAGTTTTACTCGTGCGATAAGCATAGGATTTCCCGCTCATGCAATCTTCGATTGAACCCATGAGGCTCGAAATATTTGCTATCTTGGTTGGTTTTGTACCTTGGAGCCAGAGCCACAGGGCCTTTGAAACGCGTAAAGGACCAATGGTGTTGACGTTCAATACCTCAAGCGATGCATCAGGGTCGACGTCTTCGAGTGATTGCCATCGCCCATCCATTCGCCCTGCATTGTTCACAAGGACATCGATTGAGTCCGTTGATAACCGAACATTCCTCGCAAACGCCTCGACTGATGATGTTGAAGCGACATCGAGTTGATGAACAATCATATGCTCATGATGAAACTCCATGTTTTCGGGACGTCGCACACCAGCGATGACTGTATGTCCAGCAGCGAGCAGTTGTTTCGCAAACTCAAGTCCGAGCCCTCTGTTTGCACCTGTGATGACCCATGTTGCCATGAGTGGACGTGGTCAAGGGGATTCATTGAGATTACTTGTCTCCAAACACGGATAGAATAGAAGAATCTAGGTGAATCTTAGCAGATTGAAAAATCGATTCAATCGATGGGTGATCCTCCTTTCTCTTCAATTTTGCACGGGCAGAAACGAGGTTCCATGCTGCCTTCTTGCCAATGCCCGGTATCGCTTCCAGTTGTTTTTCTGATGCGGTATTGATGTCCAATCCAACCTCAACTCCAGTAATCGAACGGGCTCCATGTCCTGTAATCATGATGTCTGAAGAGGACTCAAGAGGAATATGGTATGGAACACCAATAAGAATTGGATAGGCACCAATTTGCCGGCCGAAAGTAATGCCTGCACGCCCATGGACCTGTTCTCCAATGTGTTCTTCTGTAAGGTGGACAGGTAACCGAGTTCGCCCATCGTGTGTCTCCCAATGAACGTCTTTGAGAACGTGTCCCAGAGGAAAGAGATCCTGGAGTAGAGGTGAATCAATTTCATCACGGACAGCAGATTTAAACTTCTTGAATTCAGTTTCTGGTATCTCTTGGAATCCTTCTCCTTCGACTTGCCGAATGTTGATTCTTCTCAACATCAAACCTTCGTTTCTCAACTCATGAAGTAGGTTCAGATTCATCGAGTAGGTTTCACTTCGTTCACCGTTTAATCCTGCGATGAAATTCAAGCCAGGGAGTAGTTTTGGTAGCCCCCTTTCTCCGCGTTCCCGGCCAAATTGGTTGATAAGACGGAGTGCAGATTTGAGCTGCTTCGCATCACAATTCAACCAATTTGCTTGGTGAACATTTGGATCGGCAGACTCCAATCCAAACGAGAGAACAGCACCATCAGAGAGTGTTTCAACCAACGTCTTGGTGATCTCAGTCGAAGGTTCGATGTTCTCCGCGATGATCGATGGATTTCCGTTATCGGTATGGAGAATCTGTAATCGTTCATCTTCTCTCAGACCATGGAGTAGTTTGGCAATCGGTTCCGGGTTTGGAATTGGATATTCAAGTTCCTTGACGCCTTCTGCCATGTACGTGTACGTGTCGGTCATTCCACCGAGTCGGACATGCTGAACGCCTGCATCATGGGCAAGTTTGACCTCTTGGATAATGTCTTCTGGAGTCCTCCAAATCGGTACGCCTTTTTTTGGTTCAATGCAAAACTTGCATCCTCGCTTGAATCGTACACAGCCTTGGTAAACTTCTACTTCGTATGTTAGAGGACCTCTCTTTTCTTGATTGCCCAAGTCAGGATGTTGCAGAACGGCTTTGCTCTGAGCACCAAAGTGTGCCCAAGCCGTCCATTGTTCGCTCGTCCGACGCTCGTGTTTCCATGAACCTGTTTTGAGGAACCCATTCAACGTTGCATCCGTATCTTGGACTGCAAGGAAGAGATTCGATCGGAGCGGTATCCATCCTTGTTGTTTCCAACCACGTACAGCCCAACCGCCGAAGAGTGCGGGAATATCTCGAGGTAGGCTTCGAATCAATTCAGTTGACTCTCTCTGTGAAATTGGGGTGCCTCGAATGTAACGGCCTGGTACAACAGCACCAGCGATGCATACGAACCCTTCCAATTCTCGAAGAATCTGATCACGTTCGTGTTCAGAACACAATCGCCATTGGTCAATCGTCATGTAGGCATATTCGATCTTGTGTTGTTCTAATACGCCACAAACGTATCGAATGTGAAACCCGACATATGGGGGTACGCCAAACGCAGCTGGTTCATCTTCATAGCCATCGAGAACGAGCCAAGAAGGAGAATCGTTCTCTACCATGATAGCCGTCTTATCTTCCAATTGATAGCATTATGTCCTCAGAATCGGAAGACAGGACTGATTTACAAGAAGAACATCAACGGCGTTGCTTCTTTCTTTTCTCTTCATCAATCGCTTTGAGTTCTCGAGATGATTTTCCACCTTGGCTCTTCTTCTTTCCACCGGACTGCGAGATGTCGACCTTCAATCGTCGACCGTTGAGTTCTTGTCCATTCAGAGCCTTAACAACCTCTTCGCCCTTGTCCTTCTCATCGATGAAGACGAAGGCGAATCCCTTCGGTTTACCGCCTTTGTCTGTAGCGATTGCAATCTCTGTGATGGTTGCCTTGTCACCAAAGAAGGTGGTGATGGATTTCTCATCCGCATCAAATGGAAGATTGCCTACGTAGAGTTTCAATCCCTTAGCAGGACCTTTGGAACGCTTTTCCTTGTTGTCAGCATCTCGAACACCAATACGTCGTCCGTGCAGGCGATGGCCATCAAGTTCCTTGATCGCAGCATCAGCATGTGCCTTATCGGTATATGTGACAAACCCAAATCCTCTGGAAGCACCGGAGTCATCGGTCATGACGATGCAATCCGTCATATCACCGTGCTTACCGAAGAGTTCTCGAAGTTTTTCAGTGTCAACTTCACGTGGAAGACCGCCTACAAACAATCGGCATCCAGGGGCGGCCTTTCGACTACGACCACCGCCTTGTCCTTGTCCTTCAAATTGGAAGTATGTGCGCTCGCGTCCGTCTTCTCGAACGTCGGCTGCAATGTAGGTTGCACGACCTGAGGAACCTTTTGCAAAGAGTTGTTCTGCTTCCTTACCCCATCGCTTTCCGGACAGATTGAGTGTGGAAGCGCCTTGTTCGAGTTCAGCCCAACCCGCACCGAAATTATCAGCGAGTGCTCGGTATCCTTCGTATTCACAACTTGGGCAGGCGACGTTCCAATCACCGTTGATATGTGCCTCGAGTGTGTCGCCACATGAAGGGCAAATAGCATGCAGAATGCCGCAATCTTCTCGTTCACGGAAATCGATTCGAACAACCGGTTCGACTTCGGTAACGACTGCTCGTGCAACGTCTCGACGGCGAACAGCGTCAGCGACGGTGTGAAGGACTCGATCGACGATTCGTGTCACATGGAAGTGACCATGAAGTTGGTTTGGGAGGATGCTACCGTTTTTGCCTTCGACGACAAGAATGCGGGCTTCTCCGCCCTTCTCTTGCAATTTCTCAAATTGACAAAGGACGGTGTCACCGATTTCGATGTGGACAATGGATTTTGAAGCATCAACGAGGATTTTGCCATCTTCAATACGAGTGTAACCGGTCGTTGTTGCAACGATTCGATCATCTATTGTCGTCGTTCCTTCGCCGGCTTGATGTTCGCCAACGGTTCCAATCTCTGTTCCTGGGGTGACGAGGCTCGTCGTCATAATTTCAACTCGCTGCACAGGTTACCGATGAATCGGTGTCTTGTGCTGATTTGATGCGAGCGATGCTCCCTTTTCAACCCCTCACATGGGTTCGCATCAATTCTTCTTCTCGAGGCGATAACAACGGATGCGGGTTGAAGCTTTGTGTTTTGAGTGATGAGCATAGGCCGCAGGGAGTCGAAAATCATCTTGGTATATCGAGTGCAAATCGTAACCGTTTTCATGTGCTAGAGACATCAAATGTTCTGCGTCAATACTGTGGATAAAGTGAATTAAAGGGATCTCCATCGCAAAGATGGTCTCAAAAAAAACTCTGTCTGCTCGTAAGGTTTGTACTCCCCAAGGAGGATTCATGACGACCATGTCAACGGGTTGTTCAAGGGCCAATGCACTTCCATCAATTCGAGCCTTGAGGATGGTGCACATTGAAACGCCTTCAACTTCTTTGACATTGTTTTGCAAGACATCTACTACGTCCGAATCACATTCGACCATCGTCACATGTTGTGCTCCCAGAAAAGCTGCACCAATACCAAGAACTCCATTTCCTGCGCCTAAATCAAGGATGTGCTTTCCAGCAAAACCATCACCAAGGTCGATTTTTGTGAGCCATGCTGCTGCGAGGTTACCCTCTGTTGGATATTGTTCAAGTTCAACAGATTGGCATGGGTGGGGCGTAAGGGATGAGAGTCGCATCGCGAGATGCCGCTGACGCATGCATTCACCAACGACGCTGTTGTCCAAACTGCTGATTGTTGAATTGTTGCTGTTGTTGCATTTGAGCATTGAACTGGGCTTGTTGCATTGCCTGTTGATTGCTCATCATTAAGGCGATTTGACGAATCTGTTCAGCCTCCATTCGAAGGCGTTGAATGAGTTGCTCGCCTGGCTGTTGGTTGCCACAAAATCGACAGAATCGCATTCCATCGCTCAAGGATTGTCCACATGTTACGCAGAAAGCCATCGTCTCACCTGATTTTGGCTACCCGTCTTCCAATTTGAACCTTTCATTGTACGGATGTAAGTTCCATGAAGACAGGCCATGTTTGAAACCCAACTGCAGCAGCACGTTCATTGATCGTTTCCCATCGAGGGTCATCGACCATGTCACTTGGTTCAACACCGTTCTCTATGAGTTCAGTTACAAGTGCTCGGAACTCAATTTCGATTTCGGTTTGTGGCACCTCTTCGACAAGTTCCGGGGCGACTTCCTCTGGCGCAGTTTCAACGGGAGTGGTTGGTAGAGGAACGTCCATTTCTTGCAATTCATCGCCAGCAGCTTGCATTTCTTCGAATCCATCCGTAGTTGCTTTTGTGATGGCATCGGTTACCGATTGAGGCCCTTCAGGTGAATCTGTTTCTACGGCTGGAAGCGGTACAGAATCTTGTTTCGGTATTGATACATCGCTAACATCAACGGTTGCTGTTGTAGGTTCAGGGGATGGGGCGAGAGCCTCCGTGTTGACAACTGGCTCCGGTGTTGCAGGCTCTGCAGGTCGTCCAACACCGAGGATTTCCGCTTGTTGCCGAGCCAATTCGGCTGCTTGACGTCGCGGTAGGCTAACGAAACATTTGTTCGGAATTGAGGTGGGTGGGAACGGGAGATAATAGCGTTCGATTGCAGGAAGACTCGGATGGCGGAAGCAAATCATCGTGATGTTCTCAAAGGCCCGCTGTGCAGGAACATCCACAGAGAACGGAACAGGCTGAATGGTAATCGATCCACGAACCCATTTTTCATTCGTAATCATATGTTGCATCCATGGTCCTAAATCCGTGGTTGCAAGGTCAAGAAATTCAAAAGAAGCATCTCTCGGATCCAGTCCTTGCTCCTCAATCAATCGAGCCTCAGCTCGTGGCCGATGGAAGACACCAATCACAGGTTGGCCGTGTTCGACCATGTCACCGTGCATTTCCAGAATTTTACGCTCTCTTCGTGGGCAGATGAGCATGACTTGCATACGCAAGGCTTCAGAATCGTAGATGTCTTGCCAGCGTTCTTCAGCCTCAGAAAGGAGCCCACCGATGGTCGTTCCCGGAATCATTGCTGTAATACCCATGCGCTCACAATCTCGATGAAGAAGGGGTTGGATTTAGGTCTACTGCTTGAAGAAGTTGTTGAAATGGGCTAATTCTGCAAGCAAAACAACGCCTCCTGCAGCACCTCGAATCGTGTTGTGCGACAAACCAGTGAAGGATACAACGCCTTTTTCCACGGATTTGAGTTGAACCGTTGTCGTCATTCCAGCTTTGAGGTCTACTGAAGGTTGGATTGATTGAATCGTTTGTCCGTTCCAAAGGTTTTCTTTCCGACTTGGTTCGAATTTTGTTAATGTCATCGAGAACATTGGCTGACTTGGAAGTGGGGGGTAGTGTTCTGAATCTGATGCACTTAGCATTGATTCTATTGTTTCAAATGCTGGGGCCTCGTTAAGGTGAACATCAACATGGACAATGTGTCCATCTTGTTCATCAACCCGTTGACATTGTACATCCCATTCTACGTGTTCGAGTTGCAGAATTCGTCCGATTTCTTCAATGATCTTTTCAGCCTCTCCTGGAACCTCTTGGCCAATTGCTTCAGAGCTCAATGTCGAGTCAAGGAGCAGTTTCCATCCTGCTCCAGATAGAGCCTGTTCGCTGCGAGCGACAACCTTTGCAATCTCGTAGTGCTTTGAAAGGACTGAAAGAGGGTGAAGAATCGGAATGAGAGTACAATTTGTTGAACATGCGTGCAATGGCCGGTTTCCACGAGGTCGAACAAGCGCTTGCGGGTTGACATCAGCAACAACAAGTGGGACTTCGGGATGCATTCGGTAAGCGCTTGCATTTGAGAAAACATGCAGGCCTGCATCGACGAGTTGTGCTTCAATTTCCATCGCAGGTTCACTCGGCAAGGCACTGAAAACGACACGGACTTGTTGTTGGAGGAATTTCTGCGAAAGATTTGCATCATAGATGTCAAAGATTTCAATATCGCATTCATCAAAAAACGGTGGACGAGCCTCGTTCAAACGCCATTCGATTTCAGAAAGTTTCACGCCGGGGGATTGGCCGGCAACAGCAACTAACTCAAACCAAGGGTGGCTTGAGAGACGCTGTTGCATCCGTTGTGAAACAAGACCAGATGCGCCAAGGATAGCGACACGAACCCTTGGCATGTTCAAGTCTCACGCTTCGTCATTTTAGTCCCTTGCATTAAGAAATTGCATCAAAGCATATCTTCAAGTGCTCCACATTCAAGGGATTGACATGGAGAACACCACCACCATCCAAGCCTTTGCCCACTGTGACGGCCCATGCGGCGTTTACGACCCTGCAAGCGCACGAGTTGCAGCAGAAGCCGTGCAATCGATGACCAAGAAGATGACCGCTCTTAGCAGTGGTGATGCAGACAAGTCTTCTGCATCGTACATCAACACCATGAGCCGCTATGCAGCAATCAAAGAAGAAGAAGCACAGAAGTGCAAAGACGAACTGCTTGTCCTCTGGACTGATTTCTTCAAGCCTCAGCATCTCGAGGGAAACCCTGATCTTCACACTACGTTTTGGATGGCTGCAAAACTTTGCTCGGCTTGCAAGGTAGAGGTCTCTGAACAACACGCTCAAGAATTGATGGATGCAGTTGAAGCAATCCACAACATGTTCTGGGCGACCAAGGGGCGAGATGTCTCTTGGGTCCGTGCAAGTTGAGGCGATTCATTGGAATCAATTGCTGTCGTTGTCAATGGCGATAGCATGTGGCCAACGCTCAAAGACGGGGAAACCGTAGAAGTATCAGCGTACAATGGCCAAGATCTCCAAGTAGGTGATATCATCGTTTTCCGCGACCCTCGTGATGAATCGAGAATATGCATCAAGCGATTGAAACAGGTTGAAACAAACGGACTCTTTGTCGAGGGTGATAATCCAGACCCAACAGCATCGACCGATTCTCACAACTACGGGCTAATCTCTCTGAATTCAGTAATTGGATTCAAACGATAACTTTCCTTGACCCAACTCCTCTTCAACAGGCTGTGGGAAAAATTTCCGAACGAGGAGTTTTCTCAAGATGGATGATCCATCTCGCAGAGATCCCAACTTCGCTTCACCAATCCTGGGGCCGTAGGAAATAGGTACATTCGTGAGCGGAATCCCAGTGATTGCACATTGAGCATACATTTCTGCCTCAATTTCAAAGTCCATGCTGTTAAGATTCATTCGCAGTAAGGCTTGTCGATCGAACAACCAATAGCCACTGCACACATCATGAATTTCCAAACCGTGTAGGATGACGGCCGACCAAGTGAGAAGGTGATTTCCAATCCAGTTTATTGGCGACATGGCATCATTTGCCAATGACCGATTCAATCGGTTTCCAACAATGACCATACCTTCTTGATGTTTCTCTAACATGCCCAACATATCTTCCGGGTCGTATGTTTGGTCAGCATCAAACATCACGACGGCATCGAATTCGTTTTTGATTGCATACTTAAATCCCAATCGGATAGCCTCACCCTTGCCTTTTGTTGGTTGCACCAGCACGGTGCAACCTGCATCAACACCGATCTGTTGAGAGGCATCCGTACTTTTCCCATCAACAATAACAATCTCCGAAACCCATCCTGCTTCCTTGATAGGAGCATGTGGTATTGTTTTCAATACCGCATCTAAACCCTCTGCCTCATTGAGGACAGGGAGGAGAATCATCAATCGTTTCACGAATCTTTCTTGGAAAGGCTTCCTTTTCATGCCTTCGCAGAATTTCCACGTTTCAATTCGATATGATGAATCCGGATTCCGGTTGAATCAATGATTTCCGTGCTCCTTCCAGAGAATCCTAACGGGTTGATCCATGATGAACCATCTTCGCTCAATTCAAATTCGACATCAAGACGTTGACTGAGTTGGAGATTGTGGCATTCGAAATTCCATCCTGGATTCTTTACCAAATCCAACGATTGGTCGTTAAGGTTAATGTTGTACGATTCAAATGAACCAATTTGTTCGTAAACGATACAGATTTTGTGCAATCCCTGAATATTCGAGTCGTTCACAACTTCATTCCACGTGTAGGTCCCTTTCTTACTTAGTACAATACGTTCGTCTCCTCGGTCCAATGGGTCATTGAAACGATGGTTGCGCCATGGATCTTGTTTCAATTCACACCCTTTCATTTGTTCACATGTACGTGAATCCAATCCAGCAGCTAATGAGACGCGTGAGGGAGATGGATCATCCCACAATTTCCAATATCGTGCGCCTTCGAACGATTGCTCCATACTCCAATATGGAGAGGAGCCCAACGTTAACGCAATCGTTCCAATGGGGCTTGATACCGCATAGCCAATTCCCAATTGTTTCAGTGTTTGGACATCATTCATCCTTAGTGCTGTAGTAGCAGCAGGCTGTATGGATTCATCAAGAGTTAACAAACCAAGAGTGGGGATACTGCTCGTCTGAATTGAGGTATCGAATGCATAACTATGGCCCCAATGGACGTTTTCTGTGTAGACGTATTTGTCGGGAGGGTGTTCCATAAGATACGCACGGAGCTCACCGTCGCCAGATGTCGTAGCATGAAGTTCGTCGTGACTGGAGAGGTTGGTTAACAATCCAATACTCAACATGGCCCCAATAATCAGCGCTACAAGGAAGGTAGCACTGTACATTGGGCGCAGAAAAGGGTCCATTTCCAACCCAAACCACGATTTTGAATCGTCGACTGTCGTAAACGACGTTGAACGACTTGCGAGAAGTCCAACAATCACTGCGAGCGGGATGTGGTAGGCATGCAATGCCATCGAGTAGAGCGTGTAGGAGAGGAGACTTAGGACCTGTATGTTGGCTAAACCTTCAATCAGGTGCACAAATGAAAGGAGCCAGAGTCCGAGAAACCAAAGCGATAGTAAACGAACCTCGAGACTTGTTCTCCCAAGATAAATCGAGACGGATGCAAACAACATCAATGGCCCATTGTACATGAGCATCGGTTTTCCACCTTGCCAACCATATTCTGCAAAGACTGGCTCAGTCAACATCCGTGGTGCGAAGTAAATGAGAGCGATGATGAACATCGAAGTAACGATGATGACCGAGGCCAAGAAAATCGGTTTCTGTTGCACCTTCTCCTCATCTGAAAGCCGTTGACGTGTCAACAAACTGGCAACAAGCAATGCTGCAAGATAAATCGCTCCCGTAGGATGGATGAGAGCAGCACAGAATGAGAGAAAAACAAAGGCAATGATGTGGTAGCGAAGCGATTGTTGAATGGGGCGAAGGACGATGAGTAATCCCACAATTAATCCCAATTGACTTGCAACGGTAGGGTAGCCTGAATCGAATACCTTCGCAAACAGTGCAAAGGATGCTCCCATGGCAAGAACGCTTGATGCGCCTGCACCCAAACGGTCCATACTGCCCCAGATGCCAAGCAGAAGAGCAAAAAGAGAGAAGTGGCCAAGAATGAGTATGACTTGTTCGATGGGTGAACCTGTGAGGTTGGTGATCCACGCCAAGGTTGTAGGGAACGCAGGAGGATAGGTCCACAAACCGGCATTTGGTGATTGAACTTCGAACGTTCCTGTCTGACCAACGTTGCTTGCGAGTGTACTAAATCCAATCCAATCCACTCCGAACGGGCGATCAAACATGAGAATAGGTACGAGTGTAAGAAGGCAAAAACACCCTGCTGCAATTTGAAGCAGTGGATTTCGATTGTTCTGGAACCATTGTTGTGCTGCGACTTCTTGTTCAATTTCAGGCTCCGATTCGCTAATGACGAGGCCATGGATAGCCGCTTCCATTTTTTGCCATTGCGTATACGTCGTTCGTTCTACGTGAACCTTGCGCAGTAAGAAAGCAATCGATAAAGCGTTCACGAAAACGAGTGCGATGGTCAAGTTGGTCACACTCCAAAATTGAAGCACGAACAAAAATCCGGAGATGCCATACAATGCAAGTAGTCCAACCGGGAAGCACAAAAGCGACTTACGGAACGTATCAGCAGATGCATCAAGAATACGCAGTAATGCAAGACCTGGAGCAATGGTTGGGAGAAGAATCGCTAAAACTACCTCCCACATACTTCGTTGCTCGTCCAAGCATCACATCAAGTTCATGCATGAACTCTTAGAGGTGAATCCCTTCTTCGTGCCATGTGGGGTTCTCCGGATTTGGCTGGAACTGGAGGAAACATCTTCCATCCAATCGTCCAACTGCCAGATGAGTATTGGGTACTGAACCTGCAAAAACCACAAACAAATTGGAACCAACATTTTGACTTCACAATCGGCAGGTACGATGAAGATCGAAAGGGAATGTACACGCAGGAGTTGTTTGGTGGCGAACGAACCATCCATGTCGGTCTTGACATTGGAGGGCCTGCCCAAACACCGATTTTCGCATTTGAAGATGGAATCATTCACAGCTTTGCTGACAACGATGTTGATGGCTCCTATGGCCCAACAATCATTACGGAACATCTCCTATCCATCGAAGGGAAAGAGCAAACAATTTGGGTCCTTCATGGTCATTTGTCTCGTGAATCATTGGACAATTTAGCAGTGGGCGAATTCATTCGAAAAGGCGATCAGATCGGTAAGATGGGCGAGGAATTTGAAAACGGAGGATGGCCTCCTCATGTACACATTCAATTAACACTCGTCGAACCGATCGAGCCGGATTTGGAAGGAGTTGTAACGCATGAACAGCGGGATGCTGCCCTGAAGCGCTATCCTGATCCAAGAAACATCCTCGGCCGATTATATTGAAGCATCATCTGCAAGATATCCCTTCAAGGCTTGAATAGGACGGATTGCTGCTGGGTCTTTTCCGTGAAGGAATGCGAGAGCGATCGTCAACCAGTCCATGACGATGCAATGGTGAAGGAGGACCTCAAGCAAGGATGTCCCTTCTCCGTGAATTCTCCATGCGTAATCAGTGGGGGTGTGTTCAACCATCCAATCTATTCGCCGACGGACGCGTTGGTGCAATCCATCCCACGTCAAAAACAAGGTTGCTTGCTCTTCACGAGCAGGGTCGGCATCATCTGAAACGCCACCCCATGCGACGATTTCGTTATGATTCATCTCTGGAACAACGCCAATCCGAGCAAATCGCCCCGAATTCTCATTGATTTGATTCTTGAAGCGGACCAAGGCAGGTTGCATTTCGGTGGGCCCAAGCAATGAGATTGGATGTTCTCGAAGAGCCATGGCAAGATCGAGCAATGCAGCACCCGACGCATTACGGAAATCGTTGGATTGACAAGCGTACTCAAGACGTACAAGCATTGCTTCCCGTTCATCGTCCGGTTGTTGAGGGATGAGTCCAAGATGTTCGATCAATGCGAGTTGACGTGAGAAGAGATGGCCAAAAGCCGTGCGAGGGGGTTGCCCCCCAATGGATGGAATCAGGTAACAGTGTTCGTAGAGTTCACAGAATCCCGCTAGGACGCCGCCTGTGGCAATCACAACAACGGTTGCACCTTGTTTCAGCGCTGCTTCTGTTGCAGCAATGGTCTCTTCTGTGTTGCCACTGTGTGAGGTAGCAAGAATCAACCACTCAGACGACCACCATGATGGGAGTTCGTACCCCCTGTGTACCACGAACGGCTTTGAACCAGAAGCATCCGCAAGTCTCGCTAGAAAATCGCCTCCTGCTGCAGAACCGCCCATCCCGAAGCAGAGCACGCCTGTCCATTCACTTCTTTTCAGTTGTTGAAGCCAAGGTAGATGCTTTTCATTGACAGCAGAAAAGCCGTTCTCAACATCAGAGACGAACGATTGTGTGAATCCTATCATGCCTTCAGAATCCAATTGCTGAGACAACTCATCGATGTTGAGGGGTTCATCGGCCATGGTTCTATGGAAGGTTCAACCTTCATATGAACTCCTATCAATTGGGGTGGTCAAGTGCCATATCATGCAAAGCAATGAATTCGCCATCGACTCGAGCAAGACGAAGTTGTGATGCTCCGTCAAAGTCCCAAGGTAGACGAACGGAGGTCATTTGCCACGTGTTCGGATTCAAGAATTCAGCAGCAGAGTCGTCTCGGTTGAGAATATCGACAACAACGTGTTCTTTCATTTGTGCCAGCACCTTTGCGCCTTCCAGATCTCTCCAGGTTGCACCCGTGCGCTCCTGACGTGAAATACGCTCCATGATGGCGCCGTCTTTACTCCACGAACTTGGTCGCCACAATTCGCCACGCCATCGAATAACATCGCCCAAATCGTATCCTGGTTTGCGATACAGCAGAGTCAGTCGTGTAACATCAACACCGTCCTTTCTGCCAACTGTGGAGTTTGTTTCCGTAACTTGTCCCCCCCACTGTTCGATCAAATGGCGACCCCATGCTCTGGCGAGACCCTTTGATCCCATCACGACATCGTATCCTCCTGTAACAGGTCCTTCGTTGGTGATGAAAAACATCGGATCATCGCTGAGATTTTCGATAACATCGTCGAGACTTGCCCGTAAGTTGTTGAGTTCCTCTTCTTCGAGCCGACGACCTGTTGAACGAAGTTGCACGGTCGCCTCGAAGTAATTTCCCGCTCTTCGAGTGCATGTTAAACAAACACCATTTGAACGACGAGCACGCATGGTGTGTTCTTCAGTATAGAGCAGTTCGTCAATCACGCCTTCTATTTGTATGTGGAGCAACGTATGTCGGTCCGATACAGTTCGTGGTTCAAATCCTAATCCGATATCTTCGGACCGTTGATGGAAGGAGACATTTCGTTGAATGAGTTCGTCCCATAAGGTATCTTCTGGGATGTTTACCCATCGTCCTTGGATATCGATAAGTCCGCAACGTGCACACTGCGTAAAGTTCGTGTTTTCTGGAACAACTGCGAGTTTGGTTCGTTTGCGGGTACAAGGCTCGCACATGCGATCGGTGAAGAGCGGTGGCTCGCTGCCACACACCAGACAAAATTCCCCACCAAGTCCCTGACCCATTGAACTCACTCCTGTTCGCGTTCAGTCGTCTCAATACTACGTTCTACAGCTTGGATTCGTTGCTCAAGGTCGTTACTTCTCGAAAAGACGGTCCATGTCCAAATGCCGATGGCGATGAGCATGCCGAGATAAGCAACAGCCAGATACGTCATTCCCTCCGCCATGTTTACACCTTATCCATTGATTCTTGAATACTTTCCAATCGTTGCTCAAGTGATGTGATGCGCATACTCATGAGGATATGTCCGATGATGAACACTGTGAAGGAAATCGCACCAAGGAGGAGAATAAGGGCCATTTCACCATTCAAACTTCCACTGTCTCCTCCACCAATCACGGGCCCAGGGTGTCGAATTTGCCAGAGTCGTGTTGCAACATATGTGACCGGAACGAGAACAAACCCAAACAACCCGAAAGTGGAGAAGGTATCTCTTGTTTCGACACCGTCCGGCTGCGATTGCCTTCCAAGAACCAAGAACAGTGCCAGGAATGTCAGCAAGCCGAATGTATTCAGGCGAACATCGGTCCAGTCCCATGGAACGCCCCACTCTGCTGAACCCCAAACCATTCCACTCCAGACTGTCATTAAGCCAGTGGCAAGTCCTGCTTCAGCCCCTGCAACATGCATTCTCCAACCAAGGTTGGACCGCTTGAAAAACCATAGCGCTGATCCTGCGAAAAGGAATCCAAAAGCGATGAATGCAGCCCATGCGGCGGGAACGTGCCAGTAGAATATACGCTGAGCTTCCGGCGACTCAAAAGCATTGATTGAAACGCTTGGTGCCTTAAGAAAAGCAAGACCAAGAGTGACTCCAATTCCCACGAAGCCAAGCAGAAGAACCGTTTCCGCCAATCGTTTGGTCATGTGTGTTCCACCAAACCTTTTGCTTTCAATAATTGCATTTACAACAGGTTCGAATCGGTAATCCATTGAACGAGAAGTGCAAATGGGAGGATGAGAATTGGCGTGAGAATTCGAGTAAAGGCGGCCCTTGGTCGTGCTAGCCGAGAGGTGGCCAAATCGATCGAACGAACAATCGCCATCGTTCCAAGAGTCAACATTCCTCCAATTCCGACCAGAATCCACGATACGTTGGCATCGAATCCCAGCTGGGTTAAGGCGGTCAGACCTGATCCTAAGAGAAGTGCATGGAGGTAGGAATTTGGAATTCCTTGACGATGCGATTTCCACCAGTCCAATGCCCTATGTTCATGCAACATTGCAACCATGTTGTCGCCAACAAGACCTGCGGCGAACGCCGCACTTAGGAACAATCCTGAGGCTTGTATGAATGAGGAGTCAATGGCTGAAGTATCAACCAATGCAAGCAAGATTCCCAACGTAAGGAATCCAGCAATTCCGTTGCTAGCGAGAGTTGAAAGCGTACGTTGATTGAGCAAGAGGCCAGTTCTGAATGAGCACTTGCTGCGATGCCCCTCCGGCTTAATGTCTCGTTGGTTGAGTGTGCTATTGGACATCGTTTCATTGGTCTTCATTTCATGTTCAGAAAAAACATGCGTTGCACATGCAGAGAAATCGGAATGATGGCTAGCAAGAAGAATCGAATTTCCTCGTTGTCGAAGTTCATGCAAATCTTCGACGAGCATGGAACGCGATGCTGAATCAAGACCTGCAGCTGGTTCATCTAAAAGCAGGATTCTTGGTTGTGAACCAACGAATCCTGGAAGGATTCCGGCCAGCATCGCCACCTTCCGTCGCTGCCCTCCGGACAGATGTGCGATGAGGTCGTGTCTGCGGTGAGCGAGGTTGTAACGCTCTAACCATGAATCGATTTCGATTCGCCCACCTGATAAATCGAGAGCGTTGAAAATGTGTTCTTCTACGCGTTGACTTCCAACACAACCGTCGGATTGCAGCGTCAAAGCAAAAGCCGTTTTGGGACGATTCGATCGTCCTGAGGCGTCGAGAACAACCTCTCCGTGATGAAGAATTTCTCCCGCCTCGAGGGGTAAGAGTCCTGCAGCAGCCTCTAGAATAGTCGATTTTCCCGCACCGTTCTTGTCGCTCAAAAGCACGAGTTGCCCCTTTGTCAACTCAATGTTAAGGTCCTTGAAAACGAACGATGAACCTCGTCGGACAGAAACGCCGTTAAGGGACAACAGCGGTTCGCTCATATCCTGCCCAAAACCCACACATGAATGAATGCTACGTCATGACAAGACCCATAGTTGACCAAATGCTGGAGGTGTCATGGGGCAGTTGTACCTGACAACATTTGGTGCCTCAGAATGGGTCATTCTGATCTTGTGGATGTTGGCAGTTGTCTCTCCGATTGCCTACTCTTTTCGCAACAAAACCCCGATTGCTCTAGGAATCTCAGTTGGCTTGCTTTTAGGATACATCGTTCAGTACACCTTTGTTGTACTTGCCTCATACGGCTTTGAATTGAAATTTGTCTGGTTTGACTTCTGGCTGATTCCTAATCGATTGGATTCTTTTCTTTATTATCCAACGATGTTCACTGCTGGCTTTCTCCACAGTATGAGTGACGTAACACATGTGCTGGGAAATGTTCTGGTCATCGCCTTGGTTGGGATTCCACTTGAGCAGAGATTAGGAACAAAGCGGTTCACAATCATCTATGTTGCAGGCCTTCTTGGTGGCTCGATTGCTTGGGTATTCTTCAACAGCGGTTCAGGCACTCCTTCATGGGGTGCTTCAGGAGCTGCATATGGTCTTCTAGGAGCATATCTTTCTGGATGGCCTAGGGATGAAATCCCTTTCCCTCTCATCCTTATTCGGCCATGGCCAGTTACCATCATTGCACTTTTCTATTTTGGATTCGAGTTGATTCGAGCCTTCAATACGGTTGGTTTAGGGGGCTATTCTACTGTGGCGCACATGGCGCACATAGGTGGATTTGTTTTGGCATATGCTCTGCTTCCATTGGTCGCAAGAGGAGGGCCTTATCCGATGGGTGTGGTTGACGGTGGGCCGAAAGGGTTTGGACATTCTCGGGCAGGATTTGACCAAATGAAATCTTCAATGGTCGATGTATCTAATTTGCAAGATCCATGGACTGAATTGGGTCTTGAGGTGCCGAAGAATCTCCGGGAGCCCTTGAGAAAATTGAAGGAAGCGGGAGATGAAGCCGAGACGCGAATCGCATGGATGGAGCACATTGCTGAAACTGGAGACTGTCCAGTCTGTCTCTCTTCATTGGGAATGGTTGAACGCCGGACTGGACCTCAACTCCAGTGTTCAAAAGAACCGAAACATCTGTCTTGGCCGAAACATCCCTAATCAAGCAATAAAAACACACGTTGGGCCGATACCATCAAAATATATCGATTTGTGGTGAGGGATGGCGATTATGAGCGGATGGTCAACATACTCGAACCCAAGGCAGGCAATGTTCTTGGTTTTGCTTATGCTATTGTTGCCAGTTGCGTCGCAAATTCAGGCGGTTGAAACGCTGCCAGAGGTCGAAGAACCAACCCATGCACCGCCAATCCTTGTTGAGGGGTTGCCTCCGTTGATGTGTGGAGAACAAATCTGTGATCGCCCACTGCGCATGTACGATCGCCAAGGACGAGAAGCTGCCCTCGAGTACGGTTGGTGGCAGGCCTACGGGCCTGACCTGGACTGGAATGGCATGGATGACCGTCTCCAGCGTGTTCTCGATGGGATGGAATCCGTTTCACCGACTGCTATTCTTGGGCCTGATGGCCGAAAAACCGTTGCTATTGTCGTGGATTATGCATGGCACCCTACCGAACCCGAAATCGATTCTCTGACGAAAACACTCGTAGAGCATGGCTGGATTACTGCCGAAAATGGAGCATGGTTCGAAGTGTTGGAAAGTATTGACAGCATTGTTGTCGACAAGGTACCAGTATCGGCTTTGATGGATATTTATCACCTCGATGGCGTTGTCGTAATTGAGATGCAGAATGTTATGGCTCCAGTAAACAACATAGCCTCCAAAGCAGCACTGGCACGGCCGTCTCTTGAATACGGAAATACTGCAAATGAACTTGGTTACTACGGAAACGGGGTCGTGATTGCAGTTATGGATACTGGTGTTGACAACGAACATCGCTCTCTCAATGATTTTGACGACATCGATGATGAACCCGATGCTGATGCTTCGTCATACAACGACCAGAAGTGGGTTGCTGGTTTTGATGCTACCTCTCCCAATCCGAATCCCGATGGCGCCACAGACCCTGATGACGGAAACGGGCACGGTACACACGTAGCGGGGTCTGCTCTTGGAACAGGTGATGCATCTCGCAACCATAGAGGAACTGCACCTGGTGCTGCATTGGTCGACATCAAAGTCTTGACCGACGGTGGAGGAACCAACTCGCAAGCCAGCCTTGCAGGTATTCAATGGATGATCAACAACAAGGACACGGATTGGGGCATCAATTCAACATACAAAGGCATCCAAATCGCTTCAATGTCGTACGGTTCAGTTGGTACTCCCTTGAACCCGGGCGATCAAGGAGACAACGGCACGAGCGCAGAAGCATCTCTCATCAATCAAGCAACAGAAGCTGGAATCATTTGCGTCGTTGCCATTGGAAACGACGGTAGTAACCGAGTTCCATCTCCCGGTAGTGCGGATGGTGCAATTACGGTCGGTTCTGTGGATGACAATAACACAATACTACGGGATGATGATGTTCACTCGGACTTTTCCAATTGGGGTCCGCGCCTAAGCGACGGAGACGATGATGAATGGGATGAACTCAAGCCAGACATCACTTCCTACGGCCACAACATTATTTCTGCGACGTATGGAACCTCTCTTCCGATTCCTGGCGATGCCGGACTCGCTGACGACCAATACGACTCGAAATCTGGGACCAGTATGGCAACACCGATCGCTTCTGGCGTCGTTGCCCTTATGCTCGAAGCAGATCCCTCACTTACACCTCAAGAAGTCAAAGATATCCTTCGAAACAGTTCCGAACAACGAGGGGAGCCTTACGATGAATCCCTCTCAGAACGTTGGAATGAAAAATATGGCTTTGGAATTATCGATGCTGCATGTGCTGTTAATTCCATTACAGGAGGGGCCTGCGACAATGGTTTTGTCGTCAAAGAATCCAAGAGCGATGTCAATGTAAGTTATCCAGCCAACGGCACATGGTTGCTTAGTGATACGTACTCGCGAATTTCCGGGGAGGTCAACATGACCGAAATCGATTACCAACGTGTTGAGTTGTACATCGAACAACATTTCTCAAACCGTGGTCCCAAGTTGCTCATGGATTGGACTGAAGCCAATGGGACAATGGAAAACTGGTACTTGGACGTTGAGATCAAAGATGAGTGGGTCGATTACTCCTCATCTGAGAAATTTCTACTCTTGCATGCTAAAGCTTCCGATGATGAGGGCAATGTCTCAAACATCGCCTTCCGGAAATTCAAGGTCTCCAGAGAAAGCATTCTGATCGATACCCCAATTGCTCGTAATCCTCTGACAGGTACCGTTGAAGTGAAAGGTGAAGTAGAGGGAGTCGAGCACGACAGAATCGAGTATCGTATCGATGATGGAGATTGGGTGTTTGGTAGTTCGATTCAAAGCAATAGTAACCCAGGGGCTGATGGCGAATCATCGTGGTCATTTGATTGGGACACAACCGAAATCGAGGATGGGTATCGCGAATTATCTGTTCGTATGGTCAACAAGTCGGGCAAGATTTCTCAAAGTGCATCTCGAAGTTACACGATCGATAACGTCGACCCTGCCCCTTCGTTGCGATTTATCGGTGATCTTGACGTCCTCAATAGGGGTATGCCTGCAGAAAATGCCTATCAGGGTAGTCTGTTGGAAATGAATTTCGA
The DNA here is from genome assembly GCA_964227855.1 of Salipiger bermudensis. Lineage (GTDB taxonomy): Archaea > Thermoplasmatota > Poseidoniia > Poseidoniales > Poseidoniaceae > MGIIa-L2. The sequence continues at coordinate 5,483 of CAXQWT010000090.1, read as the reverse complement.
AGTCTACAACGCGGGTGATGCTGATGCAACGGACATCTTCGTTCGACTTGTTGCCCCTGGGGATGAATCCGAAGTGTATCCCTCTCAAGGACTGATTCCTGAACTTCCTAAAGGAGAATCAGTCCAGGTGACGCTGTTTTGGTCTGCTACTATCGCTGGTCTTCACGAAGTGAAGATTGAACTCGATCCGAACAATGCCCAAGGCGATCTCGACACGTCCGACAACGTGCACATCTTTGACTACGAAATTCTTGAGCGACCTGAGCAACCTGTTCTCAGGTATCTTCCGGGTTCCGTGACGACATTACCTGTGGTTCCTCTTGTCGATCAAGATTACAGCATAAAGATTCGAATTGATAACCTCGGAAAATCCGAAGCATTCTCCCTCGATTTAGCCTTGGAGCACTGGGTGCCCAATGCTGGGTGGCAGCTCGTTGATGAAGAGCGAATTGGCTTCGTACCCGGTGCGACCATCGAGTCGGGGTACACAACGGTCGATTTCAGGCATCAAGCAAGCGAACTCGGCGCTGTATTGTATAGGGCAACCCTTACCGGTGATGGTGTTGAAAGCGAATTTAGCCAGAATACGTTCAGCGTCGTTATCAGCGATGTCTCATCCGTAGCTGGTTCCACAACCCTCTCACTTTCAAACGGGGAGTACCCAGTTGCATTCGTTGGAATAGAATCGTCCACGCTTGTGTTTACTTCGATTGACGAAGAGTTGCATGTTCGATCACTGAGTGACGACCTCTTACTCTTAACGGACACACTCGTAGATGACAATTGGGAAGGAGAACTCGATGTCTATCAACGAGAAGATGGATTGATTCATGCTGCTTGGACAAGTCGTGAACAAACCGAGCAGGGTTATTTCATGACCAACATTGCCATGACCTCGTTTTCTTCCACTGGACAAATGCTACCAATTCACAAGCATCTGGTTCCACTGAAACTTTCGGAAGGAAAGTATTGGGGTCTCGACCTTGCTGAAGACGACGGGACATTGGTCCTCTCTGGTTACTATCGGAACATTTCAACAGGGGGCTCATGGAGTGATATCACCTCGATCTTCAGTCTTTATTCCTCAAACCCTGATGAAGGATTGAGCTGGAGTGAACCAAAGATTCACATTGCTGACGTGAACATTCACCCAGATGATGGTGACAAGTTGTCCACCATGCTTGATGACGAGACGTTGCACATTCTTTTCCAACAAGAACGAGATGATGTAACTGGAATCAAGCGAAGTGGACTCATGTACACAAGGGGCGACCTCATTGCTTCTTCTTGGACCTATCAATCTTCAATTGGCGATTACGCATCATCTGCACAACTTGCAATCGTCCGCATCGATGGTGATGAGACCATCTTTGCCTCTTGGATTGAAGGCTCTGGTGAAAACGCAGAGGTGGTAACCATTGCGACAGAAGGTGACTGGGATGAAGAGTTCGAACGCGTCCATGCACCGGGTGCATCCATCCTCATCTACAATCCGAGGGGCGACATGATTGAAGTCGTTTACAATGAAATTACGATTCGTGGGGAAGTTGCTCGCTATGGTCTTTTGACAGTTGTAGATGAACAATCAGTCATTGGTCTTGGAAACATCGTTTCAGAGAATGATGTCCTTGGATACAGCATGAACTCCCAGGATGGAATTTTGTTCCTCGTTTCTGAAACAGGACGATTTTCGATGCAAAAATTCCTCCTCGATCCTGAACAAGAACCCGAAGAACCACAATCTTTGCTTGAGCAGTTGCTAGAGCCTCTGCCGGGGTCGGATGAAATGAAAGTTCGAATCTTCTTAGGTATGGTTTCTATCCTCTTCATTATCTTCGTTCTTGTTGTTGTTTCTCTACGTTCGAGCAGAAAGGAAGACCCGTCAATGGATGCGTTGGTTGTAGAGGAAGACGAGATTGCCATTCTTGTTCAGGTCGAAGAAGACGAAGAAGCGGAAGAATTGGTTGCAACTGTTCCGGTAAGTGCCCCTGTCCAGATTGAGATGGAAGAGCCAACACTTGCAGACGAACTTGAGGCAAAAAGCATTGCAGGTGAGGGAAGCGCTCGCCTAAATCGTCGCATGAAGCGTAAACAAGAACGTGAAATTGCAGAGATTGTATCGAAAGGCCTTCCTCCGCTTCCAAATCCAATGCCACTTCCTGCAATTCCAGATGCAGAGATACTGCCACACTTACCCATAGCAGAACTGGACCCAACTGCTCTGCCGCCATTAGCTGATTTACCACCTCTTCGACGCCAAGCGAATTGCCCTTCATGCAATGCAAACTTCCCTGTGACCGATCTGATGCGTGCTCGAGTGGTTTGCCCAATTTGTTCGGAACAATTCAATCTTTGAGGTGACATTATGTGCGGAATTTTTGGATATATTGGTCACAGGAATGCTTCAGAGTTGCTCGTGAAGGGGTTGTTACGCCTCGAGTATCGCGGCTATGACTCAAGTGGAGTTGTTGTCAGAAACGGGCAGTTACAGTCATACAAGGACATCGGAAAAATATCCGAAATGGCTTCATCCCTACCGACTCTTGAAGGTTCTATGGGGATTGCTCACACTCGGTGGGCTACTCATGGAGGAGTTACAAAAGAGAATGCTCATCCTCACATCAGTTACGATGGTAAAGTTGCAATTGTCCACAATGGGATTCTTCAAAATTCGGACATGCTAAGAAAGCGGCTCGTAAAATTAGGTCTACGACTGAACTCTCAGACAGATTCTGAAATTTTTTGTCACTTTATCGCAATGTCACTTGAACAAGGAAAAGAACCGCTTGAAGCACTTCAGAATGTCCTTTCCATTGCTAGAGGAACCTGGGGTCTTTGTGTTTTGTTCAAAGATTACGATTATGTTCTCTGCGCCCGAAATGGGTCTCCACTCATCATTGGACGAGGGAAGAAGGAGATGTTCATTTCAAGCGACCCTCACGCGATTCGAGAGCATACCGACCAATTGGTCGCACTTGAGGACGGACAAATTGCAAAAGTAAGTTTACAGGATTTCCAAGTCATGCAGACCGACGGACAAGAAGTGGAATCGCATCTACTCCATTTAGAAGAGGAATGGGGTGAGAGTGAACTCGGTGACTACCCACATTTCATGTTAAAAGAAATCCATGAACAATCGCAATCCTTGCAACATTGTATCTCAGGTAGATTACGACATGCAGAAGGCAGTTCTGTCTTGGGAGGATTACAGATCAGGCCTCAAGAACTTGCACAATTACCTCATGTTCGCCTCATCGGTTGTGGAACTGCATTGCATGCTGCTCAAATCGGTCAGATTCTCATCGAACAGTGGGCTCGCATCCCTGCAGTTTCTCACGTAGCGAGCGAATTCAACGCAAACGACCCGGTTATCAACCCAAAGGCAATTCATCTTGCAATATCTCAGTCTGGGGAAACCGCTGATACACTTTCTGCCGTAAAGGAAATCCAACGAAAAGGAGCAGATGTGTACGGTGTTGTCAATGTCGTTGGTTCAACCATTGCACGACAATGCGGAAAAGGAGTCTACATTCATTCAGGGCCTGAACAATCCGTTGCTTCTACGAAGGCATTTACGAACATGGTCGGCGCACTTACGTTGTTTGCATTACAACTTGGTCGTAGCCGCCATCTCTCAAAAACAAAGGGCAAGTCCATTGCACGTGAAATGCGCACGCTCCCTGAAAAAATACGAACTTATCTCGATAATCCAGGTCCTATCAATGATGCCGTTGAATTGGTTATGAAAGCAAAAAGCGTACTGTTTTTGGGAAGAGGAATCTCATCTCCTGTTGCATCTGAAGGTGCTCTTAAACTGATGGAAATTGCATATATCCCTTGTTTGGCCTATCCTGCGGGTGAGATGAAGCATGGACCGATTGCATTGATTGAAGAGAATTCTCCTGTCGTTGTCATCGCTCCGAACGACGGTGTACAGGAGCGCACATTGAATGCAATTCATGAATGCAAAGCACGCGGTGCGAAGATCATCCTCATTCACGAAGAAGGCGATCCTATTTCTGAAATTGGTGATGTAAGCATAGCAATTCCATCAACGATTCCAATGTTGACGCCACTCCTTACAGTGTTACCAACACAACTCATTGCTTATCAAGCTGCATTGACACTCGGTAACGATGTTGATCGTCCTCGCAATCTGGCAAAATCTGTAACTGTGGAATAATCAAAGAACCGTGAATCGTTGTTCTTCTTGCTTCCAATTGAAGGGTTTGTAGCCCAGTGCGTGTCGTGTGTGTCGCATCTTGATGATCCCAAGTTTTCGCTGAACATCATCTTCCTTGCGGTCCATCACAAGATGAATCACACCATCTGACAGGTAGTCCTCAACACCATATTCTCCAAACTGCTTATGGTTTTCACCGGTCATTTCGCAGATGAAAAACGAGGTCAGTTCCAGACGGCGTACTGCTTCAAAGAGCCGGAAAATCTCATCTCGCGGATTTTCCATTTTCGTTAATGTGAAGAATGCACCTAATGAGTCAAAGACCAAGAGTTCGAATCCAATCGATTTTCTGTAATTGGTGAGTTGCTTGATCAGTTGCCCCATCCAGTCAACGCGCTTACTCATCCCCTGTTCATCTAATTGAACGCGCAAATCTGACAGGTCGATGATTGCAATTCGATTGCGGACGCGAGGATCATCAACGTTCATTCCCATGTTTGACATGTGTGCTCGTAAGGATTCCTTTCCCTGCTCGAGTGTTACATAGATTCCGCTTGTTTCTCCGTACAATACTGCGTTGTAGAGCATTGAAAATGTCACACTGGATTTCATCGCACCGGATGCGCCTGCGACGATGCAGATGTGGCCCTTAGGAATGCCACCCTGCATGTTCTCGTCGAGTCCTTCAACGTGTGTGGGAATTCGTTCCATAATGTCCATAGTTCCGCCTCGCTTTAAGCAAAACCATTCAACACTTGAAAGTCACCCCCGATTTGTTTGCAAAATCTGATGTGGTTTGTACAACACGTAGGTTCTATGCGCATCCTACTCGCATCTGCTTCGGAACGTCGAGGTGCAATTCTTCGTGAGCATTTCTCAGATGTTGAACAAGTTGCTCTCCAAGGCGTTGATGAATCCGTTTCTCGGCAACCTATTTCTGAACAGGTTAGAAAAGTCGTCTCTCGAAAAGCAAAAGCTGTATCAAAAAATGAAAGATATGACGTTGTTGTTGTCGCTGATACACTCGTGGAAGATCCAGATGATGACCATGATGCATTGGGAAAACCAAACTCGAAGGAGCAAGCGATTGCAATGCTTCTACGCTTACGCGGCCGTCGTCATCGTGTATGGTCTGCTACGATGGTGCATGCAGCCGGTAAATGGCAAACAAGTGTTGAACATGCCCTCGTCGAAATTGAAGACTTTTCCGATGATGTTTTGGTTGAATTAATCAGGTCTGAATCATGGGTAGGAAAAGCCGGTGGTTACGACTTAGCAGGAATGATGGGAAACCATGCTC
>CAXQWT010000089.1:0-7268 GCA_964227855.1 Salipiger bermudensis | reverse complement strand
TTTATTTTCGTCTTTTTTATAAATTGCAAAATCAATTGGTGGACCTACGGTTAAGTCACTTTTTAAAGTAGAGTCCATAGAAATTAGTGCACACCTTGATGCATCACCAATTGATACATCTGGTTTAATAACTCTATCAAGTATTGGTTTGCCATACTTAACTTCACCAATTACAAGATAAGGTTTACTATCTGCTGGTCTTATATAGTTTCCTTGAGGATATATAAGATAAAGCTCTGGTTTTTGTCCTTTTATTTGACCACCTATTATAAAAGTTGAACCTAAAAGTACATCATCAGTATTTATCCCTTGAGGAGATGAATGTTTTATATTTAGACTTCCTACATAAGATGCAATTTGTTCAAAGTCTTTACACGTATTTAAATTAAGTATCCCCGTTGAGCTTTTTAAATCCTTCTCTACAGATTTGCCGAAACCACGGTCAAAACAGAGTGGACCCATAATGTCTTCAACATACGAGGGGTACTTGTAAGTACCATCTTGGTTGAATATATCGGCTCCAGCGCGACCAGACTCTAGAAGGAATGCATTACCATAATCCCAAAAGAACATGCCATCTTCGACGAGTTTGTTTACAGCTGAAACGTGTCTTCGAAGTGAATCTTGTACCTTTTGTTTAAACAATTCTGGTTGCTCATGCATCAGATTTTGGGCTTCATCGAAGGAAATTCCTGCTGGAAAGTAACCACCCTGAAATGGATTATGCAATGAAGTTTGATCACTGCCAAGGTGGATGAATACGTCGCGTTCAACGATTCTCTCCCACAGGTCAACAATGTTTCCAACGAATCCAATGGATGTACCAATCTTTTGTTCAGATGCGTTAACCATTTTGTCGATTGCTTCATCAACATCGTAGGAGAGGTGCTCAACCCATCCTTGATTGTGCCGTTTTTCGGCTGCGTGGGGGTTAGATTCAGCAACGATACAAGCCGCTCCTGCAATGACTGCGGCTTTTGCTTGCGCTCCAGACATTCCGCCTAAACCAGATGTTACAAAGCACAATCCACCTAGATCGTTTTCAGAGGATATGCCAAATTTCATTCTTGCAGCATTCATGAGTGTAATCGTCGTTCCATGGACGATACCTTGTGGTCCAATATACATATAGGAACCAGCGGTCATCTGACCATATTGAGTGACCCCCATTGCATTGAGACGTTCGTAATCATATGTGGTTGAATAATTTGGAATCATCATTCCATTTGTAACAACAACGCGAGGAGCCTCTTTGTGTGATGGGAAAAGGCCCAGAGGGTGCCCTGAATACATCACCAGTGTTTGTTCCTCGGACATGTTCGAGAGGTATTTCATCACCAAATGATACTGCGCCCAATTCTGAAACACTGCGCCATTCCCTCCATAGGTGATGAGCTCACTAGGAAATTGGGCAACTCGCGAATCGAGGTTGTTTTCAATCATGAGCATAATTCCAGCCGCTTGAATAGATTGTGCAGGATATTCTTGAATCGGTCGTGCCTGGATGTTGTTTACTGGCCGGAACCGATGCATGTAGATTCTACCATACGTTCTCAACTCATTGAGAAATTCCTTTGCAAGAACTGAGTGATGCTTTGAATCAAAATATCGTAGAGCGTTCTGTAATGCTAATCGTTCTTCAGATGACGAAAGCGTCTGTTTTCGAATTGGAGCATGATCGACATTGACATCAAGTCCAGGATGTGGAGGTAGTTCTTCTGGAATTCCGCGATACATTTCCACAGACATCCAAGACCCCCCTCGAATCAATCCAGAAGACCAAAGGACTTGAGGATTATTCATTGGTCATCATTGCGACGGATTGAAGAAGAGGCATCGTATGAGTCAACCATGACGAAGGAAATGGACGTCGACGCCATCTTATTGGATGTCGAAAAAGATATGTCAAGATCTTTTAACGCCGTTCTTAGTGCCACAATAGCCGTTTGTATCGTTTTCCTCTTTCTATCAGCAACATTTGGCAATTCAGTTTCTTCTATCGTTGAACAGCAAAGTGATTCCATTGGTCAAAATGTACCTGTGTGGGAACGGTATATGATGGACTACAAAACCGACGATGCACATGGTTATGTTCTCGATGTAGGGACGTACCAAATTCTTGAAACTGCGAATGAATGGAACTCAACGCACCACTTTGTTGAATATGAATTGCCCCTTGAGGAAGGGGGAGCCGCTCCGAATGGATTGATCAGTCTTGCAGTATGGAGGCCAAATGTCGAGGAAGGCGTTAAAGTACCAGTCATTGCTGAAATTGGACCCTATTTCCAAGAACCTTCCGTGCAAACTCCTACAATAGAAGTTCCTGGTTCATGGCTTGGTACAATGATAATCGACCAAATACTCCCTCATGGCTATGCATTTGCACAAATTTCAGTATCGGGCACTGGACGGTCGAATCACTGCATGGATTTGATGGGGACCGCTGAGCAATTGGGTAATGATGCGGCAGTTCGTTGGCTTGCTGAGCAAAATTGGAGTAACGGAAACATTGGATTAATTGGTAAGTCGTACGATGGATCAACACCTTGGCAAGCAGCCATGTTTGGAGACGAACACGATTACCTCAAAACAATCGTGCCCATATCAGGGCTAATTGGAGTTAAGGAACTGATGTGGCGCAACGGAAGTGCAGAAGCTCGGGCGCCAATCATGCACAATGGTGTTTATGGTTCATATGGCATTGATGGAGATGAAGAGGACTATCAGAACATTTGCCCCGATTACCTCATCGGACCAGGTACAGGCACGTCAGCATATTTACTGGGTTCAGAAGTCTTCGGAGATTATTGGGCTGAGAGATACTTCCTTGATAGAGTACTCGAGAATTATCAAGGGTCTGTCTATTTGATTCAGGGAATGCATGATTGGAACGTTGACCCACATATGGCTGTCCCAACAATGAATGCGTTGATTGATGCTGGTATTGAAGCAAAAGGATTGTTTGGACAATGGGATCACGATTATCCAGATCGTCCAGAACAGTTGTTTGAACGTAGTGATTTAGGTGGAAGAGGTGGAGAGGCTTTTCCTGAAATGATTCGATTCGATTGGATGCAAGATTTGCTTGAATGGTTCGAATACTATCTACAAGAGCGCGGTCCACAACCAGGTCAATGGATTGAAGTTCAGGATAATTATGGCGACTGGAGAATAGAATCGAGGTATCCCCCTGCCGATACGGTAGAATGGGTGGCGAGTTTGGGCAGTGAATTATCGAACATTGGGGGGTCATTGACCATTCTTCCTGATGCCTCATCAGGACCTGTTTGGGAGACTGAGCCACTCACCGAAACGCTTCGAGTAGCTGGCACACCTAGATTGCATGTTGATGTGACAACAGCAAGTGTAGGTGGACAAATCTATGCACTTCTCGAAGATTGCTATGAGGGCTCGTGTATACATGTCGGTCACGCTATCATGGATCTTCGCTACCATGCGGGAGGAGATGATATCCAAACATGGGTACCTCTCATTGAAACAATCAGCGCAAAAATGGAGTTTATGCCACTGGATGCCTTGATAGAGGAAGGGCATACGATTCGACTTTCACTTGCATCAACTGGTGAGGATTATTTGCCTGCAAGCACATCGTCCATTGTTACCATTCAAGAAGGAGATTCATCAACTCTCCAACTGGACACCATCGATCCGAATTCAGATGAGCGACTGTACTTTACTCCACCTGTTTGTGAGCATGAGTTGTGCTCTTAGGATTCCATATGGTGAAGATACAACCGCTCAGAATCATTAAACATGCATAGGATAAGATGCCTTGTTGAAGATTGACATAACCTTGTTCGACAAGGTACCCTGCAGAAATCGTTGATATGACTTGCCCAATTGACAAGAGCAACATGTCCGTAGAAAAGACACGCCCGCGCATTTCATCCTCAACCCATTGTTGGGTAAGAACTGTTGAGAGCACCCAATTTCCTCCGCTAGCAGTATGTGCTAATGTGACCAATAAGAGGGTGAGAATCAAAGGTCCTTGGAGACTTAGTCCTACCAACAAATAGAACATGCCACTAACGACAATCAACAGACCAATGAGTCTAGGCCATTTGTCTGAATTCTTGAAAAATTTACGGGCCAATATAGGCCCTATTCCCGTCCCTACACCACGAGCAAAGAAGAAAATTCCAAACCCTAGTGCAGCCCCTACAAATTCTATATCATTTCCAGCGAGAACGAGGAACACTCCCGCCAAACCTCCTCCTGCTATGTTCCATGATGTTTTAGCGAAGATAATACGGAACAAACGTGGATCGGACTGAATACGTTTTTGCCCAATCCAGATGTCCTTGAGTGCAGAAGATATTAGTGAGCCTGAAGATGCTTTGTCGTACGTTTGTGGCACCGTTAATGGAAGTAGGAGAAGGGTTCCTACAAGGAAGGTTAAGGAATCAATGATGAATGCTACAGTAACTCCATACTCTGAGACAACGAGTCCACCAGCGAATGCTCCTAAGCAAAGAGCAGTTGACCACGTTGCGCTGTCCAATGCATTCGCTGTGGTTAGATCTTCTTTCTTGACAATGTTTGGCAGAGCTGCACGTTCAGCAGTGACGTACAAACCATGAAGCGCCATCATAATGCCAGAACAGAGGAACATCCACCACATATCTTCTGGGCCATCTACAGCAATGAAAGCTAATGCAAGAAATATTTGCAAAACATTCGTGATAATCATCAGTTGTTTACGGTTGACCCGATCTGCAAGCAGACCAAAAAATGGTTGCATAAGTGCGAAGCAACCCATCCGAACTGCCATGAGTAGTCCGAGCAGTAATTCTGAATCCGTGTATTCTAAGATAATCAGAAAAAGTGCGATTGTATTGAACCATTCTCCAAACATGGAGATGAATGCAGCTAACCAGAATTTTCTGTAGGTTTTGTTCTCGCGAACAAGACGGACATAGCCATTTTCTCCCATGATGACACTTATTCCTCTTCAGAAGTATCTACTGAGGTGGAAAGAGATACCTCGATCCATTTTGAAGTAGGTGTGTTGGAGATGTCGGCTGTCGATTCAAGTGGAACGAGTTCATTGGCTTCAGGAAAATAGGCTGCTAGGTTTCTTCTTGGAATTTCATATGGGATTACAAGCCAATGTTTGGAATGACGTTCAACGCCATCAAAATGACTCGTTAAATCGACTACATCTTTTGTTTTCAATCTAAATTCCGACATATCGAGTGCATTCATGAACAAGACGCGTCGGTTTCCATGAACTCCTCTGTATCGATCGTGCAAACCATAGATTGTCGTATTGTATTGATCATGACTTCGAATGGTCATTAACACAAATCGATCATCAGGCAAGGACATGTTGGGCAGACCATGAACTGTAAAGGATGCTTTTCCAGTGGCAGTATTGAATTCACAGCGGTCCCTAGGAGGATTAGGAAGAAGGAATCCGTTGGTTTCACGAACTCGCTTGTTGTAGTCTTCAAATCCATTTAATGAAGATGCCATCAAGTCACGAATAGAATCATAGTTGTCCATGAGGGACTCCCATGGCAACGCATCAGGGCATAGGAGTAATCCCAGTTTGGCAATTAGAGATGGTTCGCTCAGCAAGTTCTTGGACACTGGCTTCATGTTTCCCTCTGAACGGTGAACCACACCCATGGAATTTTCAACAGTAACAAATTGTACACCAGATGATTGTAAATCGACTTCAGTTCGTCCAAGAACCGGTAAAATAAGCGCTCTTTTGCCAGTAATCAGATGACTTCTGTTGAGTTTTGTAGAAATCTGGACAGTCAACCCTACATTTTGCAGGCCAACAGCGGTCCGTCGCGTATCAGGTGTGGCTGAAAGAAAGTTTCCTCCCATACAAACAAAGACATCCACCTCGCCTTGTTCCATTGCGTGAATCGAATGGACTACATCATAGCCATGTTCCCTCGGCATTTTGTAGTTCAAACCTTCTTCCATTTTCGACAAGAATGTCTCACTCGGAGCCTCCCAAATGCCGACAGTTCGATCACCTTGCACATTTGAATGACCCCGAACTGGACAAACGCCTGCACCTTGGCGACAAATATGACCTCCCATTAGAAGGAGATTGACAACTTCCTGGATGACTGCAACACCATTTCTGTGTTGGGTTAATCCCATTGCCCAACACGCAATCGTGGCATTGGAATTTGCACACATCCCTGCTATTGTTTGAATTGTCTGGCGATCAATTCCTGAATCTTGGACGATTTGCTCCCACGAAAATTCAGACAGTGATTGTTTGAATACGTCGAAATGTTGGGTTTTCGATTGAATGAACTGTTCATGAAGTGAACCGTTTGAGAGTAATTCCTTCATCACACCTTTGAGTAAAGCAGCATCACCTCCAATTCGGACAGGAACATGCAGGTCTGCTAATTGAGTGGTATGGAAATCTCCGCTCATGTAATCTTGAGGATGTTTAAATCGTTGCAAGCCAGTTTCTGGCAAAGGATTGATGCTGATGATTTTGGCACCTTTTTTCTTTGCATCACGTAATGCAGTCAGCATACGTGGGCGATTCGTACCAGGGTTTTGCCCGATAACAAGAATCAAATCGGAGTGATTGAAATCATCAAGATGGACGGTTCCTTTCCCTATTCCAATAGTCTGTGTTAGTGCTTTACCACTCGATTCGTGGCACATGTTCGAACAATCTGGCAGGTTGTTAGTCCCCAAGGCCCGTACAAGAGCTTGATAGAGAAAAGCAGCCTCATTTGATGTTCTCCCCGAAGTATAGTAAACTCCTTTTTTGGGCGAATCCATTGAAAGGATGGACGTTGCGATAAGTTGTAATGCAGCGTCCCATTCTATTGCTGTGTAATGCGTAGCCCCCTCCTCAAGAATCATTGGCTGTGCAATTCTGCCCTGTTTGTTGAGCCAATAATCTGATTGTTGAAGTAAATCCTTAACAGAATATTTATTGAAAAAATCAGCATCTACCCTTGCTTTCATGGCTTCGTCTGCTACAGCCTTGGCCCCATTTTCACAAAACTCGAATGATGTTCGATGTTCAGGATCAGGCCACGCACACCCGGGGCAATCGAATCCCTCTTTTTGGTTAACCATCATGAGCGTACGCACAGTTTTGGCAAGACCCATTTTTCGTATTCCATGATTCATTGAAGAGACAGCGGCAGGTATTCCAGCCGCTGTAGTCTTCACTTTGGATAGTCGTAATCTGTTGTGATCAGGCGGCGTAGTTCCGTCCACCCTCTCGTTCATGGTTTGGGGAAATCAATCCG
>CAXQWT010000088.1:0-16267 GCA_964227855.1 Salipiger bermudensis | reverse complement strand
AGTTCAACAAGGCGTGGGTCACGAACCATCTGCATGATTTCTGCAGGGGTCTTGCGAGCAAATTCATCTCGCGTGAGATCGTTAAATTGCCGGACTTTCGACAGGAATGCTTCCCTCGTCCGGACTTGGTAAAGCGAAGTGTCCAACTTTGTAGGTCGTTCTCTAAATCGCGTAAGGTCGAAGACGTGACGCCAGTTTTCCTTCTCAGGAACGACCATGATAGCAATGGCAAGAAGTGCAAAGAGGTTCAGAATAATCAACCACTTGAGGTAAGCATCACTGGTCAAGAGAACGACGGCCCCAATGGCTTCAGTGAACGGTTGTGTTGCAACACTCGATACGTGACGGCTTTCATCGAAGACGATGTTGAACTCATCGGTGTTTCGTGTAATCTGCAAAGAGAGTTCATCGTTGTCAAATTCCATCATGTCTCGTACCAAAGCACGGAAGTAGAGTTGGTTTCCTTGCCAGGCGGTGTCCCCTTGGGAGGATTGGAGACCTTCAGGGTCAGTATCCCAGCACGAGTGGGGGTCTGGTGCTATTTGATAGAAATCCGACCCACATTGCTGCTTGCCTGTTAAGTCAGCATCTCCGGCATCCCAGAGGTGGTTTGCGAACACAGAATGATCGGAAACAAAGACGATGCTGCCGGTAACGGAAACTTCTCCATTGTCGCCATCAGACTTTGTATCGTAAGCATCAATGTTTGGATAATCGATTCGTACGATCAAATCTGTTTTCCCAGTCTTCGGGTTTGCAACGTTGTTAATGTCGAAACCTGATCGGGCAACGAATGCCTGATCGCTTGCTGAAGCAAGTACGCTTACTTCCCGATTGTCATCCTCAACATCGAGCACTTGAATCGCTGTAGGCGAATGGAAGAGGACCGGCATGCGGCAGTTGTCTGTGTCACCTGCTGAAACCTCTGCTTCAGTACAAGGAGTTCGGAGAGATGCCTCATCCATGAGTTCCAAATCTTCGCTTACCGAAGCTACAGACCAAAGGCGAGTGTGCTGTATTGGCATTCGGTTACCGGTCGCATCTGAGACTTCGTAAAACCACTTCTTGTCAGCAACGGGTGCGTCGAAGTAGAGAACGCCAAACTCTTCGGCAACCCTCTTCGCATTTGTTGAGTTCGCTGCAAGTATGACCTTGCCTCCTTTTTCAGTGACGAATTCATAGATAGCGTTGGCCTCTGCTGCATCGAATGGCTTCTCAGGTGCAGCGATGATCAACATGGTTCGGTGCGGGTCTTGCCAATCGTTGACGAGCATTGGCGTAGACATTGTATTGTAGATAGAATATTTTTCACCAGACTTCCCGTCTTCACTTTCTCCGAGGGTGTCGCGCATCTTGGAGAGTTGTTGATATTGATAATCGCCGTCTGCATTCCGCACGTAAGGAGAAAAGACGGTCTCTTTGGAGGAAGAGGCCAGAACAATGAGGACAGTAGAAAGCAGAATTGAAACCACCAGCCCAACCATGAGTTTCTTTTCAACAGAGAGTTTTGTTTTCTCTGTTTCAGCCATAATATCACCTTATTTTGCGGCAAGCGCAGTATGTTCTTTTCTTCGCAATCACGATACACACATAATGATTCTCCCTTGACGTTTAGAGAGGTTTTTATGTCATCAAGACGATTAAATCGGCCCCTAATCAGCAGACATCGAGGCGATTTCGGTGTAGAAGTGCGATAATTCCGAGCAAAATAATAACTGTTTGTGAACCCAAGGTTGGTAGGGCCGAAGAACCGTCCGAGTTTGACCCGGAATTAGACGAACTTGAACCCGTGTCTCCAGAGCTCGAATCCTGACTTCCGCCCGATTCATCAACATCAATTGTAAACGAGACACTGCGTTCCAAACCGTTTCCTTCAGACGTCACGATCAACGTGACCTCACAAGTCTTCGATGAGTGGGCTGTTGAAGGGGCAATACGGAATTGAATTTCAGCAGGCGGGTTACCATTAACATCGGTGGGTTGAATTTGTGTATCTTCACCTTCCTCTAAGCCCTCAATTTCGAGGAGAGGACAACTACGGATATTCGCTTCAATTTTACTCGCAGCATCAACGCTATTGCCCATATTCCGTAGAATCAACGTTTCTTCAATCCATGTCCCAGCGTCAACGGAACTTGCCACCAGCGTAACCTCTGGCATAAGTTTGTGATATCTGGGCACGTTGAGATTTGCATCGATTTCCTTAGATGCCCCCGGCGTAGCCGTGCTTTCTTCCGCAGTCACAACAATTGTAATCTTGTCACTTGGAGTGTGACTGCGAACTTTTTCCGCGTCGGATGTACTCAATTCGATTGAGAAGGTTTCGTTTGATTGTGAACTAACGGTAATGGATTCCTCATAGGTCGTCTCAATAAAATCTACATCGTCGTCAAATTCAACCGTAATGGATAGAGTGAGATCGTTAATTCTTGGGTTGTCGACAAAGAAAACCAATGTGTCTTCAATTCTCCACTTTTCTCCATCCAATTCCAAATCGTAACTTGGTTCAACTTCAGTATCCCATCCAAATTCCCATTCGTTGTTGGCTGGGAATTGTCCATGACCGGATGGAAGCATGGCAACAATCAGGAGCGTGAACAACATCCATGAGATTTGTTTCATGCGCGATCACCAAGAATTTCTCGAAGGCTTCGCTTCGCCAACACACGGACCATCGATTTACGGTATCGTGGAGGAAGTGCCGTGTTGTTTACAGGTTTGATTGATTTCATGATGGTTTCAGAGAGTTGAGCGATGTGTTCACCTGAAAAACGGACTCCAAGTGATTCAACTTCAAGCTGATGCGAACGCGGTATAGATTCTAATGCCGTTGAGGCGATACGTAATGTCGATTCATCGCCTGGTATCCAAGACGATGCCAGACCCGCTTCTGGGAAATCCCAAGACTCTCGAACACGGAGTTTCTTGTAGGAGCCAATCCGATTTTCAACACCTTCTGGGAAGGTCACTTTGAGGACAAACTCACCTTCTTGAAGTACGTTTCGTGTAATTCCATCGAGTTGGAAGAAGTCCTCAACAGGAAGACTACGCTGGCCGTTTGGGCCAATGATGTGGATCACACCTTCAAGAACAATGAGCGATGGTGCAAGATCGCCTTGATAGGTTGCTACACAAAGGGTGTTTTGATTTGGGATAACCCGACAATCCGATCCTGTTCCACAATCTTCCTTGTGGCACCAGTCGATTGAACGGCGCCAATCTTCGCTCTGATTAAACCAAAAACAGCGTGTATCGAGGCAGATGTTTCCTCCCAAGGTTGCATTGTTGCGAATTAGTGAGGACGCTACCTTGCTTGCAGCAGATGCGATCAGCGGATGAACTTCTTCAGATGTGGACAATGCACCCAACCGAGCCATGGCTCCAATTTCATGCATTGAAATGGTGTCAAGGGCAGGGATGTTTGCGAGAGAAATAACGTGAGTTTTGACGTTGATGTGCCACTTGTAATTTGGCAAGAGATCTGTACCACCGGCGACCCAGTCAAAGGATTCTTCCTTTGCAAGGAAGGATGATGCCAGTTCACAAGCTTCCTCAATGGTCCTCGGATGATGGAGATTGAATGGAGGCATTAGCATCATTGGTCACCTCCCATTTGGCGTTGTTCTTTCTTTAACCAGGCCTTTCCTGCAAGACCGAGTTCGGCCAACTGTTCAGGCACGGGTTCAACAGCGGATTTCCAACCTTCCACTTGGTCTTCAAGGGGCCGATCGGGATCGAATCCAAACAACACACCGTTGACGTATGCACTCGTATCCTCGCTGCGCTGGCGGCGGCGATCACGCTCTTTGTGTTCAGTACCACGTACAACCAGTGTTGCTTGTAAGGAACTGTGTTCTAAGCGAGGGGAGGGAAGTTCTGTTTCATCAATTCCTCCGAGGGTCTTTGTCTTGGCCGAGATAGCCTTCCAAACGACATCGGGAGTAAGAGGCAATTCTCGAATTCGAACACCAATGGCATCGTAGACTGCATTGACCACTGCAGGGAGAATAGGAAGTAGAGGCCCTTCACCTGCTTCTTTGGCACCAAATGGACCTTCAGGATCCGATGATTCAACGATGATTGGCGTTACATGGGGCATTTCGTGAACAGACGGAATCTTGTATTCCAATAAGTTTGGATTCTGCAAATGTCCTGTTCGACCGTACACCATCTTTTCAGAGAGAACTTGTCCAAGGCCCATGTGGCAAGAACCGATGATTTGCCCCTCAACAGCAAGTGGATTGAGTGCTTTTCCGCAGTCATGTGCAGCCCAAACATTGGTGCAAGAGACAAGACCTGTCTCAACATCAACGTCGACTTCAGCCACGTATGCAGAGAACGAATATGCAGGTGCGAGGCCAGCCGCAGCACCTTTGTGAACACCACCCATTGGTGGCGAACGATATGCTCCACTCGAGATGAGCGAGCCCTTGTCCTCTTGCGCCTTGTGCAGTGCCTCAAGATAGGATACGCCTACAGCAGGATCGTGTTTGTAGTAGATACGACGATCATTGAGGACAAGAACGTCCGGGTGATATCCGAGCATTTCCCAAGCAGCATTGAGGAGTTTCTCACGAATATCAAGTGCTGCACGGATTGCAGCATTAGCATTCATGAACGTCACTCGACTAGAGTAAGACCCCAAGTCTACCGGACTCGTATCGCTCTCATGCGAACGGACGTGTATCATCTCGATCGGAAGGGCGAGGACTTCAGAAACAACTTGAGCGACTGCTGTGGTAGAACCTTGTCCAATATCAGCAGCCCCGGTGTGAACTGTGACGCCCCCGTCCATGTCTATCTGCATGTGGACAGTAGCGTGTGGGAAACGATTAGGGTCCCAGTGAATGGGTAAACCAGAGC
This sequence comes from Salipiger bermudensis, assembly GCA_964227855.1. Lineage (GTDB taxonomy): Archaea > Thermoplasmatota > Poseidoniia > Poseidoniales > Poseidoniaceae > MGIIa-L2. Next base: position 11,404 of record CAXQWT010000088.1, on the reverse strand, counting down.
CTGATATGAAGAATCCACAGCCAATTCCGATACCCTTGCCAAGTGGCATTTGTCGGAATTTTGAATCCCATTCCGAGCCTTCACGAACGCGTTCAAGCGCTTCACGCATTCCGTTCGATGTAATTCTGAACCCAGAGATAGTGCGGCTATGAGGAGGAAGAAGATTCGCAAGGCGTAAATCGATTGGGTCGACCTGCATTTGTTCAGCCATTTCATCGAGACCAACTTCGACTGCACATCGGGTATTTACTGCTCCGTGACCTCGCATAGCACCACTTGCGGGCTTGTTCGTCCACACTCGAGCACCGGTATAATGGAAGGAACCGAGTTCGTATGGAGCAGTTGCAAGGACACCGTTGTAGTAGGAAGTAACGTGGCCAAAGGAAGCAAATCCGCCTCCATCGATGAGTGCATCGATATCAAATCCGGAAATACGTGCTTCTTCATCAGCGGTCATTTTCACTTCGATGTAACTCGGGTGTCGACCTCGATTGATCCAATACACTTCCTCTCGAGTGAAGTTGATGCGAACGGGACGTCCTGCTTTTCGAGAAAGAATGGCAGCGCACATTTCGTGAGGGAATGGATCGGATTTACCACCAAAACCACCTCCAACGAAGGTCCGAATAACGTTGATCTGATGCATTGGGACTTCAAGAACCGTTGAAAGTGCACGGTGAGCATAATGAGGCACTTGTTGTGGAGTGTAAAGTTGCAAACGACCGTTTGGGTCCCAATGGGCTACAACTGCGTGTGGCTCTGTAAATCCGTGATGAACACCTTCCATTCGCCACTTACCGTGAGAAGAGGCTGTTGGATCTGCAACGAGACTTCGGTCACCGAATTCTTGGAAAACACGCTTTTGAACATTTGTTGTTCCAACGTGATATTTTCCACGCCAGTGAATCGGTTCATCCTGATCTTCCAGTCCCTTCCTAGGGTCGAAAACCGGTTCAAGGACTTCCCATTCAATCTCGAACAGATTGAGTGCTTCCATGGCGGTGGCTTCATCCACTGCAGCAACGCAAGCAACGAGATCGCCAACGTGTCGAACTTTCTCAACAGCCATGGCATGTTCGTCTTTGGTCACGGGTAGTACGCCAAATGTGTTCGGCGCATCTGCGCCGGTTGCAACGGCAAGAACTCCGGGGAGTGCTTCAACTTTCGAAGTGTCTATGGATTTGATTTTTGCATAATGATGAGGGGAACGGAGAATCTTTCCAATGATTTCATTTGGAAGTCGAACGTCATCCCCATACCAAGCTTGGCCTGTGACTTTCGCATGTGAATCGACCAAAGCCCTTGGCTTTCCGACCTCAGTTCCGGTCCTGTACCTGTCATGAATATGTGAACCTGCAGGTTGGGGCTCCTTGCCACCGACTGATTCAGGGATTGAGTCTAAGTCTCGAGGCGCCATTGTAGGCCGGGAGCCTCCAGAACCGGGTGGAGGAAATTTCTGTTTGCCGGCTACACGCTTTCCATCTTTGCGGGTCTCGCCTGCTGACCCACCCGGTTGTTGACGATAGCCTCCTGCCATTAGATCACCTCGCATGACCAGGTGGCATCGATGGTTCATCGGGACCTTCTGGGTGTGGATTTGGGTGTGGGTCACTCGCCGGTGCTTGAGCAGGGGCATCGCCGCGTTTGATTTCTGCTGCTGCTTCTATAGAATCAACAATCTGTTGATAACCAGTACATCGGCAAAGGTTCCCTTCGATTGCACAGGCAATTTCGTCACGGGTTGGATTCTGGTTTTCGTTGAGAAGTGCTTCTGCGCTCATGAGGAATCCCGGTGTGCAAAAGCCACATTGTGAGCCTCCATGAGTTGCAAAGCAAGTTTGAATCGGCGCAAGGTGAGCCCCATCTGCAAGGCCTTCGACAGTCGTGATCACCTTACCCTCGACTTGACCGGCTAAACAAAGACATGACAATCGGGGTTCACCATCGATGAGAACTGCACAGCAGCCACATGTTCCTAAATCGCAACCACGCTTGACACCAAGCATCCCCACCTCGTCTCGTAACACATCGAGAAGAATGGCATTCGAAGGAGCAATTGCTTGAACATCTTGGCCGTTCACATTCGCTGACCAAATCGTCTTTGGTGCGGATGGAATCATTGTTACATGTTCTTTTCCGACCACATGACTCACCTAACTTAACCTTGGGAACTCCGTCTATGAATGTAAGGTATCACTCCAATGCAAGGGTTAGGCCTTCTCATCCCAATATGGGTTCTCGGACAAATCTGAATCGACTGCATCGACGATTTGAGCATCGAGATACGTTCTGAGCTCTTTGCCCGCCAGCGTCCCTTCTTCTCGATTTGAGATCAATGAAATCAACAGAAGCGCAATGAGGAAGATGACGATTCCACCGATTGAAAATCCAATAATAGCCCCTGTCGAGAATCCATCTTCGGTTTCTGACATCACAGGGTTTGTCTCATCATCCATCAACATGATTTCTGCAGTAATCAATGGAGAAGCAGAAGTTGTTCCGTCCACGTATTGAATACCTCGCAACGAAATGGTATGGTTACCAAGAATGGCAGTACCAGGAAGATGCTCGATCTGATGAATGATGTCGATGATCGACAATTCTCCAGAGGAGTCACCTGATTCATAGCCGTGGATGTTTGACCAATCATCGCGGAGGTGGTTGCTTCTCCACTGGACAGTCTCCATATTTTCACTGACGTCGAAAAGGATACTATCACCGCGTTCGAGATGAATACGATTATCAAGCGTTGCAGGGGTTGTAATCATCACGCTGAGGTTTGAATTAAACACATAATCGCGTTCAGCCGCCTCAAGAAGCGCATCGAGTGCACGAACTTCGCCATGACCGTAGACATTGTTTTGTCTGTTCTTAGGAATGAGGTCTTCCGCACAAGGTTCGTTTGCGGCCATGTAGTGGCATTGCCTGTAGGTGGCTGTCTCTTGCATGATGTTTCGAATATCAAAAGGCGAAAGATCGGGGTTTGCTTGAAGCATCAAGGCCGCTACACCAGCCGCACCAGGTGTTGCCATACTTGTACCGCTGAATGCGACATAACCGTCACCTGAGTTGGCGGCGACGGACATGACGTCCGACCCGACATAAGCGATGTTTGGTTTTATCCGACCTTCCTCTGTTGGACCTTGGCTGCTGTAAATTGCGATGCTTGAATCCTTGTCCAATGCTCCGACAGTAATCGCATCTTCTGCGCTACCTGGCGTTCCAATTTGAGCAGAGAATGCGCTGTTCCCGGCTGCAATAAACAGGGCGATACCAGCGCGAACCATTTCGTTTGCATAGCGGTTAACACTGTCCTCTTCGGAGGATGTCCATTCGATGGCACCTGGACCTCCAAGACTCATCGATGCAGCTCGAATGTTGAATTCATATCGCTTCTCAACGGTCCACTCCATCCCAGCCATGACAGTTGCAAAAGAACCGCTTCCACCTTCATCGAGAACCTTGACACCGACCAATGAAGCTTGAGGTGCCATTCCGGGGTGATCGTAGGTTGGTGCACCAGTTCCTGCAGTCGTTCCTGCACAGTGGGATCCATGCCCTTGGTCATCGTATGGGAAGACTTCAGTGCCGTTGGTCAAACTTGGATTGTTGACGGGATCGTAAAATGCTATGATTTTTGGATCGTAGGTGGTGTTGTCATCATCCTGATCGTCGAGGCTAGCGTGATTCCCATCGATTCCAGTATCAATGATTGCAACGGTCGTACCCGAGCCATCGTAGCCGGTCTGCGCCCATGCTGTGTCAACTCCATGGAGCACAGCAGCGTCTCCATTGGCAACGGAAAGGATTCCATCGAGTTCGAGCATGACAACTCCAGGCAATTGAGAAGCCTCGAGGATGTATCCAACCGGAACACGTCCTGCTAAAGCATCGATGCCTTCCAAAGCCCATTGGTGGCGGTATTCAATCGCCTCCTCAAGCATTTGAATTTCAGCTTCACCTGGCGTGTATGAGAAATCGATGATCAATGGAAGCGTTTTGTCATCATCAAGGAAGAGAGGGTTCTTCTGATGCACTTCGATCATATCACCAATTCCGTTACCGTCCCGGTCTACAGTGGTCTCAACCCACCACCCTTCTTCCTCAGGTTCTGGGCTCGATTCTACGGGCACTGTAGCGAGAACGGTCGGCAAAACAAACATGGCGAGACAGAGGATTGTTAGCGTCAATCGTGGAGACTTCGCACGGGTCATGATTGTCCCAGGAAATACTATTGTTTGAACTCTTTCAATTCGAGTGTTACGAAATCACTCTGAATTCCTACACTGACCAGAAATGTTGGGTGTTAATTTATATTGTTAATGATATCAACCATAATTGATTCAAATGCCTGCACCACAGAGAAAACCAAAACAAATGGTCTCAATTGCAAACGACGCAATTTACGCAAATGAAGAAGAAGAAATACCCTTCAAGCCCGTGATTGTCCGCACCCCAGGACAGACAAACGGAGATTCCCTTGAACGATTTACTGAAATTACGATGTTCGGCGTTGCCATGATCGCCATCTGGACAGGGCTTCTAGGGATTGCATTCGCCGATGGAGTAGGTGAGGAGAAGTTCATGATACTGTTCATTGGCGGTTTTGCTTCATCTGCAATCGCCCTCTTCATGGTTGAATTGCAGGCCAAAAAGAACGAGTATCAACTCATGATTTCGCAGAACTATCTTCTCGGCATGGCCTTCTTTTTCATGGCAGTTGGAACACTTTGGGGTCTCCGATTCCTTGGAGGCTACTTCACCTTACAAGAATTCGAGTTCGATGGAAGTCAATTTACAATGCTCGGTTCAATCGATTCTGAAACAGGGGATTTCAAAGCGAGCGCGAACATGATCTACGTTCAGACGATTGGATCCTTTGCAATGTGGCTTATTCACCGCCGAATCCTTGACCGATACAAAGGAGACACATCGTTTGGTTGGGCAGTTGCAAGCTACATTCCGCTCGCTCTGTTGCTTGTCGGCGTTGGGACATGGATCGAATGGGCAGATTACGAAGTATCCTATCCACTTGGAATCTCAATTGTTGGATTGTGTGGACTTGCAATGTACAGCGCGCTCATGTCAAACAAATCAATCAATTTCGCAGTGGTAAGCGTTGCGTCAGGAATCATCCCCCTCATCTATGAGATTCTCAATGAGAATGCGCCACCAAGCGGCAGAGGAGGAGCCCTCTCCCTCCTAGTGTTCATCATTATCATTCAAGGTTATTTGGCTGGAAACGAGCGTCTCAAGCAGACTCTGGCGGAAAAAATGTCATTCTTCATGATCGGTGTCGTCGTCTTCGCCATGCTCATAGCAAGCTTCGAAGATCTGAATCTCATCATCGGACCGTTAAAGCCAGCAAGTCTTGGCAGTCAAGGCGCTGCTGATTTAATGACGCTTCCAGTGGCTCTATGGATAACGGTACTTTGTGCTTATTTCCCTGCAACGCACAGAAACAGGGTTCCTGCTATGCCTATTGGCCTTGCATTTTCTCTATGGACACTAAACGGTGATGAAGCGATCATCCCTTGGGTTATCGCACTCTTCATGATTTCATACATGCTTTTCGCTGCTGAAGCCACGCGGAAGTGGGTCGCAAATCTCACCATGTCTGCCCTGTCCTTTTCATATCTCTTCAGCGATCAAATCGGTTACGGTGTCGATCAAATTGAGATGGACATTGTCATCGCTATCGGCATTGTCGTGATTGCTGAATCTGCTAGGAGATTGGACAAAATTTCGATTTGGAGCAGTGTGCAAACGGTTTCATTTATCGCACTGAGTTCAACGATTTTGGATTCAGCATACTGGTTTGTCACCTGGATCTTCGTCATTTACTTACTCGGCATGGTCTATGAATCGATGGTCCGAGCGCGAGGTAAGGATGACATTGAACGCCGTAATTCAACGCTTGCCCTCATCACAGCATTGGCCGTAAGTACAGGACTGCTCTTGGCTGGTAAACTTGAAATTCCTGACTCGTACCAATTATCGGCTCTCAATGGAGTATCTCTTGAGTTTGTGTTGCTTGGCCTCATTGTCTATGGCCTCTTCAATACAGTTCGAGATGTGGAAGTCGATATTGGACAGTTAATGTCACTGCTTGAATTGAAGGCTGCAGGCGCATACACGTACGACTCAGAGACCAATGCATGGTACATCAAGGAAGTTGACGATGCTGACGTGCTTACGGAAAGTTCCATCGGTTCTATCGGTCGAATTTCTCTCGCATTTTCACTCCTAGCAACCACGATCGGGATCAGCATGCTCAATCCCGAAATGTTGGTTGGCGAAACATTCTATCTCGTTGGCTTGTACATTATTCCAATCGGAATTCTGATGTGGGAAATCAAATCCATGGATGTTATCTCATCCCAAAGCAGAATGATTGGAGCATTCATGCTTCTGATCGTTGCAGCTTCATCCATTCCATTAATGTTTGAAGTTCAGCATTCAGACGAATTCTTCAAAGCGGGAATTCTTTATGACATCCTCTTCCTTTCCGCACCAATAAGCGCATTTGTACTCATTAACAAGCGTGGTCTTGACCGAGAACACTTGAGTCGGACTGCCGACCAAATCATGCTTTGTATTTTGTTGGTCATCGGAATGTTGGATCAATCAGGTGGCTTACTCTTCTTGAGCATGTATGGACTTGTCTCTCTCGTGGCCATTCAGTATCGGCATCACGGTGTCACAATGCTTGCTCCGATTGCAACCGTTTCGATGTATTGGACCATGGAACATGGCCTCGCTCATGCTTTCTTGGAGTCGTTCTTTGACAATAGCGACGACATCACCGAAATTCGAATCCTGTGGTTCACAAGAGTCACTGGTATGCTCGTCGCAGCGCATATGTTGATGCCACTCGTATGGAGCATCCGAGATGTACAAAACAAGGAAGATGTGGACAATCCATTCCCATGGTTCCTGCCAATGATATGGTTCCTCTTCGCAGTTTGGGCCGTCCTTCCGTCTGCCTCATGGTTACCACTCGTCGCATGTATTTTCGGCATCCTCAACGCTTGGGTGCGTGGCGACATTAACCTCATTCCGCTCTTGTCGGTAGGTATTATCTTCTCGTTCATGATTGGTTTCGCAGATGGTGGTTACTTCACTGGTGAGATCTTTGGATACTCAATGCTCTTCTCAGGTGTGGTCATCTACGTACTTTGGTTGGCTGAATCTTACGGTATTATGCGCATGAACGTCACAGATGAAGAGCGATTAGCAGCACTTATGCCGTATTCCTTGGATACACAATTGCGCTTCTTAGCAATCGCAACGCTCCTTCTGTCGTTCGATGTCTTAAACGGGCTAGGGATGCTTGGCGGAAGTGGTTGGGCAACCTACGAAGCTGTTCAAAAGGGCGACAAAGTTTCGATTCTGTTCCTACCACTCATCGATGGATTAACCGCAGCTAATCTGATTCACCAATTCGAGGTAGGTTCCGAAACCATGCAGTCTTACCTCATTGGAGGTATCTTTTTCCTCGAAGGCGCAGTGATGATTTATCTCTCCTCGAAGACCGACCGAATTTACGATTCAAAGGTCTTTGAATGGAAGTCCGATGAGGAGTTCTTTGGCTTCATCGAATACATGGGCTTCTCTGGTGTCGTTGCAGCCTTGACAGGAATCATCTATGCCTTTGGTGAAGACCAAACCAATCTTGCCTTCTTCTTGACCGCAACGATTCTCACTGCGCTTGCAATCACAGGCTTTGATGAAACGCAAGCTGAAGTTCGTTGGCGACGTGGTCTCGGTGTCTTCGGTTCTGTTTTCACGTTGTTCCTCCTCTACCTGAGGCTAGGTGACACCGATGATATTCTCTTTGAGAACCTAACATTGGTTATTATCGGATTGCTTGCTCTTGGGTACGGATTCCTCTACATGCAGCGCCGATCGATGTTTGATGTTCAAGATGTTGTGATTCCACAAGTGTTTGGTAACGTCGTCTCCGAGGTGCGAGAAATAATTGAGGACGACGAAGAAGACATCGAAGAAGGGGATGATGACGTTCAAGAACACGAGATCAAGACTGAATCATCGTCTGTTGAAGATGAAGATAGCATCAACGCTGAAGAAATGGAAGTCCTTGAATTGGGTGAAGCACTTGAAGAAGAGTTGGATGAAATTGTCAAGCCAATAGGTAACGCAACAACAGAAAACATTGGTTATATCGAAACGTTGGAAGGATTCGACGTCCGTCTACCAAAAGAATCGATTGAACAAATTACTCGAACGATTGCCATGACACCACATGAAGGATTCAAGCCCGTTGTTCGGGTCAACATGCTCGGACAGATTGTTCTTGATTTCGAACCACTGTGATTATTCTTCTCTGAACAGAGCAGTGCGATCATAGTCAAAGGCTCCATCCGGTGCTGTTGGGTAAGCACCCCAGTAGGCTTCTCGTGCTTCTTGGTTGATGTTCATGCACAGGACAACGTCTCCTGGACGACTATCCATGGTTTGGCTGCCATTCAAGTGCTTGATCATGGGCTCGATGTTGGACATGTTGACCACACCCCAGCCGACCTGTGTGCAGGGAGCAACAGGTGACACCGGAGTAGTACCTGAGAACGGATCCCAAGTCGTAAACGAAGGATACCATGCAGACATATTCAACGCATTTCGAACTTCTGAATTTCGAACGGTAAAGGACTCGCCATCACTCGTGGTTCCATCAACGAGGTAGCCACCACGCTCTGTGGAAGCCCCAGAACCTCCATCGTTGAATTCTCCACGAAGTTCCTGAAGAATAAACGACAGAATTCCGGCTGTTCGAGGTGTCGCGAATGAGGTTCCTGAAGTCTCGTGGTAGCCATCTGTATCATCATGATTTGGCAGGACTTGCGTCCAATCTGCAGCGATATCTGGATATGAACCACTCATGGTCTCCTTCTGGTCGTCCCCTTCCTCAGCATATCCTGCAATACCGATCGACCATGGCGGACCTGCAGTTGCATCTTGAACAGCAGGAGAAGGGGTGTTGTCTGCAGCGCCGGTGTGAATCTTGTTGTTTCCAACAACAGCTTCGTAGGTCCCTGTTTCGATTCCTGGTACTGGGAGAGAACCAATGGCTCCGAATGAGGTCGAAATGATGTCCACGAGGGGTTGGTTCGAAGCAGCAAGAACTGCTTCAGTTGAGAATCCCTCTACGAAGAAGATCACTGCGTCTGGATTTGCATCCAATACCGCACCTGTTACGGCCGTACCATGTCCATCGGAAGGGTCGTCGAGAATGTGAATATCTGTCCCCCCATCAGGGGATGTGCCAATGATTTTTGTTCCAGCAAAGTAAACGATATCGGACGTTGTTATTGCATCCCAACATGATTCCTTGTCTGCCTCATACCGTTCTTGCCACGAACCATCGAAGGTAATGTCGCACGTTTTGGTCACTCCGAGCGATTCAAGCAGCCAGTTTGGATAGACCTCGTCTGTTCTGAAATGGTCGTGGTAAACATTGATTCCGGTATCAACTGGTGCTACAACAGAATAATGCCTCCATCCGGTGTCAGAATTAATTTCTGAAGAGGGTCTCTGGCTCTCATCCTCCATACCCCATTCGGATGTGACAAAAAACACCATACCAACGACGAGGAGGAGCATGACGACCAGCCAAGCCCGGAATTTGAGCATCACCAGCCACCAGTCGAAAACCTCAGAACCGACTGCAACAGCGACATCACCGGCATCAACCATGCATGTGCGGCATACTTCTCCATCAAGAATGCTACGCCGACTTCAAGAACCGATTTGTTCTCGGTTAAGTATGGACGACCCCAACAAACGAATGGTTTGGATAGACCTCGAAATGACTGGTCTGGATTTGGAACGGGAAAGCATCATTGAAATTGCAACAATTATCACGGATTCCGAACTCAACATTATTGCTGAAGGACCTAATCTTGCCATCTCGGTGCCTGAGGAACTGATTGAAGGCATGGATGATTGGAACACGAGGCATCATTTTGGTAGTGGATTAATCGATCGAGTCAGGAATAATTCCGTGAGTTTAGAAGATGCTGAACTGCAAACTCTTGAGTTCATCAAACAATATGTTCCAAAGAATACCGCACCCCTCTGTGGCAACTCAGTATGGAACGATCGTCAATTTCTCGTCAAAGAAATGCCAAGTGTGACGGATTATTTGCATTATCGAATGGTTGATGTCTCGACCATCAAGGAACTTGCTCGGCGATGGTATCCCGGGTTACCTAAATTCGAGAAAAAGGGCTTTCATTTAGCCCTCGATGATATCCGCGAATCTGTTTTTGAACTCGTTCATTTCCGTGAGCTTCTGTTCATCGACCGTCCGTGACGAACCCTCTCCATCGACGCATATAGTCAACAAATGTTGGGCTCAAATCCGCTGAGAGGAGTACATCTGGAGAGAATGGAGGGCGTCTAGGACTGTATGTCATGTCACTGACAAGAGAAGCCCAATCAGGATGAGGTAGTGCAGCTCTGGCGACTCCAACTGCTTGGGCTCCTTGATCGAGGACAAACTGAGCATCTTTTGCATCCCATACGGACCCAGTTGATACAATTGGAATAGAATCGGAATATATCGAACAGAGTTCTTTCGTGATGGTTTGACCATTTTGCTGCTTCTCAAATACGTCCCAACACGAGATGTGTATTGCATCGATTTGCTCTTGAAGAAGCAATTCGATGACCTGCTTCGTATCTTCAAGCGTGATTCCTATTTCATCTGAAACAGGAGACAAACGAACCATAATCGCAAATTCTTCGTTCACAACATCCCGGATACCTCGTATGATTCGGAGAAGTAACGAACAACGCTGCTCAACGTCACCGCCATACTCATCCTCACGTCTGTTGGTGTTAAAACCAAGGAATTGGGCAATAAGGTAACCATGAGCACCGTGGAGTTCAATACCATCAAATCCTGCCTCCTCACAACGTTTTGCAGCCTTGATGAAGCAAGAAATGGCCTCCTCAACTTCACTCGCCTCAAGACTTCTTGAAGAACCTTCACTCTCTGAAACAAAATTCACGCTTGCAGAACTGGCTTGTTGACCCGTAATCGATGAAGGCGCTCGCATGCCTCCATGAAAAATCTGAACAAATGATTTGCATGCGTGTTTCTTTAATTGAGTTGCAAGTGATGTCAATCCTGGGAGATGGTGATCGCTCCAAACACCAAACTCGCCCTCCCATCCCTGACCCGATTCTTGGACGTGAGATGCTGCGGTTGTGATAAGGCCAAAACCGCCTTCAGCACGGCGATTGAGGAATTGAATCTCTTCATCAGAGAGCGTTCCGTCTGGATGGCTCTGTTTGTTTGTCATCGCTGCGAGAACACTGCGGTTTGGGATGACCATACCATTTCGCATGGTCCATGGTTCATCCATCGAAGACATACAGT
>CAXQWT010000087.1:0-12966 GCA_964227855.1 Salipiger bermudensis | reverse complement strand
TGATGATGTTCCCAGCATAGCGAAACTTCCAACGAAATGGGGGCAGTTCGATATCCACGTTTACCATGAAGAAGAAACCGGTCTCGACCATGTTGCGTTGATGCTTGGGTCGATGGTTGGCCCAGATCCAGTGCTGATGCGAGTTCACTCTGAATGTTTGACGGGTGATGCTTTCTCCTCACTACGTTGCGATTGCGGCCCACAACTTGATGCTGCGATGAAAGCCATTGTCGACAACGGTTGGGGTTGCTTGCTGTACCTTCGCCAAGAAGGTCGTGGTATCGGATTGCATGCGAAAATCCAAGCGTATCATTTGCAGGATCAAGGTGCTGACACATTGGATGCCAACCTACTCTTAGGTCACCCAGCCGATGGTCGAGATTACCAAATTGCCGCAACGATGTTGAACGATCTTGGAATCAAAGAAGTCGCCTTATTGACCAACAATCCAGATAAGGTCAAGCAGCTCGAACAGCATGGTATCGTTGTTTCGAAGACAGTGCCGTTGGTGGCAGGTGTTGGAAAAGACAATTTGCAATACTTGCAAACCAAGGTTGAGAGAATGGGCCACACCATCGATTCAAACGAATTGGAATGAATGGGGCCGTGGCCGGGAATTGAACCCGGGCTGGCAGAACCACAATCTGCCGTGCTAACCCCTACACCACCACAGCCATGGGGAGTTGTCCGTCATATGCGTGGTATTTCAACAATACGACGCCGTATCGAGAAACCCGTTGTTTGAAATGCTACCACCTAATCCAGTGGACATGCGACGAAAGTGGAATGCGGTCCTGTTGTTTCTCGTGATGTGTGTTGCCCTCACATCGCCTCTGGTTTCAACAGCGTCTGCACGCTCGGTTCATGAGACTTCAACGTACGATTTGTTTCCACAAGGTGATTTGACAGATTCCTCTCAGTGGGCGGTTGCGGCCACTACATCATTTACTTCTCAACCTGCCTCCTACACGGAATCGATGATTGCCGATCAGCGAATGACCATGGTTCATCAACGACCACAAAATACGGATACGCTCTCTTATTGGAGTCTGACAAGCCCTTCAGAGTCTGACAATGTGATTGGGGCCCCCGATGGCCAGTTTATGTGGTCAACAGGGCCAGTCATGAGTGTACAGGATTTCGACGTCTCATCATCGACACAATATGTGATTACTGGCGTAAGTGTCGTGCTTGCATTCAAGATTACGGATGCTTTGAACATCGATTCAGTCCGACTCTCTATGGATTGGTCGAACGGCTCTGAAATTCTTCGAACATGGTCAAACACAGGTTCTGCTGTTGATTACATTAACGGGACACACTACAGTTTCGACATCTCAACCATCGATTCATGGACGTGGGCTATGCTTTCGAATGCGAAATTTACCCTGGACTATGTTTCAGTCGGACAAACGGATGATGCCCGCCTTGAATTGGATGCCATTGGAATTGACGTTACGATGGAGACTCCATGGTACGGCGGCGAAGTGGGTCAAGCATCCTCGACAGCAAGTGGCCACTCATTGCCTGTTGTTGATTTGGACTTAAGTCAAGGCGATTACAATGGGATGGCATTGTCGATATGCGGTTTGGAATCAAGTGATGCTCAATCGATCGGCACATGGACCAGTGAAGCCGTTTCTGTCCCTGCTGAGCAATCCTTTGGCAGAATCCATTTTGTTGTTAACGAGACTGGGACTGAAGGAAACGTAAGCATTCAATATTCGACCTCTACTGATGGAGTTGCTTTCAGTAGCTTTTCGATGTATTCTGGAGATGTTCTACCAAGTGATTCAGAATACGTCAAAGTTCGAGTATCAACAGATGTTGCCTGCGTTGTATCGGTCCATGTGGATATCAACGATCCAATGCTGACGATTCATGGACGAATCTACGGAGATGCTTCTGGAATCAATGCTACATTATCCCGGTGGACAATCTCAGTGAATGATATCACGGTTGCGAATCTTCCAGTTGAACTTGGACAATTCTCTCATCAAATTCCAATAGGTCATACGTTCCTTACAGAAAGCACAAACGTCGACGTTTCAATCAAGACATGGTTTACATGGGATTCTGATGGTAGTGCTAGCACAACCGCATTGGAAATAAATTCTATAGACATTGATGGAGGATACGATATTCTTTATGATGAAGACCCAGTTTGTCAGTTGGTTGGCGACCAATACCTTACCGAGGATGGAGGTGGCTTATTTGTCCCACTCCTTACTCGATGTACCGATGATCGTGGTCTTTCAGAGGACCTTACTGTGAGTTTCGTCAACTCCGAACCAGACATTGTTGATGTTTCGCTAGATCAAGGTGAAGTTCGCATTTCTCTTCTTTCTGAACAATCAGGAAGTTCTCAAATTGTCATGACTGTCATGGATGCCGCTGGGAATGCCCACATGGAGACGTTCAATGTCTTTGTTGCCTCTGTTGATGATGCCCCAGTGTTGAACGAATTCCCAGCTCTTGTGCAAGTTGAACATGCACTTGAGACCACGATTCCATTTGCTTGGTCAGATGTTGACAGTGCAACAACATCAATGGCAATCAGTGCAAATCGTTCCTGGGTCGATGTCGATCTTGATGCAGAGACAATTACCCTTACAGCGCCAACACCCGGTTACACTTCCGTTTTGTTGAGTCTGTGTGATTTAACATCATGCTCGGAACGTGTTCTTGATCTTCATGTAGTCTCTTTGCCTGATCTCGAAATTACAGATCTCGTCATCGGCGATGATTCAAGCGGTGTCTTTACTGAGATGGACTCTGCTGAAAATGGCCAATTCCTCAAGGCACGAATTTATATCGGAAATTATGGTTATGCAAATGCAGAAATGATTACGATTCGTTGCACTGTGAACGGACAAACTGCAGATATCTCTTCGATTCCAACCTTGGGTTCAGGTGAGATTGCAGTTACTGAATGCTCTTTCCAAACACCAATCGATAGTGAATACATGGTTGTTGATGCAATTGTTGATGGCGGTGAAGTGATTGATGAACGGAATGAATCCAACAATCAAATGGAGGCTACATTGACTCTTGTTCAACCAGAAACAAGTGATGCCCAGGATGTTGATGCTGGCATTTCTACGACTGTAATCTATGTTGGTAGTTTCATTGCTTTGGTCCTTATCATTGCAGGTTTCACACTTCTTGCACCTGCAAAGATTCGAAAGTATGAGTGATTGTATGGGTTATCCAATTCTGTACAGCTTTCGAAGATGCCCATATGCTATGCGAGCGAGGATGGCCTTGCTTGTTTCAGGTGTGCAGGTCGAGATCCGTGAAGTTGTTTTGAGAGATCGACCAGAGCATATGCTGGAAATCTCTCCGAAAGGTACAGTTCCTGTCCTTTTGCTCGAAGATGGTACAGTGATTGAAGAAAGCATGGATATTATGCTATGGTCCCTGGATGAATCTCTTTTAGTTGGTGATTGGAAAGATCTTGTGGAAGGAAATGATGGGGATTTCAAGCACCATCTTGACCGGTACAAGTACAATAATCGATATGAAAATCCGTTATCACCAGACGAACACAGAAGCCATGTTGTTTCATTTTTACAGGAATACAACATTCGTTTGGTACAAAATGATTTCTTGTGTGGAGATGATTGCACAATTGCTGACTATGCACTTTCACCGTTTGTTCGACAATTTGCCAATACCGATCGAATTTGGTTTGATGCACTTCCGCTTCCACATCTGCATCGCTGGCTAGAAACGATGCTTGAGAGTGAAACCTTCCGGAATTGTATGGTAAAACATCCTCAATGGAAGGAAGGAGATGAACCCATCTTCTTCGGACGATGAAGTACACATAAAAGCGCAACCCTGTTGTCGGATAATGTCTGAATCAACGTGAACATTGATAACGGTGAGGATTTTTGTACAACATGTTCCAAGACTGTGGGGGTCGTTCAGCATTGCTGATGGAATGGATGTGGGGACATGTCAGAATTGAAAATACGAATTGAAACAGAGGAGTTCATTTACGAAGAGTACTTTGAGGCTTGATCACCAACGACGAGGATAGACATCATCGCTCATCAGTACAGCTGATGGTCGAGCGATTTCTCCCTTTTCCATTTTGGAGATGCTTTCACTGTCAGTGTTGACTTTGACAAAGCAAACTGCTTCGCCTTTGATGCTTGTTACAAGGACGTTTTGTCCAGTACTGAGGTCATCCGGAATCGAAACAAGTCCTGGCCTCAATAACGGGGCTCCATGAGCGAGTGCCGCAACAGCACTGTCTTTGACAACGATTCGGGGCAAGCCTGCAAGGAGTTTCTCTGTTGGGTGGAGCATTCGTAGTAATGCATCACCTTCATTGCATTCTTTCCAAAGCCATATCGCATCAGCAATTTCATGCAATTCAACACAATCATCAAGTGAAAAGCGTCCGGAATCTTCCCTTCGTAACTCTCTCAATTCAACAGGCTGATTAAGCAGCAGACCCATGTCTCTAGCCATGGTTCGAATGTATGTGCCTGCTTCACATCGGATTCGAGCAACAATGTGTTTTGACGATTGGTCAAGAAGAGAAAAGTCGTGAATTTTCCGGGTCCGAACTTGAACGCGGACTGCCGAAATTTCTGGTGGAACGTTGTAGATTCGTCCGCTTAGCTGCTTCATAACGTCGTTAAGAGCGTCTTGCTCAACTTCGTTCTTGAACTTGAAGACTGCAATGTATGTCTTGTTCTGCTCAAGAATTTGTTTGGTCAAACGCATGGCTTTCCCTGCCATCAACGGTAGGACTCCTGTTGCAAATGGATCGAGTGTTCCTCCGTGTCCAAGTCTTGGCAGGCCCAGCATATCCCGAACCCATGCCGCAACTTGGTGCGATGTTGGACCAGCACCCTTGTCAAGAAGGAAAAATCCGGATTCTAAACGTTGTTCAATTGTTTTGTTATCTGGATATGTGCCAATAGCATCATCTGTCTCAGATTCCTCATCAAGAATTATGATTCCACTCAACTCATCCCCTCCACAATGTTTAGAACCAGGGCCAACACTTCTTGAGGGTTTAGGCTGGTAGCGTCGATACGATGGGTGTATGGCTCCTCTTGTTCAGGTAGCAACTGATACAATTCAAGGAATCTTTGAGCATCGACTTCCGCTCTCTTTCTACTCTCTTCGATGATGGTTTCAATATCTCCACCTTCTCGTGCTTGGACACGGTTTGCACGTTCCAATTCGTCAACATCCAGCCAAATGCGTGGGACATTCAGTTCAAGTTGATGTGCCCACCATCCTGCTAGCCTACTTTCAATTATGGATGGAGCATCTACATCCTTGCGAAGCATTTCTTTCTTGAGAAGAGCATCTAATTCTCTGTCAACATTTAGGTTCTCTTTACACAGTTGTCCAAAATCCGCCAATGTCATTTTGCGTCGTTGAGCTTCTTGGCGAAACAATTCTCCTCCGTTGAGGCTTGCCCAATTCTTTGATTCACTGAGCAGTTTGACGAGCGTACTTGTTCCACTCCCTGGGTGGCCAGAGATGGTGATGCGAACCATTGGTCACACCCATTCATGATAACAGACGTTGCATCGGATGTTACGAGGTCCTTTGCGATGAACGTCATCGCTCATGCATTCGGGGCAGACCTCATTGCTCACATCGCTCTTCTTCTCTTCCTTGGTTTGAGTCTGGTTCGCAGAAGACTTTGCTTGCTTTTTAGGTCCGTTCTTACGGGATCGATTTCTTCGTTGTGAAGCTTGCTTAGATTTCGCACCATCATCACTAACAACGAGGTGGAGCAATGGTTCACTCAACTTCTCATTAGCGAGAACAACCGGATGATTTCGATATCGAATCAGTTTGATGTGTCGGTCAACTATTCGTCCAAGCGGGGCACTCATGCAGATGTATGCGCAGATCCATGCTGGGAAGAATAAGAATTTGTCATCGAGGAGATGCCAGCGTGGCGCCCATGGAAGTGAGACGTAATCGACACGGAAGGATTCAACAGCGGTTGTCAACCAAGCAAAAATACCGATAATGAAAATCATTGTAAACATCATCGGGCGCATTGCACTCATCTGAACTTTGAGTTGTTCAGGCATCATTTGTTCACGGAGTGTGTTGGCCTTTTCCATCAAAATTGGATCACGACTCATTCTTCCATCGTTCATCATCTTTCGCACTTGGGATTGGCGATGCCCAATGTGTGCTTGTTCGATTGGGTCGGCAAAGAAATTCCGTAAAACCGTGTTCAAGGTCATCGAAAAGGTTCCGAGAATGAGCACGGTCAAGATGAAAAATTCAGTTTCTGGAAGAACTGGTGCAAGAATGGGGTCTGCCATGTTACCCAATGCATTACGAATGTTAGGGTTGATGATGAGGAACGTCATCAGAATCATGACCAACAACATGGTCATCATCGAACCGTTCGGAGGAGGTGGTGGGGGTGCCGCACGATTCGCCATGTCCGGACTGTGCGGCATGAGGGTCATGAAGGTTGGTCTTCCGTTGGATTCAAACGAGAGGATGTTCTCCTCAAGGACATGCGCCGCAAGGAACCTCTCGATGTAACAAAAACATGGGAATATCCTGTACCTATGCCAATGCCAGGTCGGCCGGTGTGCTGTACGGAAGCAGAAGCTATCGATCAACTCGAGCGAATTGGATTCAGTGAACGCATGTTCTTGTGGACCGATGATGAGCGTAGAACCATTTCGGATTGGGGATTCCTTGCCAGTGTGAGACAAGGGGTCCCGCCAATCGGTATCGAAGCAGAGTTGAACGCTTGGCTGACGCAGTACCCAACCGCTTGGTTAGCAGTGGATTTACGAGATGGCGTCATTCCGCCATCGACCCAAACTCCTCTCAACATGTTACTCCAAAATACAAAACGTAACGTATTGATCATCGTAAGTAGTTCCTCACATCATGAGGAATGGCCTCAATGGAAACTACCGTTTTGAATCACTCAAAGGTATAGTTGCAAGCAATGCATGCACTTGCATCATGAGCATTTGAGGTTCCACAGATAGGGCAATCCTTTGCTTCAGTAGACTCTTCTACGACCTCTTCTGCCGCAGCAGGCTCTTCAGTAGCTTCTTCCTCTGCAGTTTCGTCAGAATCTGAATCATCGCTTGAGTCGTCCTCGCCTTCTTCAGTGAAGGCCTTGGCAGCCTCTACAAATTCAGCCTTCTTGAGGTATCCATTGTCATCAAGGTCGAAGTTCATTGAATGAGCAAGGAAGGCATCACGATCTGTGATTCCATACTCTTCCATGACTCGAAGCATGATGTCTTCTCGGAATTTGATAGCAGGTGCTTCTGATTCTTCAGTTTCTTCCGATTCCTCTGAAGCATCACCTTCGCTTGTTTCTTCTGATGTTTCAGCAACTTCTTCAGATGTTTCTTCGACTTCTTCAACAACGGTTTCGTCTTCGGTTTCAAGTTCGTCCCCAAAGTGTGCACCGTGGAATCGGTTGAGAGCTTCAGCATCGATTTCACCTTCGCCCTTGATTTCAAAGGAGACGTCCAAACGCTCCCCCTTTGCAACCACAGGAACCTTCCAAGTGATTTCAACACCCTCTTCTGTTTCATTGGTTGTCATCTCGACATCACTTCGCTTTTCTCCACCAGCACCTCGAATGTGCCAGTCTTTGATTTCAAAGTTCGATGGAATGACATCTCGGATGAAGACATCTTGTAGTGCAGTATCACCGTTGTTCTCGAACAGGATGAGGACTTCGTATCGTCCCTTTCCACCCATTGGAATTGCCTGCTTACCAGCAGAGAAAGTTCGTCGCAGGTGACTTACACGCACGGACGGAGCTTCTGGAGCATCTCGTACACAGACTGGTCCAAATTGTTCAGAACTAAACTGGAATCGTGCAGGTGCGTCAACCCGCTCATTGGCTGGTGAAGGATCTGGCGCGTTGAGTTTGTATGTAACTTCCATTGTCTTACCAGGTTTCAAACCAATTGGCCCCTTTGTTCCAACGGTTAGAGTCATTGTATGACCATCGCCATCAGGTGAGCGGTGCTCCTTCTCTAGTGTAATTCCTGCAGAGAGTTCACCCTTCCATTGATCCTCTGACAGCTCCTTCCCATTTACGGAAATGGTCATCGCATCCATGTCAGGAGCGTCGAAGAGACCAGGGATGTCATCGGTAATTCGCATCAAATTGATGGTCGCAGAGCCTGTGTTCTTGACAATCATGTTCGCTTCGACTCCTTGCTGACGGAAGGAACGGAGCGTGTCGTTAGAGTAGGTTTTCGAAATTTCAGCATCAACGACAGTGAAGGTGCTTTCTTCAAGTTTCAATGTACCTTCTGTTTTGCGTGTTGCCCGTGGAAGAACGGTGTAGGAGAGGTCGTATGTGAAATCAGGTTCAGCGGTTGCCATGACGGTTCGCTCTTCACTTTCCCACTTTCCTTGCGGATGTACATCCTCTTTGACGTCACTGACATCGAAGAGAAGATCTTCACTACCCTTCATTCGGACTTGGAGTTTCACAAGGTCGACTGCAAACGATGAGCGATTTTCAAAGATGGTCTGACAAATCCAGTTGTCTGGTCGCTCATCCTCACGAACCCGCATGTAGGTGAATCCACGGCAGAAGGCATCCAAGTCTCTGAAAGAGAGGTTGGAAAGTGTTGAGTCCGCTTCGTAGGTTGCTTCTGCAACACCTGCCTTAATGGTGCTTGTCGACGTGACAAGAATCTCACCTTCGATGGCTAGGACTTGCTTTTCACCAGGGCTCAATGAACCAACGGACCAAGTTAGAGTTCCAGATTCAATTGTTGATGCCCCTGTGTGGTTAAAGTTCAGACAGTCGGGGATGTTGCGTGTTACATTGACGTTGTTCAATTGAACACCAGAGACGTTTTCAACCTCAATTGTTAGAGCAACGACACCTGCTTCTTCGGACAGTGCAATACTCAGAGAGCGTTCATTATCGCGAGCTGGATTTGTGTCGAGAGCCTCTCGGATGATCAGCATCTGTGCATCGGATACAGAATATTTCTTGACGTAATTCTTACCTGCTTCTAATTCATCAACCGAAATTTGGTCTCCGCCGATGTCGGTAGAGTCAGCGTTGTCAAGTAGGACATCGATGTCGTAAATTCGATCTTCTGCGGATGGATTGTTGACGGTAAGCGTTCCTTGAATATTCTGTTTTACAACAGAGCCATCACTGGCAAGTGTAGCAGTCTCAACCTCGTGGAGCGTACCTTCAAGTTTGTCACCAGGGACTTCATCAACCTCAACGCTTGAGCGAATGGTTGCTCCAGCGATCTCTCCAATCTGAACAGCATTTTCTCCGGATGCCATCAATGGGTCGATGGCAGGTTCTGCCGGAGGAAGGGGTGCTAATAGAGGGTCAGCGGATGGCGCATCTTCAACAGGGGTTTCTTCAGCAGGAGCGAGAGGGCTCAGCAGATCCATGCCAAGAGATGGAGTGGGTGCTTCCACAGGAGTTTCTTCAGGAGTTGGGAGAGGTGCGAGCAGGTCGAGACCAGGTGGTGCTGCTACAATTTCCTCAGCAGGTGGAGATTCGACTGGCGTTAGCAAATCAAGATCTGGCAGTGCACCAGGCATTGGTGGCATTTCAGGAGGTGCCGGTGGAGATTCGACTGGCGTCAGTAAATCAAGACCAGGCGGTGCTTCAGGCATTGGCGGCATTTCCGGAGGAGCGGGTGGTGCTTCAGGCATTGGCGGCATTTCAGGAGGAGCAGGTGGTGCTTCAGGCATTGGCGGCATTTCCGGAGGAGCGGGTGGTGCTCCAGGCATTGGCGGCATCTCAGGCATAGGAGGCATCTCAGGAGGCGCCGGTGGTGCTTCAGGCATTGGTGGCATCTCAGGCATAGGAGGCATGCTAGGTGGCGCAGGAGGCGCTTCGGGCATTGGAGGCATTGCAGGCATTGCCGGCATACCCGGTGGCGCCGGTGGTGCTTCAGGCATTGGCGGCATTGGAGGCATACCAGGTGGCGCAGGAGGTGCATCGTTCATTGGTGGCATTGGTGGCATAGGCGGCATTGGTGGCATACCCGGTGGTGCATCTGGTTTGTTAGTATCTTCGTCTGTCATTTTCTCTCACCCATACGGCAATGTGCAACCTTGCCATTGATGTCTAGCACATAACCGTTCTGTTGGTTAGTTTTGCTATTGTAGCGGCTTTTGGCGCTTACTTCATGTATGTTGGGCTTGAGGATTATTCATGGTCGGCCAAGATAGCGGTACTCCGCCAGTGTTGTTTGTTGTCGGAACTGCAGGTGCGGGTAAGTCCTCCCTCGTCACTTCATTCCAGAGATGGTCTCGTTTTCTCGAAACCGATGTAATTGCCGTTAATCTAGATCCTGGTGCTGAACGTGTACATTACGACGCAGAATTTGATGTTCGTGACTTGATTTCATTAACAGAAGTCATGACTGAATATGATCTTGGTCCCAATGGTGCACAGATTCTCGCAGCAGACCTTTTAGCTTCACAAGCAGGTGATGTTGCTGAACAGCTCCATTCCCTAACAGGTGAAATGATGATTGTTGACACACCAGGGCAAGTCGAATTATTCGCATTCCGTGAAGCGAGCAATCACTTGATCGAAGTCCTCGGCCGAGAACAGTCAGCAATAATTTACTTGTTTGACCCAATGCTATCTCGCTCCCCTTCAGGTTTTGTTTCTCAAATGCTTCTTTCCTCCATTGTAGAATTCCGACTTGGACTACCAACCAAGAATTTCCTTTCGAAGAGCGACCTTCTTGACCCCGATGAACTTGAGAAGATTTTGGAATGGTCTGAGCGATTGGAGATTCTCGAAATGGCACTCTATGATGAAGCCGGTGGTCAACGAACAGAATTCGCCATCAATCAATTGCGTCTGATGCAACAATTCGCTCAGAGTCCTGGTCTGACTCCACTGTCAAGCGAATTGGAAGAGGGTTTGGCAGAAATTCTCACCTTCGCACAAGCAATGTTTGGTGGTATGAATGATGCTCGTGATGGTTTTGCTAGCGACATTGAACATGAGAAAGATGTTGACGATTTTGTTTGAAAAACATTGTAATCTGTCTCGTTGACCATTGCTCATGGTCAATCATCTCCTTGCCATCGACGACGTAAAAGAAGACTTTCAACAAATTCTCAATTGGGCAATTGAATTCAAGCGATTGTGGAAGCAGGGCGATGAAGTTGCACTGAACTTCATGCCTTTGGATACAATGACGATTGGATCGATTTATGAAAAACCATCAACACGTACCCGTGTTTCGTTTGAAGTAGGAATTCACCGACTTGGTGGAAATGCATTGACGTTGCTCAAGAATGACATTCAACTTGGGAAATCTGAAACTGTTGGTGATACATCGCAGGTCCTTTCTCGATTTCTTGGTGGAATGACATACCGTTGTTTTGCTCATGATGACGTCGTTGAGCTCGCGAAGTATGCCACTGTTCCAGTCCTTAATGCATTGTCAGCTAAACATCACCCGTGCCAAGCAGCCGCAGATTTAATGACGGTTATGGAGCACTTTTCAGATCGAGAGAATCTTATTGTTACTTGGGTTGGAGATGGAAACAATGTTCTGCACGATTTGATGCTCGCTTGTACAATGCTTGGTATCGATTTCCGTTACGCTGTTCCAGAAGGATATGAGCCTGCTGAGGATGTTGTACAACGCTCACAATCCTATGCAGACAAACATGGGTCTGAATTGACCAGAACTGTTGATCCCAAAGAGGCTGTCAAGGATGCTCACGTAGTTTACACCGATGTATTCATTTCAATGGGTGAGGAGCACTTGGAAGATAAGATGAAGTCGTTCGATGGGTATCAAGTCAACGAAGATATGGTCTCTGGTATGGATGAAGGATGGCGCTTCATGCACTGTTTACCTGCACATCGAGGAGATGAGGTTACTGACTGGGTCATGGACCATGAGCATTCGATAGTATTCGATCAGGCAGAGAATCGTATGTGGGCTCAAATGTCGCTTCTATGCTACTACATCGCTCCCGAGGCTTGGGATGCAATGGGTGAATTCATGGGTCTTGTCTAAACAAGAATTGTGACGATAAAACCGACCAAGCCAAGAAGCATAGCAATTCGAAGCCGAGTTGCTGCAACATAATCCTCGCCCTTCCACATGGGTCCGTTCAAACTCATGAGAATGAAAATAGCAGGTGATTGAAGTATCAATTGACCGAACAAAAATGGCCCTTGCCAATATGGAATGTAGAGGAATACAATTCCGATAAGGGTGAGTACATATGCAATCATTCTACTGTTTTCTTTACCGATTTTCATTGGCAATGTTTGTCTTGAATCTGAATCAGCTTCCATGTCTTGACAGTCTTTGATGATCTCTCGTGCTAAGTTGACAAAGAATACCACTCCAGCCACATACCAACAGAGTGCAGCGTCCAAACCATCTATAGAAGAGGCTCCAAATAGGACAACGGCAGCAACCAAAGATGAAATGGCAATATTTCCAACCAACCCCCTTTGCTTCGTCTTAGGGCCGTGATCGTATGTTAGCATCAGAAAAACTGCCGCCAGATAAATCCCAGCAGTGTATTCTTTCCCCCCTTCCATGAGATAGAGACATCCGATGAGTGATACTAAGCTCAATGCAGACAAGATCCCAATCAACGCCTTGGCTTCTGAAATCGATAACACCTCATTGGCAAGTGGCCGTTGCGGATGTGCGATTCTGTCAATTTCAACATCACTGAGGTCGTTCAAGGCATTACCTGCTGCCATGAAAAATAGAACCGACATTGTAGCAAGCGCGATTTGATGGTAGCCGAATAGTTCCTGAAAATCCAGTAAAGCAAAGCCTGCACCGAGTGGTGCTGCCATCAACGCTAAGCCAAGGTTCTTAATTCGCATTAACTCAATCGATGCGATAAGTTTGTTGGCCATGATACGTCCAATGGCTGTTGACACTTGTTCCTTTTCTCTCAGGCGGTTGCACGAGCCCAAACACAAACACGCAT
>CAXQWT010000086.1:0-14317 GCA_964227855.1 Salipiger bermudensis | reverse complement strand
AGCAGTCAAGGGATCTGTCGAGGCTCCATTCAACGTGGTGATATCTGCCCAACCAAAGGGTCCGCTACTCACACTGATGTCAAAAATGTCGGTTGTCGACCCAACGTTCGATATGATGTAAGTGAGGGTCGTTGAGTCCCCTGGAGCAGTGGTGCGATCTGCAGGGCCGATCATCTCTGAGATGTAGTCGCTGAACACGGCATCGAATTGTTCATGCGTGTGCAAGTTGCTACCAGCCGAGCTGTTCACCCAATAAACTGCAGAAATATTCCACAAGCCAGTCATCGAAGATGCTGAGAAACCAGCATTGAGGGAGACTTGTCCGGATGAAGAAAAGATAGAACCTGGTTGGAGTGTTTCAGTGTTCGATGCCTGCCAATACTCATTGGTAGTACCCGTCGTTGCATTAAACAAAACAAGACCCATTTCAGAGGAGAACGGCATGACGCCGTCGTTCTTCATTGATAGACTGAACGTGTGTGTGATGCGGTCAAGGAAAACGTAGGTGTTTCCTGGCGCAGGCGAGGGTAAATCATCCGAAATGACATTCGCATCTCGGTATGTTTCTACATTGAAATCTCGTCGATATTCGTTGTTGGCGGTGTTTCCATCGTTCGCGGCACTGACGCGAGCAAAGAGTGTCTGAGACGGGCCAGTTGTTGCGGTCCAACTGAGCAAATAGGTCGTTGTCCCCGTGTTGGCAGTCATCGACCCAAGATCAACGGTATCGACGGTCTGTTCCACTGCAGACGGCGATCCTTTGTGAACGAGCGAAAGGAAAGCGTTGCCAGTGGATGTTCCAACATTTTCAACGGTGATGCGAACGGTGTGCGTGTCTGGTGCGAGGATGATGGACGGTGAGTCAACAGATCCTGCACCGTCGAATGTCATTCCTGTCACTCGGAAGTCAGGCCCTGCACGCCCACTTGTTGGCGAAGCATCTGCTAGAGGTAGAGCAAGGTGCCCAAGAAGCAAGACGACGAGAAGGAGAGGGAGTGTCTTCTCCTTATACATCTGCAGCCCCTCCTGCTTTTTCGAATCGTTGAATCGTCACAGATTTGCCTTGAGATTTCCAAATCTCGAGAAGCTGGTTCAGCAGTCGATCGTGCTCTTCATCAGATATGCCAAGTCGCCTACGCTCCTCCCACAGCAACAATTGTTCGGTACGGGTCAACAAGGCGTCACGGAGGTACAACTCGAGGGTACGCCGATATGCATCTCGATCGGATACGGCATAAACAATCGAAGTACCGGGAAGTTGGTCAGCACGATTTTGAATAAAATTGCCGAGATTGAGCGCTTCGTCATACGACAAATTGCGGCGGTCAAGATCGCTTTGAATGGTAGAAGCGATGCTTTGGAGTTCGTACCTTGACTTAGCACGCTGGATTTTCTTGAAGTACTTGCGGCTACGTCGCGTCATGCTTGGAGCCGCCATGATTAATCTTCGTCACTGGCAGTTTATCAAACAATTGGCCGAAAAGAATGATTTTATTCATTTAGCATTGGATTTTATGCGACATACATTATTGTTGACGTAGCCATTCCTGCGACGGAATCCAAGCATTGATGACATAAGCCGGCACCCGTTAACCATGAGCACACCAGTAACGCTTGAAGTTGGAAATAAAAGCCCTGTATTTACCTGCGCGGACTCCTCCGGTAATGAACACAGCATCGAATCCTACAACGCCGATGGCAAATCCGTTATCCTCTATTTTTACCCGAGGGATTCAACACCAGGATGTACAAAACAAGCCTGTGACTTTCGAGACAATATGGGTCGATTAAACAGCGAGGATTACATTGTTCTTGGCGTATCCAAGGACTCCGAAGTATCGCATGAGAAATTCATTTCCAAGCAAGAACTCAATTTCCCGCTCTTGATGGATACAGATGGCCAACTTCACGAGATGTTTGGTACATGGCGCATGAAAAAGAACTACGGCAAGGAGTATCTTGGCTGTGTTCGATCAACATTTGTGATTGGCAGTGATGGAAACATTGCTTGGTGCCGATACAACGTACGTGCTAAAGGGCACGTTGAGATGTTGATGCGCGAACTGGGAATCGAATCGTGAGGTGGTATTGTGGACCAAGACATTGGAGGCGAGCGGATTTTCTTGTCCTCAACTTCTTGTGCCTACAAGCCATGTTACATCGGTAAGAATCTCAGTATAGGAGAAAACGTTTCGATCGGCTCCATGTGTCATATTGGTCGGAATGTAACCATAGGCGATGACAGCAACATCCAAGGTTCAAATTACATTGCAGACCGTACGATTATTGGCACAATGGTCTTCATTGGACCGAATTCAACCATTCTGAACGACAAGTATCCCCCTTCTGGCGATGCTTCGAAATGGATGCCTGTCCACATTCAGAATGATGCCGTTGTGGGGGGAGGTTGCACCATATTGCCTGGTGCAAGCCTTGGAGAACGTTCGGTCCTCGGAGGAGGTTCCGTGTTAACCAAACCCGTTCCTGCTGGAGAGGTCTGGGCTGGCAACCCTGCACAATTTCTTATGACTCGAGAAGAGTACGACAAAAAGGAGTGACGTACATGGAAGGTAAAGCCCACGTGATTTCTTTCCTCAAAAAATGCATTGAGTATGCAAACGCCTCTATGGAGCGTAAGCAACGTAGGGGTGAACTCGATGACATCGCAAAATGGGAAGCCTATCGCGATTACACAGCCCATGCTTTGATGGAAGTTGAGGCCGGAGAGCTTGACCGCTGGTTCCCCTCAGAACAACAGAAGTTGAAGGCTTCGAAGGTCACGACCGTAAAACTTGATGCTCTGGAACACGATGCTCGCTCTGCATGGCTTACGAACCTCGCAAGCCCACGTCCACTCGCACTTATCGCCACATCGTCACAAGATGGCGTTCGAAACATAGCACCTTACACATCGTTGTCAGTCGTGTCTAATTCACCACCGCTCGCTGTCGTTTCCCTCTCAGCAGATCGAAACGACCGATGGCGAGACACATTGCTCAACTTGAGACAGACAAAAAAGGCTGTCCTCAACTTCCTTCCAGTATCAACGGATGCCGCAATCATAGCAGAACAAACTGCAAAGTCGGTTGAACATGGTACGAGCGAATGGGAGTTGTTCGGAATCGAGAGCTTCGATTCGAATCCACTCGTTATGGCAGATGCAGCATTCGCAATCGTTGGAGAAATGGTTGAAGAAGTTGATTTACCGGAAGCAAAAGCGAAATTGGCAATCATCCAATTATCAGACATTCTCATTCCAAGCGAACTCAACGATGAGCATCCCCCCCACGTCCTATGCCAACATGGACTCAATCGATTGATGGGGACGCCAACGGAATGGTATTACAACATCGATCGAAGGGTTTGAAGAAGACCCACATTAAGCGAGATTTCAGCAGACCAACCCACGTGCTTCTTGGTTTGAATAAGATTGGGCAAACGACGCTTTGAATCGCCGGGATGTCCCTCCTCAAAGCGAAGTTGGGTTAAGCACCCAGTTTCCTGTTCAACCAAATCAGCAATGCGTTGAGCGAGTTCATGCATAGAGAGTTCATCCTCAGATCCTAAATTCAAACTCAATCCAGTAAGGCCCTCAACAAAACCCACCGATTCTATTCCTCGGACGAGATCATCAATGTAGGTCAGGGAACGTGTCTGTGTTCCATCTCCATGCACGACAATTTCACCGTGGTGAACTGCACGTTCCATCATCATCGAAACAACCTGGCCGTAATCATCACCCAACAGTCGGGGCCCATATCCGTTGAATGGACGCACGATTCGGGCATCGAGTCCTTTTCGGACAGCGTGCTGGACGGCAATTTCGCCCAAGTATTTACTTGCCCCATATGCATGTCTCTGATGGTGATGCGATGCTGGAAAGATCGATGCTTCATCACTACCGAGCGGCATGATCTCTGATTCACCAAAGGCCTCTGGCGATGAAGTAAACACGTAACGACATTTGTGTTCCTCAGCAAATTCAAGCGAACGAAGCGTCGAATTGAGGTTCACATCCATGACCATCCTTGGTTCTTGATGGAACCATTTTGTTCCATTGATTGCGGCAAGATGGTAAACGATGTCAATGCTCTGAGGATTCTGGATTTGTTGATAGGAGGTTGCTTGGGATGCATCTCCTTCGATGAATTCGATTCGATCTTCGACCAATTTTAGATTCTCTTTCTTGCCTCTCCAACAATTGTCCAGAACGACCACTTCGTGTCTTTGAGTGACCAATGATTCAACCAAACTTGAACCGAGAAAGCCTGCGCCTCCGGTGACAAGGACTCGCATTGATTCACACTCGCTCAAGGATTTCAATCGAGACGTTGCCTTGCTCTCGCTTGAAACGTATCTTATCTCCATCGTTGACAACCATGCAAGGATCTTCTTCGAAACCATGGCCGTATGGAACGTTCAACAATGAGCATGCAGGAAGAGTAAGTGGACACACGTCACGATTGATGATGGCTAACGGGCCTTTGTCTTCATACAACAAACCCATGAGGACGTAAGGAGCAACCGTTGAGCCGGATCCTTTCGGATAGATGAGAATTGTATCTTCTATGGCTCTCCCATCGAGAGGGTGTCCTGCTTCTTCGACTACGCCCGTATCTCTGTTTACATAGCCAAGATAGGTGATCGGTACATCTGTCACCATTGCTCGGCCTTCAATACAAAAATCGTCCTGCGAGTTCAATCCTGCACCATGAATCGTTTTCAGACCCTTCTGAGGCAATTTTGCAGTTATTTGGCCTCCGTGAGAAGATTGGGAGAGTGTGGGCGTTGGACCATTTGCTCTTGACGGATCGATGGCGTGCCGGACACATTCCTCAATCGAAGCAACACTGGTAGGTATACGATTCAATCCGCTCGTCAAATAGTGCTCAGCTTTCATTGAATTGGTCAACAAGTGATTGTACTTCTCACGGTTGTACGGAGTCACTTCAGGGCAGGTGTCTACGAGAACCAAGGCGCCTGCCTCCTCCAACATAGAAACGGTTCCGTCTGCTTCGGCTAAGTTGTAGTTCTCTTGACTTGTAAACACCCATAACCGTTGATTTGGGACTGATTCTCCAAACTCCATGTGGGTTCGCAATGCGGCTGCAGTGGTACGCATTTCTTCCAAACTTGCCTGGGGACAGCCAATGACAATCAGGTCGACTTGTCCTTTTGGGCTGAGTTCTTCATAGCGTGCATCGAGGTCGGCTTGTGTAAACACAAGAACACCTTGCCAATCGATGGATTCGATGGGTTCCATTGGAGGTTCTGTATGCCCTTCAACCCACATCATCGGTGAACCATAATTCGCAGCTGCTGCAGTCAGCGCCTTCTTTCGGGCGAAGGATATGAAATCATCCAGACCTTCAACATACGGCATTGGTCCGAAGGGGAGATCCCATTCTGGCTTTGCGTTCTTTCCAATCCAATCCCCAAGTATGGAGTAATCAGAAAGTGTCTCCAACTCACATTCGACTACAACGCGGATGTTTGGCTTTCGATTCGAAGCAAGATGCAAACCCCAAGCAGGTGCATACCCTGTCAAAGCCGTTGCTAAAGCGCTCAATCCAGACTCTCGATTGGTTATGAGCGACGTCCAGGTGTTGGAATAACACACTGCATTGGATTCCGCCCAAGATGCAGTTTCACCTTCAATCTCAATTCCTCGATCGTATGGAGTGCACGACAACGTGGCCTCAATTCCGAGGCGATCGTAAGCCTGAACAATCTCAAATTGCTGTTCAAGAAAATTCGGCCAAGCAATCCCCATCTGTTCCATCTTTTCACGATCGCAACCAGCCGAATTCAGCGTGGTTGGTATCACAACAGTGCCGGATTGATCGCCGCTCAAATCTTTCAGAAAAGTTCGAAGACCATGTCCCCCAGTGATGACAGACACGCCAGAAACGTGTGCATGGTCAACCTCAACAAACGATTCAGCCTTAGCGACTCGAGCAAGGTCAACAACAAGCCGAGCGGCCTTTTGGCGGGTGGGACCCTCCATACCTTCCAACTGTTTAGACAAACGCTCTGGAAGTTCCATGAAGTAGTGCAAACATCGGCGCTTCATCAAGACTCGTGTTCAAGACCGATGGTTTTGATACCGTTGACGTCGCTCGGCGATTTATGTCCTCAACCGAGAACAACACACAGGGAGCCCGCCGTGATGAACAACGTACACGTTTTTTCTCACGTGAGAACATTATCAAGATGTTCAAAACAACAATCGTACTGAGTGCGCTGTTTCTGTCCATTTGGGCGGTTGTACTGAATCATTCTGTTGAATCACTGGAGCCGATCTCGAACGAAGAATCTGCAATTCTTGTCGAGACAGAAGGTCGAGAAGCGGACGTCTACTGTCCTGAAGGTGGCGCAGACATCTTCCTTGGCACCGATTTTGATGGTAACGGCAAACTTTCAACAAACGAAATCACAACCAGTACCAAGGTTTGTCACGGTCAACAAGGTCTTTCTGGACCTCAGGGCCAAACTGGATCGGATGGAGAGAACGGATTCAATGGGAATTCAAGCCTCGTTAATCTGACAGCATTGTCACCGGGAATCCCTTGTCAATTTGGAGGAATTCAGATTCAATCAGGACATGACAACAACAACAACCAATATTTGGATGAATCAGAGATACAAACCACTGCTCATGTGTGTGATGGTCAACTCGGAGAGGAGGGTCCTGAAGGTCAACAAGGTACGGATGGGGCGCAAGGATACTCAGCTCTTATTGAGCAGCAACCGGCTCCAACCTCAATTTGTCCACAAGGTATCATCATGAAATTCGGCGTCGATGATGGCACCGACATGGCGATAGCAAACGATGGAATCCTACACGATGATGAAATTCGAGAATCTCTTCAAATCTGTTCTGAGCAATTGTATGAAGGGCTGACTGGAGACATATTCCTAAATTCAGGAGACTCGATGTCATCTGTTTGTGACCAATCTGAGTGGAGTGAGGTTGCCACAAGTTTTGTCTTCGCGGCGACAGATGGAACAAACGGTTGTGAACTTTGGATTCTCGATGAGGAGAATTTTCCTTCACTGCTTGTTGACATCCATTCAACAG
The DNA here is from genome assembly GCA_964227855.1 of Salipiger bermudensis. Taxonomy (GTDB): domain Archaea; phylum Thermoplasmatota; class Poseidoniia; order Poseidoniales; family Poseidoniaceae; genus MGIIa-L2. The sequence goes on along the minus strand of CAXQWT010000086.1, from coordinate 7,236 downwards.
GCGATTCAAACCCAGGTCGTGAATTAGGCATCCATGTGGTTGACACTGATCGTGGTCCGAGATTCTTTTTCGATGCGGACGATGGCGTCAATGGTCGGGAATTATGGGTTAGCGATGGGACGACCATCGGCACAACCATGCTCGGCGATATGGAATCGGGCGATGCCATTGATTGGACGTCGGAATTGACAACATGGATGGACGGAGTTGTTTTCACAACCCAAGGACAACAAGGCCATCGCATGTGGTGGAGCAATGGAAGTGTGACCACATCGATTTGGCAAGCACCTTGGTTCTCAAGTTCTGCTTCTTCCAATTTGGTGAATCAATCTACTGCGATCTCATCAATGGGACAGGAGTTGCTCATCGGGGATGATTCTGGTCTTTGGTTTGCTGCTAAAGATGCGCAGACTGGTCTTGAAATGATGTACCTCGACAACGAGGGTACGTTGCACATCTATGATTTGCAACCATTTGGCGATTCATCTCCTTCGATTGGTTTGTCGATTGAGGATGGGTTTGTTGTTGCAGCAAGCGATGGCACAGGTCGTCAACTCGCCAAACTAGATCGGAACGGTGGATATCAATGGCTTACTTCGATGACAAAAGATGGAACTACCACGCCAACATCAGTCATGGCTCCTGCCTTTGGAATTCATCAACTTGGTGAGACGCTCGTGTTTGATGTGGTGTATCGAGGTGCTGATGCAACCTTGTTCAGTTATTCGTTGTCTACTGGTACTTTACAAGAACTCAGTACGAGCATTCTTGCCCCTGGACATAGCATTGATGTGGTAAGCAATGGAGAAACAATCTGGTTTGATTGTGTGCTCGGAAATACGGGGATGGAAGTGTGTCAAACAGACGGCACCACAACCGGTACCAAGTTGTCCGTCGATTTGATGCCTGGAGTAAGCACGAGCCAACCTCGTGCTTTAGCCTACATTGATTCCACGTTGTACGTCCTCGCTCAAGGGCTTGATGGTTCGGGAACGAACAGTGGCCATGCTCTGTGGTCAATTGAGGGTCATTCTGCAACCTTAGTTCTCGATGTATGGACAGGTGTTGGCAACAATTCCAATGCAGGAACGTATGGAAGTCTAATCGCAACTTCGAATCATTTGTTGTTCATTGCAGATGATGGCCAACATGGCCATGAATTGCACCAATACCTTCGCTCGTCCATCCGAGATCAGTGGATGGTTTGGGATTGAGGACGGTCAATGCAATAGGAACACGACTCGCCTGGAACGTACGCTGGATGCAACTGCTCTTTCGGCGTAAGAGGTTCGCGACAAGCGAAACATACCGTCGTGCCTGTTTCGGTCAAGTCAGGAAGAAGTGCAACACGTTTGTCGAAAACGAAGCATTCTCCATCCCAATAGTCTCCTCCAACCTGTTCGAAATAGCCAAGGATGCCTCCTTCAAGCTGTTTGATGTACTTGAATCCAGCATCTTTCATGATGACACTGGCTTTCTCGCAACGGACCCCTCCTGTGCAGAACATGACAATCTCCTTGTCTTTGTATGCATCATCGAGTTCTGCAACAGCTTGTGGAAAGGAGCGGAAAGTACCAATGTCCAATTCAATGGCATTGTGAAAGGTCCCTAGACGGGTTTCGTATGTGTTTCGAGTATCGAGCAAAACAACATCGTCACCGTTGAGAAGTTTCTCATGCAAGTCTATTGGAAGGATTCGTCCATCATCCGATTCAACACGATCGAAATTTGGCAAGCCGACCGAAATAATTTCATTCTTGAGACGGACATTCATCCGATTAAACGGCTGATGTTCTGAATAGGATGTTTTGAAATCAATATCAGCAAATCGTTCATCCTCGCTGAGGTATGTTCGAAAGGTCTTGATGTTCGTTTCTTGGCCTGCAACGAAGATGTTGATGCCTTCATGGCTGAGGAGAATGGTTCCTTTCAATCCCAATGCATCGCATTGTTGTTTCAATGGTTGACGCAAAGCATCTCGATCTTCGAGTACAACAAATTTGTACCCTGCGATGTTGAGATATTGTTCCGTCATGTCAATTCGTCCGGATTCGTTCTCTTATGGTCATCGATTAACGACGCCAATCGTGATTGCTTGCGAGTGGGTGACGCCAGCCTTGTCCGAAAGCACGTGATGAAACTCGTGGCGCTGGGGCCATCTGCCAACGTTTGTGTTCGTTCGCCTCGAGGCGTTGGAGAACAGAAACAACGATTGAATGATTGTAACCTTTCTCGACGATTTCTGCTGCACCAAGGCCGTGTTCGATGTGAAACTTGAGAATCGCATCGAGTGTTTCGTATGGAGGCAATGTGTCATCATCCCGCTGGTCAGGAGCGAGTTCAGCAGATGGCGGTTTGGTCATCGTTGACTCGTTAACAGGAGGTTCACGACCATGTACAAGGGCTCTGCGATTGAAGACTTCTGCAAGGCCGTAAACTTCCATTTTGTACACATCGCCTAGAGGAGTGTAACCTCCAGCCATGTCCCCGTACAATGTACAGTACCCTTGGGCAAGTTCAGATTTATTTCCCGTTGCAATCGCCATTCTTCCTTGTGCATTGGCGTGTGCCATCACAAGAATACCACGCAGACGTGCTTGGATGTTTTCTTGAGCAACTTGAGCACCTTGTTCGAGCATCTGGCTTAGATGATGTTCGAGACTCGAATGGTGTTCATCGATGGAGATTGAAGTGTATTCCATACCGAGCGATTCTGCCGTGTATTTCGCATCATCGATGGAGTGTTGTGAAGAAAATCGAGACGGCATCGAGATTCCAAGGACGTTCTCAGGACCAACTGCTTCTGCAGCAACACATGCTGCTACCGCTGAATCAATACCCCCACTCAATCCAAGAACGATCCGTTCAATACCCGATTTTTGACAGTAATCTCGTAATCCTAGGACGACAGCATCTGCAAGCTCATCAAGAACATCGCCGTGTTCTTCACCGTTATCGTCAGGACCGAAGTGAGCGATTTTACCATTGGAATCATCCACGGAAATCCATGATGTTGCTTTTGGATTGCTGATGTCAACAAGGAGAATTCCTTCCTGCCAGGAAGGGGCTACGACAACTTCACCCGAAGGCCATGCTGCAAGCGAGCGACCATCGAAGAGCAGATCGTCGTTTCCTCCGACTTGATTGCAGAGAAGGAACGGATGTCCGAGTGTTTTCGCAGCTGTTCGAGCAACGTGAAGACGGGTCTGGATTTTGTTTGAGTGATAAGGCGAAGCTGAAAGGTTCACTGTGGCATCCAAATTTACCCCTTGCCGACCCCATTCTGCCAATTGCTCGATGGGGTCTGCATCGTACTCAGAGGGGGTTTCTCCTGCGACTTGCCAGGCATCTTCACATACCGTAACACCAAGTTCGAGCGGTCCAGAGAGTGTTCGGGCAATCCCTGGCCGGTCATCAGAGTCAAAGTATCGTGCCTCATCGAACACATCGTACGTCGGAAGCAATTGCTTCCTGGCCACGATTTTGACAGGAGCATCGTTCCCAAGTAAGGCGACACCGTTTCCTGGTTTTCCACGTGCATGATCTGGAACGGTGGGTGTTCCGATCAATGAGGGAATCTCGACATTGAGAGAGAGGGCTGCTTGTTGAGCGAGTTCGACAAAACTCGGTTGCATCAACAAATCACGTGGAGGATATCCGCAAATGGCCAGTTCAGTGCTTACACTAGCAACAGCTCCAGAGGCTGAAGCCAATTGAGCAAAACGTTCCAAGCGAGCAGCATTCCCACCGATATCCCCAACGGTAGGATTGATTTGAAGTAAAGCAATGATGCTTCCACCTTGCTCGCTCATGACCATCCCACGTACTCGTGTTTCATAGAAATGATGCATCATTTGTATTGCAAAATTTCACCGTTCGCATCCTTGTACCACCAGCTTCCATCATCCTGGTTTTGCCACCACCAGACACCATCGGACCCTTGCTTCCATCCATCCGTTGAAGCGGCTTGTGTGGTTGCAGCAGGGGCAGCCTTCTGAATTGGTTCGTTGAGATTGAGGTCTGCATCATCATCGTAGTCATCTTCTTCATCTTCATCAAGGTAATCGGAATATTCGTCCCATTCATACTCAGACTTCGATCCACGACGTACGGTCGCATTTCTTGCCATGAGCAAGAGCGCGAGAATAATCGAGAGACCGAGTAATGCACCAATGGAGCCAAGAATCGGGTTTACATCACCAAACACTGCCTCGCTAAACGAAGGTTCGCTCTTCGGTCGGACATCGACCGATGGGCCGTTGGCTTTGATTCCGTTTTCAAGTTCAACTTCGATCCATTGAAGACCAATCTGTTCAGGCGCCCAATCGATAAGGATGGTCCCAAGTCCGCCCTCAGCAACCTCTACCTCCGTTTGTCGGAGTAGTTCTGAGGTTCCGTCAGCACGGATAACAGAGATTGTGGCGTCGGTTGTACCATCGAGTGTTCCAACGTTCTTGACAAAGATTTGAACGGCAGTTGAATCTCCTGCTTGGAGATTCAAACGCGAGTATTCCATTGCCGGTGTTTCGAGTTCAAATCGGGGTTGTCGCCACTCCATTAGCCACGAAGCGACCGCATTACCGGCGGATTGCCCCTCTCCGCCGAGAACGAGGTTTCCTGCAAGGTCTCGACCTTCAACAAGAACGTAGACTGTGAATCGATCGATGAGCATCTCGTCCGTAATGACACTCAAGTCCATGGTACCAGTACCAACGAGATTGAGGCCACTAATTTCTGTTCCTTGCAATAGGAACGGGCTGTCCCCTTCTCGGATAAATTCACCCGTGACCGTATCTTCAACCCACCAAGCCAATCGCAAGGATTCAAAGTCGATTCCTCCCTCCTCGGAGAGAACAATGGTCACTTCATGCTCTTCAGCAGAAAGAACGGAACCAGGACGAGGCGTTTGTACTTCTTGTGGTTCAGGCCCAAGCCCATCGACAACCATCCACTTGACAGAGGATTCTTTTTCGGTTGCATCAACACCTTGACTCGGCAAACAACCAACAGACCATGTGAGTGGAATGGTTCCGGAGGTTGGTGGTGATTGCAGTTCAACGTTCCATATCCCGTTGTACGTTTGGGCAGAATACGTTTGACCTGCAAACATGATGTCAACACTGCAATTGAAATCTGGTGTCGCTTCGGTGGTTTCAAACACCAATCCACCTGTAAGTTCAAACTGTGAATTTGGTGGTAATCGGGCACCATCTTCAAGGACTGTTCCTTGCGTAAGAACCAGTGAAACCGTTTCCTGTGGAATCATCAAAGATGGTGAGAATCGCCATCGGAGTGCAGGGAATGTTTGGATAACTTCTTGTCCAGCACGATCGATAATTTTCACGCTTGGCTCACGGAACGTATCGCCCAAGTCCGGCGTTGTCCATGCTAATTCAAGGTCAACCACCAAGCGTGTGTCCTTTTCGTACGGTCCTGCAGCGGTTCCATCGAGTGCAAGCATATCGCAGTCATGAACGATGAGGTGAACGCTGTTGGAGGTGCAGGAATCGGTTCTGAAATCCCATGTAAACGAAAGAGGCGATGTGAGGATGTTTGAAGCGAGTTGAATTTCAACCGTGGTCAGGTCGGAAGCACCGTTTGGTTCGCTCATGTCAACTCGCAAGGTGTAGGTCTGGCTTGGGTGCAACCATGGATTGGCCCCGCTGGTCCATGTCATTGCAGCAGCCGGAAGGGTTGGAGGTCCGTCAGGGCCGATTTGATACATGAACAAATGTTCACCATCCTCGCCGGTTCCTGCATCTTCGAGAATCTGTCCTGAAGCATCCATTCCAACGAGATATCCAGCGACCTTCTGCCCTTGTGAACCCATGGAATCATCGAACAACAGGGTGTAGATGCCTGTTGAGAGGGTTAAATCCGTTGGAATTATGAGCGATCTTTGCTTGTACTCATCAGGACTTGGCCAGCCGTTGAGATCCACATCATCCGCCCATTCTCTCCAAAGCATGACATGTACATCGGAAGGCAACAGAACAGGATCGAGGATTTGGAATTGTACCGTTTGACTTGTCGAAGCAAGTCTGTGATCGTACCATGCTACCGTAGAAGCAATGACTGCTGGAGCGGTTGGATCAATCTTGAACGTTCGAGTGTATTCAGATTCGTTGACAACGTCACCACCGTTCAACGGTAGGACTCGAACGGTCCATGTCAAGTCACCAAATGAGAACGGGGCTACATCAGAAACATTCCACATGTCGACGTCAAGGCTCGTGGTGTTGGCAACCATGGCGTTGCCTTGCCAGAGTTGAACCTCTGCATCTCCGGGGGCAAATGCATCGATACCTTCGATTCCTTCGTAGCCAACATCGATCGAGAAGTTGAGGCCCATGCCGGCAGCGAGATATTCTGTGGAACTGTCGATAGGCCCGTAATCATCACTGATCTCAACCGACTTGATGACCAAGTCATTCTCGAGTGCTTGCCCTCCTCCAATACCGCTCCACATGTATTGCCCTGGTCGAGAGATAACACTGTTATCGAGGACAAGACGCATCGAAGCTGTGAGCCAATCTTCGTCATCCCAACCTTGCTCAACTCGGAATTTGACGGTGATTTCACGCAACGTTGCAGAGGTTTCCGAGATGTTGAATGGCTCGGTTGGATGCAATTCAATCAGGGAATTGTCACCTTGTCCAAGCGGAGTTCCACCTCCGGTTGGGAGCAGCCATGTGGCGTGATTGTTTTCTCCTTGGACATCAAGTCGTATCAAGGAAATCGAACGCGCTGTGTCAACGCTAAATCGAGTTGTGAATGAAAGCCATCGCTGCGAAGGTGTGAGCGGATTCGAGGCGTTCTCAATCGTAACCATACCTGCTTCTACGTCATCACTGAACCCCATGTCCGTAACTTCGACGATCATCTTTCCGTTGGAGAGACCGGAGAATGGGAACAAAATCGATGGTGATGAACCAGGAGTGCGATAAGCAGCGTTGGCAGCCATCACGAGCGGTGATTGTTCCTGAGCAGAAATCGATATCGTCGTGGCGTACGGAGCCGCAAGATTCGAAAAGGTGACAATGCCGTTTCCGTACACTTCAATGTCCACGAGTGCGAATCCTTGACCCAGATTGTTCAGTAAAGCACTTTGGCTGTTCAAGGTTGCTTGCAGGAGTGCATGCTCGGATGCATTCAATTCAAGACGGTAAACCGTGGCGTTTTCCAGCGTTCGTGAGACGATTGTCGAACCCGCAACACGCAATGCCATACCAGTCA
>CAXQWT010000085.1:0-10007 GCA_964227855.1 Salipiger bermudensis | reverse complement strand
CCCACATTGGAAGGACGTCAGGATCTTCGCTAGGGGGATGATCGAGTCCGACTTGAACGTGGAAGACAGGGTCGATACCGTACTCAAGACGCCCAAGTCCTGCAAATTCCCACCAATCCATCATTTCATCGAGGAACTCAACATGGTTCTCAATCGAACGAAGCGAAAATGCGAGTTCATGTCCGACACGATTTCCGACCTGTCGGAGCATACGTGACAAATCGATACCGAGGATTTTCAGATTCGAAAGACGGCCTTTGGTAAGCTCTTGGCGTGCTTGGTTGACTTCCTTACCTGCGGCAAGGAAAGCATCCGGGTCGAACGGCGTGTCATGTTCTGGCAGATCATTGACGCCAAGCGCACCGACGAGTGAGTCTAGGAACGAACCTTCTCCGATGGTTAATCTCAGTGGATCGTGGATTCGTCCTTTGGAAAATCGAGCTTCTGCGACTTCGAACTGCACTGCATCTTCCCAGATGGTATCGATGAGATTTTCTTGGGCTTTTGCAAACGGTTCGCTTTCGATGACCAATGCTGCATCTTCTTTTCCTCGCCCGACCGGGTTTTCTTCGATGTTGAGGAATTGAACAACATGTGTGCAATCCTGCAAGAACCCTTGAGAATCAAGGTCGTCTGAATGCTTGATTTCTATTGAATCGTGTAGTTTCTGGAAAAACCGCGTGGTTCTTCGGTCCAGTTGTGCAATAACCTGGACAACGATGCCTTTCTCAGCAACACTGTTCACGGTTTCAAGCGCTTCGCTACGGCAGAGGTGTAGAATTCCATAGCGGCCAAGAAGGAGAACGAGACGTTCCTCTGCTTCTTCGGCCATGCGTTCGAGACGTCGGTAAATGTGGCTTCGCTCCTTGAGTACAGCAAACCGAGGTTCGTCGCGTTGACGTCGATTCGCCTCATAGGATGCGTTTGCTTCTGTGATGCCTTTGGACAATTCATTGAACCCTTCTTCCAAGTTATCCAATTGGCGTCGTCGCATCTCGATGATGTGTTGAAGTGCTTCATCGACACGGAGACTCGAAAACAACATCGGACGATCTGCTGTTGCAGTTACAATTCCCATTTCTTGCAATCGGGATAGGCTGTTGTACGCATCCAATCGTGTGGTTTGCAGTTCCTTAGCAAGTTCACTTGCTCGCATGTTTGGGTTGTTCCCAAGGACCATAATCGAACGTACTTCTCGCTCAGTTAGGCCGGCTTCGTTGAGAAGGCTGTCCCACATTAGTCGGAGCCCCCAGTGACGGATGAGAGACTTTTCAAAATCCGTGCAACGTGTCGTCGTGGACGGAAAAGCCAATCATAGACGTGATGAATTCTGTCGTCAGGTCCAATGAGGAAGCTGGATTTGGCAGGGAACATACCAAGATGCACAGGAACAAGGAATTTGTCTGCTACATTGCGGTCAGGATCGGCGAGGAGAGGGAACGGAAGTCCACCAAGTTCCTTCTTGAATTTGGCATGAGATTCGCTCGTTCCTTCACCAATTCCAACGACTTTGCATCCTGCAGATATGAACAAATCGTGTTGTTCTTTGAAAGTTAAACACCCGCGCTTGCACGTTGGAGAGCCGTTTTTGGCGTAGAAGAACAAAATTCTCCAAGAACCATCGAGGCTCGAACTGTCAAAAACGTTACCTGCGTCGTCAGTAAGCGTGAAATTAGGGGCGAGTTCTCCAATCAAATCTTTGCTCACTCGCTTCGCCTCTGAGTGTGTGAGGCGGTCCGCTGTCAAAATGACTTCTCCCATATGCATCATCCTCATATTGGCAAAATGTGGCGCATTCGCAACGCTTTTGTTCGTAAATAATCTCTGTTTTCAGAGCAGATACCTGCCTTGTGTTCGACTCGATCGACAACGTTGATTCCATGGCGCTTCAATTGCTCAACTTTGTCCGGGTTGTTCGTCATGAGACGTACGCTGTCTACGCCGATGTCAGTGAGCATGTGTGCCGCTATGGTGTAGTCTCGGCCATCGGCTGGGAGATTAAGAGCCAAGTTGGCATCAAGAGTATCAAGTCCACGGTCTTGGAGGTTGTACGCCTGCATCTTAGCGTACAGGCCAATGCCTCTTCCTTCTTGACGAAGGTACAGTACAATTCCCCTTCCCGCTTTTTGGATGGTTTTTAGGGCCTGTTGAAGTTGAGGTCCACAATCACACCTAAGGCTACCAAAAGCGTCGCCCGTCAAGCACTCCGAGTGGACTCTTACAAGCGGGGGGTTTTGTTCGTTCATGTCTCCGTAGTAAATGGCTGCATGTTCCGCACCGTCTCGTGGATCCACGTAGGATCGAATGCGGAAGTCCCCGTATTTTGTAGGGAGTTTTGCATCTGCAGGAACAGCAGTAAATTCTGTATCTGGGTTTACCTTCATAACCTATGTTAACGACGTTCTATGTATAAAGGACTGTTTCTGAACTGCAACTATTGTGGCGATTTTCTAAACGGTCCTTCAAATAGTGGTTACATGTAAATGCGTATGTGACTGGAGAATTTGACATTGGTGTGGCTGCTGCAGTGGTCACCGAATCAGGCATCCTCCTCGTCCAGGAGGCCAAGGGGCCCTATGCCGGATACTGGGGCCTCCCCAAAGGCCATGTCGAACCTCACGAGTCCATAGAGACTGCAGTGCTGCGTGAACTTCGTGAAGAAACGAACATCCATGGAGAAGTCTCTGGATTTGTGGGATTGAGAACCACCCAAACTCAAAGAGGTGTTGGGCTCTTTCTGTGTTACAACATCACCACTTCTAAATTTGAAATTCGCCCACAAGATGGAGAAATCGCAAACATTCAATTTTTTAAACCAGAGGACTTTGATGAAATTGAGTGGGTATCTGCAGCTATGCGAGGCTTTGCGGAGGTCGCTCTCAAAAATACCACCCTTCCGCTTATTGATCTCAGTTCAGAATCCAAACGACCGTATCACCTCGTTTTCAGTGATGGTCGAATGACTCTATCAGACGAGGTGGTCCAATGATTGACGTTCGTCGCATTGATGCCAACGACAAACCGTTGAATCCCAGCGGATCTCACATTGTCTACTGGATGACAAGTGCACGACGTGCACGCTGGAACTATGCTCTCGACCATGCTATTGGCCTAGCAAATGAACACAATGTTCCTCTGATTGTTGTCGAATGCCTTGCCCTAGGACATCGCTGGGCCAACGACCGAATTCACACCTTCGTTTTGCAAGGAATGATTGACAACAGAAAATTGTTTGAATCCAGTTCGGTCACGTACGTACCTTATGTCGAGACCAAGAAGGCACAAGCAGGTGGGTTGTTGAAATCGTTCTCAAAGAACGCAGTTGCAGTTGTTATCGATGACTTTCCCACATACATGCCTCGTGATGTCGCACAGCGTTCCAAAGAACTGGCTGCTTGTTCGGTTCGATGCATAGACAGTAACGGAATTGTACCAATGCGTGCACCTGAGCGATCCTTCTCGACCGCTCACTCGTTCCGACGGTACATTCATCAAAACGTTCTCAATTTCATCGCAACACCTCCTCTTGCGAATCCACTCAATCAACTCTCTGATGTTGCAGATGGCTCGCAAATCGTTGCGGAATGTTTTGAACAAGCCGATGTCCCGATGACGCCACTCGAATTTATCTGGAGAGTATCTGAAGCATCACGTGAAGGCCGTGAAGCGCTTTCTGTGCTTGACATAGATCACGGCGTTTCACCGGTCGACAATCGCAGAGGAGGGTCGTTGACGGCCCGCACAGAACTCAAGATTTTCATTGAGCAACGATTGCATTCGTATCATGTGGACCGTAATCATCCGGAACGACATGGAGGAAGCGGACTATCTCCTTGGCTTCATTTCGGGCACATTTCGTCGTTTGAAATTGTACAAGAGGTTCTCAATTATGAAAACTGGAATGCGATGAAAATCACGCCTCCCCACAATGGACGTCGAGCTGGATGGTGGGGGATGAGCGAAGGTGCTGAAGCATTCCTCGACCAAGTGATCACATGGCGCGAACTTGGATTCATCTATTGTTACCAACATAGAGATCACACATCCTACAATACTCTTCCTGAATGGGCAAAAAAGACTCTTGAAGAACATTCGAACGATGAACGCCCGTATGTTTACACATTCGAGCAACTCGAAAACGGTGAAACGCATGACCCCCTCTGGAATGCAGCTCAACTTCAACTACGTAAGGACGGAATCATTCACAACTACCTGCGAATGCTTTGGGGAAAGAAAGTGCTTGAATGGTGCCCCGATCCAGAAACTGCGTGTGACTGGTTGATACGTCTGAACGACCGCTGGGCCTTGGATGGTCGCGATCCGAACTCCTACACAGGGATCTTCTGGATTTTTGGCCGATTCGACCGGGGTTGGTTCGAGCGAGCCATCTTTGGTAAGGTTCGCTACATGACCTCAGCATCGACGAAACGTAAGTTCAAAACCGAGGATTATATACGAAAATACGCTGATTCCTAACATAGGGAGATACGTATGCCGATTTTTGAACACACTGCAACATTGCCGTTTTCTCGTCAAACAGTATGGAATTGGCATGCTCGTCCTGGCGCAGTTCGTCGAATCATGCCAGACTGGGAAGGAATTCGTCCCGTTGAAGTCGGCGGAATAACCGATGGTGCAGTGACCGAATTCAGGATGAAGATTGGTATTGTTCCTCAACGTTGGGTTGCCAAACATCACGGCTACATTGAAGGAGAGCAGTTTTGTGATGATACGATCAAAGGACCGTTTGCACGTTGGAATCACACCCACAAATTCGTTGATGGTGGAGAAAACGAATCGACAATTGACGACAGAATCGATTGGAAATTACCGTTCCATTTCTTCTCAAGAATCGGGGCGCCAATCATGGTCATGCCCCGTGTCAGGACAATGTTCAAACATCGGACCCGAAGAGTTCTTGCTGACCTCACTCGCCAACAGATGTTCAAAGATCGTCCACGTCGTCGTATCTTAATCACCGGTTCAACAGGTTTGATTGGAACACAACTGGGAGCCTTCCTCGAAACTGATGGGCACGACGTGCATCGGCTTTTGCGTCCTTCGACGAAGTTGCACGCTGACCAAAATCCAAACAATGTGGTTCGATGGAACGACACAACTGGAGAGATACTCGAAGGTTCGCTTGAAGGCTTTGATGTTGTTATCCATCTTGCAGGTGCCGGTATTGGAGACAAACGTTGGAGTAAGAAACGAAAGAATCTGATTGCTCAAAGCCGTGTTGTTCCGACCGAGAATCTCTCCAAGGCGCTTGCGGCTTTAGACACACCTCCAAGTTTGTTCATGTGCGCTTCAGCTGTTGGCTTCTACGACAACAGAGGAAACGAAGAATTGGATGAAACAAGCAGTATTGGAGACGGCTTCCTCTCCAAAATTTGCAAACAATGGGAAGATGCGACCTCTGCAGCATCCAAAGGAGGAATCCGTACCATCCTCATGCGAACTGGTATCGTTACAACTGCTGCAGGAGGCATGCTCAAGCAAATTTTGCCGATTGCCAAAATCGGAGCGCTAGGCCCCATCGGTGGTGGAAGACAATGGCAGTCTTGGATATCTCTTGACGATCAAATTTATTCAATTCACTATCTCATGAATCAGGAGGATGCGAGTGGCATCTACAATCTGACTGCTCCTAAGCCCGTTACGCAAAAGCAGTTTGCTAGAACGCTTGGAAAGGTGCTGCGTCGTCCTGCTTTTGCTCCTGCCCCAGGTTTTGTCATGAAAATCATGTTTGGAGAAATGGGCAAATCGCTTATTCTCGATGGGCAGAAGGTTCATCCCAAGCGATTGTTAGATTTAGGCTACAAATTTGAGCATGAATCCCTTGAACCAGCACTTCGTGATGCACTAGGCCGGTTCAACTAATCGTCGCTTTCTTCTTAACCGGCATGTATCATGGGCAAGCATGCTCGGGCGTAGCATTGCTGTTGGCATGTTCGCCCTGATGCTGCTTTCGATGGTGCCCTCGGTTCATGCAGATGACACCCAAGCCGCCTCGAATTTGTTGACCGATGGCGTCTCGTCCAATGGTTACGTCTGCGATCCTGATGGATGTTCACCCAACGATGGAACGGACTGGTGGCGAATCTATGCCTACAAAGGTGACATCGTCAGCATCACGTTTTCAGGATCAATGAGCAATGCCGCTTGGTGGTGCCCTGGCGATGGTTGGGAAGGAGATTATTCAATGCATGATGAATCAGGTTCTCAGGTCGCAACAATGGGTCGTAGCGATGACAACCCCTCGGGAACACTCTCCAAGACGATGGCACAAGCAGGCTATGTTTATGTCAAAATCAAAGGTAAAGATTCGTGGTGCAATGATGGTTTTGATTACACGCTTCTTGCCTCTATCGACAAAACAGACCGAGATACGGATGAGGATGGCTTTGTTGACTCAGATGATGATTGCGACTTGATTGTTGGTACCTCAACAAATGACCGGCAAGGCTGCATTGATTCAGATTCAGACGGATGGTCCGATACAGATTCGGGTTGGGACGTTCAGAATGGGGCTGATGCTTTCGAGGACGATGCAACCCAATGGCGTGATCGTGACTTTGATGGGTACGGGGACAACATCCTCGGCAACCAACCTGACCATTGTCCTGATAGTAGAGGATACTCTACTTCCGACCGATACGGCTGCATTGATTCAGATGGCGATTCCTATTCTGATGCTGATCCTGGTGGACTGAACGGACTTGAACCATGGTATGCTCATCCAAACGGTCTTGCTGATGCCTTCCCACTTGAAGTGACGCAGTGGCAGGATACAGATGGTGACGGTTACGGCGACAACTGGGATGACCCGATGTGGAATCAAACTCATTTGGAATGGGGTATCGGTCAATGGCTTGAAGTGGCTTACCAACCTGATGCTTGCCCGTTCATTCTTGGCGCCTCATTCGCTGACCGATATGGTTGTCCTGATGCCGATTCTGACGCGTGGTCAGACCCAGGCGAGAATTGGTCGGCAGTCGACGGTGCGGATGCGTTTCCATTCGAACCGACACAATGGCGAGACAGAGATTATGATGGCTATGGAGACAATCAAACCGAAGGTGCGAGACTCATCGATGATTTCCCTGACAATCCAACGCAATTCCGTGACACTGACGCCGATGGCTGGGGAGATAACCAAACTTATGGCGCCACCCAAGTCGACGATTTCCCAATGATTCCCAGCCAGTACAGGGACACAGATGGTGATGGGTTTGGGGATAATCTCAACGGATTCGAAGGAGATGTCTGTATGAATTCCAACGCCGAGGAGGTTGAAAGTGGCTGGATTTCCCGCTTTGACCGCCTAGGCTGTCGAGATGTCGATAAAGACGGCTACTCAGACCCAACAGACGATTGGATCGCACATCCACAAGGGTTTGCGGATGCTTTCCCGGATGATTCTTCTCAGTGGTACGATACCGACAACGATGGATTTGGTGACAACATGGAATACTTCGATGGCCAAGCATGGCGTCTTGCTTACCGAGGCGATGGTTGCAAGACAACGTATGGACTGTCCACATTCGACCGTTGGGGCTGCCCTGATTCCGATGAAGATGGCTGGTCTGATCCAACTCCTTACTGGCTCGCCAGCCCTGGTGGTTCAGGTGACGCTTGGCCAGAAGACCCCACACAATGGCATGATCGGGATGGTGATGGCCGAGGCGACAATCCATCTGGAACAACAGCTGACGTTTGCCCATCTCAGCCTGGAACATCGGTCGGTCCAAGTTCAGGTGGGGACCGATGGGGTTGTCCAGATACGGACGGTGATGGTTGGTCCAACCTTGGTGATGCATTCATTCACGAACCAACTCAATGGCGAGATACCGATGGTGATGGATACGGTGACGAAGCTGACGGAAACGAGGCAGACGCATGTCCAAGCACCCGTGGAACATCGATTCTTGACCGTCTAGGATGCCGAGATACTGATGGAGATGGTTGGTCGGACCCAACAGACGGATGGGACGCCCATCCCTACGGATTAGCAGATGCTTTCCCAACAGAAGCTTTGCAGTGGAAGGACAGCGATGGTGACGGATTTGGCGATGTTCCACTTGGAGCCCTTCGCGACGACTGTCCAGAAGAGTTTGGGACTTCGAAACGAGATTTACAAGGCTGTGAGGACAACAACGGGGATGGTTGGTCGAACGAATACGGGGAGTGGAATGCTGCTCTTGCCATCATGGGCGAAGATCCTGCAGCATCTTGGTTAACATATCTCATCGTCGGTATTTCTTTCATTCTTGGTGCTTCTGCAGCACTTGTTGTACGAACCATGCGATCCGAAGATGAAAAAGCGTTAACAGATGACTTGTTGATTGGCGACACAGCCACCTCCAACACAGATGCACTACCCAGCCCTGCTGAATTGGCATTACCCGATCTTGCTATTCCACTACCGCCGCCTCCGGGAGGTGAAAACGATGCGTAAGCTTGCCCTCTTCCTGACGTTACTTTTCATTGCTCCAGTTTTGAGTATTGGTCAAGTTCGTGCTGAGGCCGATATCGGACTTGAGGAGGCTGGTATTACGATGGTTGCATTGCGGAATGACACACTCGATCTTAATCAAGATGGAGATATTGATGCGGTACGAGTGGTCGTCATTCTTAATTCGACGGTGGAATCAACGTTTGTTGACGTGAGATTGATCGCCACGCACAATGATCGTGAAGTCGTTGAATCAACAACGGTCGAAATTCTTGGACAGACGAATGCAAGTCTTACCTATGATGCATGGTCACGAGGTTCACACGACCTCGCCCTTGGATTCTATGACATGAATGGAGTCGAAATTTCTACAATATCCTTGCCGAGTTACGAAATGGTCCCCGCATTACAAACACCGCTGATTTCGCTTCAGTTCACTGGTCAGAACAATCTACAAACGGGTTCAAATTGTGAAATCAATCGATTGTTCATGGATGAAACTGGGCCGCGGTATGGTGCCCTTGGAACTCTCACATTCACAGGAGCTCCTTTCATTGTCCTTGACAATGCAACGAGCATTGACTGCTCTACGTGGCCAGCAGGGCAGTATTCTCTCCGAGAAACGTATCGAAACGAACTTGGTCAAACCGCTGAAGCCTCGCTTAACCTTACGATTGAAAATCGACCAGCACCAACCTTCGAACTTGTTGTTACCGGTGATGGCCTAACTACAGACCGGTCTTGTCTGGTTGCAATTCAGCCAACAAATTCCAACGAGGATTTCACACTCTACACAAAAGAATGGGATGTGTCGACGACATCAACACTTTCAGAGGGGGCAGTGTATGATTGTTCAGCTCTTCCAGCGGGCGTTCATCTTGTTGTACTCAAAGTGACCAATATGGAGAACATTGCAAGTACGCAGGCAGTCAACATTGTTCGCCTTCCTTCCGTTGAACTGACCTCAGAGGAGCAAGAAGCTCTACCAAGTCAGTCGTTTGGTGATGAAACTGCAACCGAGGATGTTGGCTGGTATACCATTGGCGTTCTCGGGCTGATTGTTGCTATCGTTGTTTTCGTATTGTTGGTACGTATCCGTGAGGATGATGAACTTTTGACACTGCCTGAACTTGGACCCGCTCCACAAATTCTGAACGACGGTTCTCCAGACCCTCAAGGGTTACCAACCGTCCTCGATGATGAAGGTCAATTGTGGAGAAAGCACCCCGATGGTTCACTTGATTGGTGGGATGCAACCTACAATATTTGGCAACGCTGGTGAAAATATGTCGAATTGGGTGATGTATTTACTTCTCTTTGTTGGAGGATCCATCCTTCTCCTTCTTTTGAATGGAGTCCGCATATGGTGGACTCGTGTGCGCCCTCGTCAGCCTAAGCTACATGCCGATTGGGCAGCAGATTGTGAACACGCTACAAGCGCTGAATTCAACGATTCCTTGATTACATTTCGAAACGTTCGAGATTTTCATTGGCGAACAACAAGAGATCGAGACGAGAAGTGGGCGGATGAAGTTACTGTGGATTCTAC
>CAXQWT010000084.1:0-7442 GCA_964227855.1 Salipiger bermudensis | reverse complement strand
GAACGAATCAAGGATTTTCTTGTCTGTTCTGGTGATTCTTTTCCTTCATCGAGAAGGTTTGTCAACAAGGCGAGTCTCTGTTTCATGGCTCCGATTCGAGCAGCATCACGTCGAGTTTTTCGCATTGAGTAGACGAGGTACAATGCTGGAAGCATCATTCCTAGACCAAGTATCCATCGAACGGTTGAGCCCCAAAACTTGGCTTCATCCGAAGGGGCGAACCATGGTTCTTCACCGATTTCAGTCGTGACCTTCGTGATTGTAATTTCGTAATTCAAAGCAGCAAGATCATTGCCCCATTCTTGGTTCTCTAGAACCGATACATTCGAATGATGAAATTCAATCATATGTAGGCCAGGGCCAACTGTGATGTACAGGTCCATGTCGTTGGTAAACATGTCAGGGGACAATGTGTATTCTTGGAGGACTTCCATCGTTTCTTGGTCAAGTTCCTCGACCTCGACCAGTAAATCAGGGCTGTCTCCATCGATGACAATGTGCAGGCGATGCTCCGAATCTACCCAGCCGTCTACAGAGATAAGGTAATGATCAGAAGTATCCATTGTTGCTAACGTAAGTCCCCCACCAAAGCCTACGGTATTTTCAGCAAAGAGAACCGGCCAGTTGGATTGTTCAAGGCTTGCTGGGCGATAGGCAGGTGCATCCATCGATGAATTTCCATCTGCAGAACTTTCAATGGTTACATCAACCCAGTGAACGCTGCTTTCAATACTAAGCATCGCCATGGTAGAATTCGGATAAACGTAGATTCGCTCAACAGTATTTCGTTCAACGATAACTTCTGGCATTGCAACCCACGAGTCACCAATTCGAACAGAAAGCGTTGCCGTAATGTCTTCGATGACAGGGGCTAGTTTGACCACGCCAGTTGCATCAATGGCAAAAGCGCTCTTGGATAGCCCGTGGCCGATTTGCTCGAATTGCGAAGTGTTGTTTTCTACGGCGAGGGTCAATTGGGGGTCATGTATTGTCCGTTGAAGCGCATAAGCAGAGAATTGTGCTGATGTGGACACTTTGACGATGATTCTGCCGTCATCTTCAACCTCCAAATAGACGGTATCTTCGATGGTATGAGGGTTGGTTCCAGTCATTGATTCGAGTACTAAATCGAGGAGTTGTTCTTCAGACGCAGTTTGCATGTAGAACTCGAATCGAATCGAATCCGAAGCATGATGAAGCGTCAATTCGATGATCTCATCCTCTTGAACCTCAAATCCATAGTATTCGTCTGAGCCAGTCTCGACGCCACCTGCATCAAAACCAAGGGACGCATAGTCTCCGTTAAGTATGGTCTTCAAATTACCACGGTGCATATCCAAGCATTCGCTTGGAGATGAGCATCTGAATGAATCAACAACATCGATACTGCTTTGCGGACTAGGGCGCTGATTGATGTTATCCTCGTCGTAAATGACGAGGAATGATGTCGAAACCGTTTCACTGATGCTTGAACTAATGGAAATCTGAACGCTGGTTGTTCCCGTCGCTTTGTACGTAACAGAAGACGAGGAAGTAATGCTTGTATCGCTTGCATCAAGATGAACCTGACATGAACTACATCCGACATTAACGGAAACGATTGTACCTTGAGTCACTTCAATAGTCTGTTGATATGTCTCCCCCGATAAAAGAGTCACCATTTGAAGACGTTCATCAATGATGAATTCGTTGGATGTTTCTTCAGCATTGACGTAACTCATCGTGCTGAGTAGCAAGAGGGCAAGGAGGAGGAGTGGCATCCTTATCCTTGCCAGGGATTCATCCTCCATGATGAATGCTCGATGGCCTAGTCTTTCAACACTTTCTTTGCAATTCGTGGCATCTTTGAAAAACAGACCACGTCAGCACAGGCCATGGCAGAAGGACTCGGTCGAACTGTTCTTCATCGCCACCGTTACGGTCGCGTATGGGGTCTTGGTGATCGTTCCGCTCCTGCCGTTAGGACACCAGCATTGATTTCAACGGAAGATGATGACGATGCCTGCCAACGTTTGGCCGCATTTCATTGCAAGCAAACACGAACCATCCCTGCAAAAATCACGATAACCACGCAGCATCATCTGATTCCTCCTGAGTTTCAGGAGGCGGGGCCGACGATGAGCGCATCTATTGGGCACGTACTTCCTCCATCGCTTGATGAGGCGAACGCTGGAGAATCCGCAGATTCAGGGCCTTTGCTCCCAGTCTCATGGCAACGTCTTCACCATGATCCTTCACTCTTGGACGATGGTTTACAACCGAACATCGTCGTTTTGGTGGATGCTGTTCAACTCGCAGCCCAATCCGGTAAACTCGTTACAGCCATTCAAACGTTGAAACATCGTTTCCCCGGCGCACTTCTTTGGACACCTGGGCTCGGAGGTCCCGATAATGCTGCAGTTCTTGCGTGGTTTGGCGTCGATCTTTTCGATACAACCCGAACTCGATTTGCACTAAGTTCAGGTCATCTTTTGACAACATACGGTCCAAGGAAGCCCCTAGATGATGAATCGTTCAACATGGATGTCGCCATGCATCACTATCATCAATCGATACGCTCAGTACAATCTGCAATTGAAACGGGAACGTTACGACGTCTTGCGCAGCAACAAAGCCTCAACAGCCCCAGATTGGTGGAACACATGCGTCACTTTGATTCATTAATGCAGACGCAAAAGGATGTTTTGCGAGTTCATCCTTCAGGTCTTGATGCCATCGAATTCATGGCACAAGAAAGTCATCAGGATGCAGAAGTTGCGGCATGGGTTGAGTTCATGAACGAGCGTTATCAAACACCAGATGGGCTTGACAATGTCCTCATTCTCCTGCCATGTTCCGAGCGGAAACCGTACCGTCTGTCCAAATCTCATCGTAAATTCATCAGTGCCATTGGCAGCAATGCATGTCACGAGGTCATGGTTACGTCTCCTCTTGGACTGGTTCCAAGAGATCTTGAGGATGTCTGGCCAGCGGCATTTTACGACATACCGGTCACTGGCGATTGGACTCAAGACGAGCTTGACCGCGTTCAAATGATGGTCACTTCCCTCATCCAACGTCATAGTTACAACTGCATCATCAACCATAGTGGCATCGAACTTGAAATCGATGGAATCGAGATCCTTGAAACACGTGCAGGAGAATCTTCAGGCTCCCGTACATCCCTTCAACGCTTGACCGATGCTGTCAATCATTGCAAGCAACATTATCAACTCCATCGTCGGAAAGGAGAATCAATCAATCTTGACAGATTCAAGAGTATTTCTCGCTTCCTCTATGGCCGTGATGAATGGTTGGAGGGATGTCGAATACGTGGTAAACCCCCTCGCTGGAAAATCGAAAAAGATGGGAAACAAATTGCCTTGTGGTTTTTTGACCGTGCTGGATTTTCGTTCAGTAAAGAAGCAATACCTCTGCTGTTTGAACATAGTATCCTGCCAATAGTGAACCTTGGTTCTGAAATCAAATGGAAAGGTGACCTTCATCTTGGCATTATCGATTCCTATGACCGAAATATTCGCCGAGGACAAGATCTGATGATACTCCAAAACGGCCAACCTGTTGGATTGGGACGAAGTCTTGCACCGGGTTGGGAATGGGCAGGGACACCAGGTCGATTGGCGAAAATGCATCAGAAACGATGACCTGATGAAGCGATGTGGTTAAGAAGGGTAAGCAGGTCGCAAGATTGCTCCGAGTGGTCCATATGGCACGAATGTATTCATCCCGAAAAGGAAAAAGCGCTTCATCGAAGCCGTTCATGACCGAGCCATCAGCATGGTCCAACACCGATACCAAGGAGATTGAGTCGTTGATTCTCAAGTACGCCAAAGAAGGCATGAGTACGTCACAAATCGGTATCGTCTTGAGAGACAAGCACGCAGTTCCAAACGTTCGATTGGTACTCGGAAAGCGCATCGGCGCCGTTCTTGCTGAGAACGATCTTGGAGGCTCCTATCCTGAGGATCTCATGAATCTCATGCGACAAGCTGTTGCAATCATCGACCACCTCACCACCAATCACCGTGACCTTCACAACAAGCGCTCTCTTGAGTTGACAGAAGCAAAGATTCGCCGACTCGGCAATTACTACAAGGCTGAAGGTCGACTATCAGGCGATTGGAAGTACAAGCGTGACCAACTTCGACTCATCGTCGAGTGATTGGGAGCATTCATTTGTCTCGGGGTCAAGGCCTCGATGGGACGGCCATGAAGGACATGCGAAAGGCTTCGTTTTTTGCACCACTTGATGATGTCGTTGAGGATGCAATATCCTTTCTTCAATCCGAATCTTTGTTGTTGGTCACAACCGCCGACTTGTCACCGATTCTTGCACTCGGGTTCCTAGAATCAGCGTTGCTGGATCGTGGAATTGCGTATTCACGAAGAATTCTTCCGCCGAATTCTCACATTCCTCGTGATGAAGTCGATTTGATTCCGAAACAATCGGGCTCTAATATCCTCTTCATAGATGCGTGGAATAGAGTCGAGTCATCTGATTCCAATGCGATGGTGTTAGCACCAAAACCGGTCGAAGTTGAATTCAGTCATTCCTCAACAAAACGACGAGGCAGAGTTGATGTTGTGTTGCAATGTTCAGTCATTGCTTCAGCACTTGCGCCCACTGGTTCTCGAACAAAGCGTTGTCGTGGATATTCAGGGTGTGGCCAATGGATGATGGAAAGTTTGGATACGACGATGGATCCAATTCACACATTGGTTCGAGACTTCTTACGAGATGAAGGAAGCATTCAGGTTGCTCCGTTGCCTGAAATTAAAGACCCGAGTGTTGAGATGATCCCTCTTGCATCTGAACGTCGTCTCAAACGTCTTCAAAAGTTATGGAAGGACATGGATGCTTCGATGCGAGCACAGGCTCTCTCCGAATACAGTCTCCCCCTACTCTCCAGCGAGGGTCTTTCAACCGCACGTTTGGAAGAATTGATTTGGAAAAGGATGCGCATTCCAAATGACCCATCTGATTTGGCAACGACTCTTCACAGGACAAACAAGTCATGGCCGCACGGTGCCAACGAGGCTGTGCTTCATGCAGGCCGCTTGCTCGATGAACTTCTCAAAACAGGGAGATTGCTATCATCGACGGATTGAAACATCAAGAGGTATTGGGATTATCATGGCGATTGAACGATTGCTCACTGGAAGCATCCGAGAACGTGTTCAAGATTTGATGTCTACAGAGGACTTGATTATTGAATCGTTCAAGGATATTGTCAAGGATGAACTCAAGGCTCATATTCGGAACAAGATTGAGGAAGATCCCGATCTCCATGCCGAAATCAAAGAGGCTGTAGCATACTATTTCCATCAGAAAGCTCGATCTGTCTATGCTGAACTCAAAGCAACCCGGGCAGCAACCCGTCTTGGCCTCAGACTCTTGCCTGATGAATTACAAGGAGAAGTTGGTGAAGCGCTTATCGGACTCTTTGAAAAAGAACTCGGCACCTTGCTGGATAAGGCACTTTAAGGAAAAATCCGGTCTTGTTCAGGACATATCGGCGTTGATGTTATACGCCTCTTTCTTGACCGCACACTGTGGAGAGAATGCGAGGCCGAGTCTTCCTTCTGTTGAGTTGCTTCATGCTCTCGCTCTTTGCACCATATTCGCCAATCACCGCAACTGTACGTGGCGAGGACACAAAAGTGTGTTGTGATGCATCAGAAGTTGACCTTTACCTTCTCGGTAATTCAGATCTGAAGTTATCACCGTTTGATGACTTGCTCTCTGAAACATCATCATCTTCCTCCTTTGAAACAGCCGTCACATCGTCTGAACAAATTGGAAAGTGGAGCCTCGATTCCGCATGGCCAGGAACAGTGCCTGAATCAACATGGACTGTTACTCTAGAATATACGGTATCCGACGCTGGCGGGGCAAACCTCAACATGTCTGCAACGGTAACCCTCGGTGGTTCTTCTTTCACTGCCTTCCTTGGTGTCGACCAATCGTTCATCCCCCAAGGGTCAGGTTCGATATCAATTGATGTGCCAATCGATGAAGTCTCTGTCAGCGGAACCTCAGAGATTTCTGTAAGCGTGAATGCCCGAGCTATTGTCTTCAATGTTCCAGCTAGTGGGGCGAAGGTTGAATTCTTCTGGGGCAGTGAAGAGCATGCATCGATACTCACTGCAGAATTACCGCTCATTGATTTGACACTCGATGAGCCTGAGGTTGAAGGCGATCTCGTTTATTTTACGGCGCGTATTGAATCTCCATTCGGAATGGAAGCTCTGGTCTTTTCAAATTCAATTACCCTCCAAGTGAACGGAGTCACACAAACAGCAGACCCTACGGAGGTCCTTGATGGTGAAGCGATTTTGGTGATTTGGACCTGGGATGGAGCTGCGGGAGGTGTTGAGTCCGTCTCGGTATCAATCTCGTATGAGCTGCAAGCTGGCTTGATATTAACAGGTTCAACGAATTTTGAAATTGAAACGTTTGATGGTTCTGGAAATGGAGGCGGCTATTATCCCCTCAATGAACCGCTCCGAACCAATGGAAAGGGCTCCCCACTCGATGTTTCGATTACAATGGAACTTGAATCCGAAGATGGAGGCTTGCGGTTAGCACAGTCAACCATCTTAACGATTGAAGGTGAAATGGCATTTTGGATGCGATGGGGATTGGATCATTTGGGCGATGAGACGATACCGCTATCTACGGTTCTGAAGAATTTCGATGGAGGTGGAGTTACTGATCAGCAGCGAGGAAGTCGTGTCATCGAAAGTGCCGAAATAAGCCAATTTGAAAACTACATGGGGTCGTACTACATCACCTTCTTCCAGTTTGGTCTTGGTTTGGAATCCGACGAAATAATCGGCGATCTTTCCGATGCTCAAACATTTGCAATCACACTCGATCTAATGGGCGAAGAGCGTGTTCGAAACGCACCTCTCAAATTACGAATTGATTCCCTCACACCAATCGCATCTGGAGTCGATTATCGAATCTTGAACAGCGCTTTCATGAGCCCACAACCTTCGCCATTATGGTCGACTTACGACTTACTCATCAACATCGAATCAAGTGCTATGACCTCGTTCTCATTCATCGATCTGAAGCAATCGGACGAACTCGAGGTGAATTACTTACGATTCCCTTGGGGCGAATCAGCGACAATCAAGGCAACTGGTCTTGCACAATCAGATAAGTTCACTCTGGATTCAAAACCGACAACCTCAATCATTCATGCACCGATTGGGTTGACTCTCACCATGACTCTCATCCTTGGGGCCGGACTCTGGTTCGCCTTTGTCATGGTGCGAAATCGTGCTAAATATCCGTTAATGATTGAGATGATCCTCGTTCCAGTTGTTTTTGCATTGCATTTCTTTGCCATAGAGCCGTTATACATTCTTGGATTGAGTAGTGGAGTGGTGTTTATCTGGTGGGCGACAGCAATCATTTCGCCGAAAACAGGAGC
>CAXQWT010000083.1:0-29070 GCA_964227855.1 Salipiger bermudensis | reverse complement strand
TTAAATAGCGGTTCCGTTACGGCAGGATGCATACGGCCCGCTTGGTGTAGAGGTTATCATGCAGGATTGTCATTCCTGCGACCCGGGTTCAATTCCCGGAGCGGGCGCCTCACTCATCTCTCTGATGAATTGTCACCGTGCCACATACTCGGCACCATACTTTGATTCCATCAATCCGTGGAGTCGCTCCTGCGATGTCGATGCTGGCCCCACAGTGACATTGGACAACGTTGCGCATGAACCTTCCAATCGCTTGGTGTTCATGAAATCAGCGCTTGTTTTTGTTTGAGAGAATTAATTCGTAACGGAACATTGCCTTCGCGGTTGAGAATCCTTTTACTTCCTCAACCTGATGGTCAATCACAGTCCTTCCACTGGCATCAAAGATCGATTGCAATTGGCTCAAAACATTGGTTTGTTTTTCTTGAATGGACCAACCACATAGCAATGAAACGCCATCGGACAAAAGAGGGAGAATATGCGGTAAATGGTCGATGCTATCGTGTGGTAAATTCACCAAGAGTACATCGGCGCAGCCAAGCATTTCTGGCCTTTCAACCACAAGTTTTCTTGCATCCATACAATCGATATGATAGGTTCCTTCTTTCTTCCGCCTTGACTCGAAATATTGCATGTTTTGTTCCAACAAAGGAATGGCCTCTTGGTTCATATCGTTCACGTAGGCCTTTGAAACAAGCGTTGCGTCTGTGTATAGCAATGCCATCGAGGGGCCGACGCCAGCGTATGGGTCGACAACAACAAGTGGTCGGCCCTTTGTAACAGATAGTGACGATACTGCATCGAAGGTTCGCATTCGTTGTGAACCCAGACGGCCTGAGAAGTATGCAACAGCAGGATTGATGTTGAATTCATGACCGTGTTCTCGGTAGCGCGTTTGCGTTGAAGTGTTGTCGGCTCGAGCCTTAAGCACACGCAAATTCCGAACTCTGAATTCGCCTTCAACACCAGCATCGTGACAGACGACTCGAATGGAGGGGAATTGTTCCAACATAGCTTGCGCAATCGCTTGTCCAGCCTCTGTCATCTCGTCCGGAATCTTAACCAACAGAACGTCACCTTGCACCTCGAAGGCTTGTGGAAAATCATCGGAAAATTTGTGGCGTATCTCGTCCGATATGTGTTCCCAATAGTAGCGATTTTTCTTTTCTGATGCTTCGATCTCAATGATTGGATGTGCTTCCCAAATAGGGTCTATTTCTGTGGGAGCAAGATTATTGAGTGGAATTGCCGTTTCCTCTCCTATTCGTTGCACTCGATGGCCGGTTTCATACCAACCATTCGATTTACAGAGTTCAATCCAATGCGACGTCTGAGCACTCGGCACCCTCAAATGACGCATGGTTCTCGGAGAACCATCGCAAGTATGAGGTTTGAGGATGGGGGATGGCAGCAAAACCGGCTTTGCGCTCATTGGAATCGGTCCTGGAAAGGTCGAATCCATGACGTTGGAAGCAGTTGAACTTGCGAAAAAGGCAGATATTCGCCTCTATGAAGCGTACACTGCCTTGTGGCCGGAAGATGAATTGTCCAAGTTGGAAGGATTGATTGGACCCATCGAACGAATCATGCGGCCTGCTGTGGAACGGCCTGAGATTCTCTTTGAGCAAGCCAAATCGCAATCGATTGCTATTCTGGTGGTTGGAGATCCTATGCAAGCAACGACTCATATTGATTTTCAGTTGCGCGCACAACAAGCAGGAATTCCAGTTCAAGTGGTCCCTGGAATCTCGATCACAACGCTTGTACCGGGTTCAACCGGTCTTTCCGATTACAAATTTGGACGCTCAACGACTCTAACGTACCCCTATGGTGAATGGATTGTTACATCCCCTCTTGAAGTCATGTTGAAAAATCAAATGCAGGGCCTTCACACCCTCGTGCTGTTCGATCTCGATCCAACTGGTGCAGGGACTGGGAATCAACGTCCAATGCAACCGATAGATGCATTCGTAAGCATTGAAAAAATGGCCCAAAAGATCGATTCGGATGTTGATGGAGCGATGAAAGAACAAGCGAATTCGTTGTATGAGTCCATGTGCATTCTGTGTTCTGACCTAGGTACAGACGATGCATATATGAAAACGACAACAATCAACAATCTTGGTACGCTAACAGGCGGGAGATTGAATTGCATGGTCTTCTTAGCCAACATGTCTGAGATGGAGCAAGAAGCCGTCAATCGATGGAAGTGATACGATGGATCTAGGAATTCTTCTTTCGTTCCTGTTGTTTCTCAGTTTTTTTGCTGGAGTTGGGCTAGCAAGCATGCGTGTCAAGCAAGACACAACCGATGATTATCTCGTTGCAGGCAGAGGTATGCACCCTGCCTTGGCAGCACTTTCCGCAGTAAGTACATGGAACTCAGGCTACATGTTCATCGGTTTTATTGGATTCATCTACGTAATGGGTTATTCTGCAATCTGGATTGGTGTTATTTCCACTATCGGTCAATTGGTGGCATGGGCCTGGTTGTACAAATTTATTCAGAAAGAAGGAAATGAACGTGGCCTACGTTCACTTTCCTCATTGGTTGCTGAGAAGGCCGGTGCCCCAGAAGCAAAATTGGCTGCGGTACTCTCGGTCTTTTTCTTGTCAATCTATGCCGCAGCTCAACTAACTGCTGGGGGAAAGGCACTCTTCGTTATGCTCGGATGGCCTGAATTGGTTGGTATTCTCATCGGATTCGTCCTTGTCGTAGCCTACTGTTACGCAGGGGGTATTCGAGCCTCAATTTGGACCGATGCTGCCCAATCTTGTGTCATGATCGTCGGTTCCATCATCCTGTGCTGGGTTGCTCTTGGCGACGTTGGAGGGTTCTCTGGAATGCATGGGGCACTGGAATCGCAGAGTGCAACACTCGTCAATTTCCTTCCAACTGATATTTCATTGGGTATTTCGTTGTACTTTCTTGCCTTCTTCTTGGGAGGATTGGGTGTTGCGGGACAGCCTCAAGTTGTATCTCGGGTAATGACACTCAAATCGGATGCCGACAGGAAGCAAGCCATGATTTGGTTTTTCGTTTGGCAAACACCGTTTATCGCATTGATGTTCATCGTCGGACTTGCGAGCCGTGTTTTGTTTACAGACGGAAACTTCGATGCAGAACTCGGGCTGCCGGCCCTTGCCATGGACACACTTCCAGCACTTGGTGTTGGAATGATTCTTGCATCGATCTTCGCTGCGACTATGTCAACCGCTGATAGTCAGGTTCTGGCCTGTACAGCAGCCATTACGGATGACATCAAGCCAGAATGGCGAGAGAATCACAAGACGACAAAGAAAGTCACACTGTACGTCGCAGCTGCTGCAACAATGATTTCCATCGGAGGGCTTTACGTTCCCGGAGGCGATTCTGTTTTCGCTCTCGTTGTTCTTGCTGTCTATGGACTTGGAGGCATCTTCGTTCCTCTCCTTATCATCCGATGGATGGGATACAAACCCGATACGTTCCATTCGATTGCTATGATGATCTCAGCATTTTCTGGAGTTATCGTTTGGACGTTCCTCGGCCTTGGGGCCGATGTATTCCCTTCCGTTCCCGGAGTAGGATCGGCTTTCATTGCGCACTTCATCATGTGCGCAGTCCGTGATGATTCGGCTTCAAACCCATTTGGTCGATTCGAAATCTCGCAAGAGCGTAGACGTCAATTTACAACTGTGGGCGTTATTGCACTCTGTTTCATCGGTGTTGCGGAAGGAGCCTATGCAGTCTACGGACCAGATTCGGGTGAAGATTCTGATGCAGATAGAGTTGCCATGTATCAGATTGATGGAAACTTTAGCCTCTTCGAAATCGGATCAGGTACCGAGGTTATCTCTGATGCCGCTCAAGTCTCTGCATCGAGTGATACTGTTGATTTTAATGGCCTTAACGTGGTTGGGTTCCACGTAACGACGAGTCACACGGACAATGAGCAAGCATGTTTCGCCACTGCCAATACTCAAGATGATGAAGTATCGTACGATGGGGGCATTTCAGAATACAGTGTGACAAACTCTGGAACGCAGCAGACTCTTGAATCCTCTCAATTCTGGATTGATACCACCTTGGTTGGTAGCACAACTACAAATTCGACCTCGTCAATCGATTCTCTTCTAAATGGCGGTGATGTAGGAATGGGATCCTATGAATTCAACATTAGCGTTGTAGTCAACAGTGGCGGATTCCCTCCAATTTGTCAAAACGAAGACTCTGATGAATCCGTTGATTGGGTCATTTCTCTCATCACACTCGATTATACGCTTACCGAAGTCAAATCGTGAATTGTTGCGTTTCATGACCGATTGACCAGCCTGATTCGTTGAGTTGTATCGACGGTTCCGATTGTGGATTGTAGAGCGGATTTGTGTGGTTAAGATGAATGAAGAAAAGTTCTGGGTCGTTGTCCTTCCTTCGTCCCAATCGCTTGAGAGATTCCTCAACCGTCGGATGTGGAACAACACTCATGTCCCTTCCTTTGAGTTCGCTTCCAGACCAAAAGGTCCCATCGAGAAGCGCAATATCGATTGAGAATTTCTGAAGAAATTTACGAATGGAGTCGCACCCATGCGCGTCAAGTGTCTCGGTCCAAGAATCATGATCGGGTAAGAAAAGCAATGATTTCTCTGCCCCTCGAATAATTGTCGCATGCATATCAGAAAGTTCTGCTCTGTGTGGCACTGGGATGAATTCAACAACAACATCATCAATTTTGACTCGCGGGAACGCACTAAGCTCGAGCACGTTTTGTTGCAGCAGTTGATTCCATGCGGGCGTACTTTCGACCAGTGCTCGCATCGAGGGGCTACAATGAAGTTGGATATTCCTAGCCGACATTGTTTCTCGACCAAACAGCCCAAGTCCATCCACGTGTCCAAGATGGGCATGTGTGATGAAAAGATGGTCAATACTTGGATTGTTGATCATCCGAAGTTGTCGTCCAAGGTCTCGGGTGGCTTCTACGAGAAGTGTTTTGCCGTCACTGGTTTTGATGGCAAGTGAGACTGGACTCCTGTAGTCCTCTTCGGTAAGTCCTTGGCAGCATTGCCTCGTACATCCAGGCTGTGGGCGTCCTCCGTCTTGGGCGATTCCGAGCAAGGTAACCACCGCCATGAGGTGAGCACATGCTCCTGCACCATAGACATATTCAGGGGGAAGACCTCAAGCGAGACGTCCGTTTGGATTGGGTTGACGGACTTATGGCGCGACCTGCACAAGTATCCTTCCCTGGCCAAAAACAGCGGATGCGGATGCGTGGCACAAAGCATGCCAATGATGCCACAGCCAAGCGGCTTAAACGACAGTTGCGTCAACTCCTCGACGACCCTAATGCATATTTGCCAACCATGACATGGAAAGGACGTTTGAGTTGGGGGCGAAAAGATCCTGTCACAAAAACGCTGCAAGATCTTCGAAAAATTGTCGCCAAGAAAGATGATGTAAAATGGCTCTCAAAACGAATGTTGGCAAAGCGTGGAGATCCAGTTGGAAAAGCGCTTGCAGGCTCTTTACATGCAGCACATGATGAGGAAATCTCACTGGTTGGTAATTTCAAATCACCGAACTTTGGATCGGGTTCTTTCATCCGACGTGGCGACGGAAAACAAGGGTACCTTGCAGGGTTGCAAAACCACCAGAACATGACGTTGCGAATGCTCCCTTGGGAAGAACACGCTCGAAGAGGAATGTACTTCTTTTCGTGGGAGGATGGATTTGTTTGCACGGGACCGAATCCGAATCCGCCAAAAGGCTGGTTAGAAGACGTTCTTGAGCGATCTCGGTTTGATTTCAGTCATGAAGACATTGACGGGGTTGATGTGTATGTGGCTGGGGAAATCAACGCAAAGGACGTCCTCAACAGTACGCCTTCAAACCAAGGATGGGTTCGACTCATGTTCAAACATGGGCCAATCGTTGGTATTGACTTGCAATCGCTCAAAGCAACAAAGGAAAAACAGAGTGCCTTTGTCCATCACCTTGCTCTCTCAATGCTTCCACCGTTGCTAACATCAATCGTCGACATCGATGCGATGTGGGTACCGAGTGGTTGGGATTCGGAAGATTCTCTTCCTTCGGGTGCCCATGAGGGGCTTGCAAAACTTATGTCTGGTTGGCACGGTTTAACCGTCCCAGAAGGTAACCTCACACGTGCTTGTGAGCGGGCCGTTCTAGATTCCCTTGATTTTGGCTTGCTCATTGGCTCCTCGTGGAGTAGGGGAGATTCAATCGAACAGATTCTCGATTCACTCGAGGGCATGCAGGGCTCACAGGACGAGAAGTTGCTTGCAGCTGGCGTTTTTCTTGAAGCTATGAATCAGACTGTTGAAGGCATTCGAATCGATGCTCGGGGTGGCCGGCAAGAGCGGGAGGGAAGCCTTGTTGAGGTCATGGAAGGTGCAAGTTTGACCGATGCTGTGAATGCTTTGTGGGAAGATTTCGGCTTGTCTGGACTCGAATCCATTGGGATTGACGGAGATGAGGCACAGATTATCTGGGAACAGCAGTTGAAGAAACCCAAACCGCTGAAAACGTTCCTGAAAGGCTTGGATTCCTCTCGAAAAAAGGCGCAGCAAAAAGCCAAGTTTCCTTACCGTGTAGGATCTCTTCCTGGAGCGGTTGGCGCAATTCACGATCTTATTCTGACAGGTTTGTTGGATGGCCCCGGTATTGCTGAACGGCAAGCTACAGCGCGTCATGATGACATCGATGGTGCAGCAGCAGGCTGGGCATGGTTGCGAGCAGCAGGCCGTTCAACTGGCCAAGAATGGCATTTCGAATCGCTCGCTCGCGACCGTGGTGGGGCTTGGATGGAAGGAACCAAAGCATTGCTCGAGGCAGGTAAACAACTTCTCGATTCGAAAGAAAATGACAATTCCAAGTTTGTCGATGCGCTCAACGCTCTCCACACTTCAACCGGCCAGCAGGAGCCTCTTCCAAATCAAATCAAGGCTTGATTCAAGTCTTCCCAAAGGTCTTCAATATCTTCGATACCAACACTTATTCGAACATATCCCGGCTCGATTCCAGCAGCAATACGAACATCGACTGGCATGGCCATGTGACTAGAGGTTGCGGGGACCTCGATTAACGATTCAACGCCTCCGAGTGATGTTGCTTCGTAGAAGAGATTCAACTTTGACATGAACTCCATTGCTCCTTCATCTCCACCGGCAACAACGATTCCTAACATTCCACAACCCTTTGGAACGACGCGCTGTGCAACCTCATAATCTGAATGTGAGGGGAGGGTGACGTGTTGAACGCGAACAACCTTTGGATGGCTTTGCAGTCGCCGTGCGAGTTCTGCTGAATTGGATGTCAAGAGAGGCATTCGGGCGTGAAGTGTACGCATACCTCGTTCAAGCAAGTAGCAATTGTGTGGATCTGGAGCCCCTCCGAAATGGACGCGGCCCATGAAGATTCGAGCAATGAGTTCTTTCGAACCTACAACTGCTCCACCCAGAAGATCGGAATGCCCGCCGAGGTATTTTGTCGTAGAATGGATGACCAAGTCGGCCCCCATTTTCAACGGCTGGCAAGCCCATGGTGATGCAAATGTATTGTCAACAATAACGATGAGATTATGCCGCTTTGCAACTTCAACCATCGCAGGAATATCGCACACTTTGAGATTTGGATTTGTGATGGTCTCAATATAGAGAATCTTCGTGTTGTCTTGGATGGCTGCCTCGTAAGAGGAAGGGTCTTGGATGTCAGCCATGGTTGTTTCAATACCGAGGCGCGGTAATTCTTCTGTCATCAAGCCGTAGGTTCCTCCATACACATCTGCAGATGCGACAATGTGATCGCCTTGATTGAGAAGCATCAGCAT
Organism: Salipiger bermudensis; assembly: GCA_964227855.1. Classification (GTDB taxonomy): domain Archaea; phylum Thermoplasmatota; class Poseidoniia; order Poseidoniales; family Poseidoniaceae; genus MGIIa-L2. The sequence continues at coordinate 21,238 of CAXQWT010000083.1, read as the reverse complement.
CGTTGTTGAGATCGCTGCCATTCCACTTGCGAAGGTTTCAGCATCTTCCCCACCTTCCATAGCGCAGATTTTCTGCGCAACTGCATCGGAATTCACAGAAGAAAGTCGAGAATACAGGAGTGTGTGTTGAGCCCCCGCGGCCCATCCAGCATAGCGCTCCTCTGTCAGTTTATACGTAGAGGAGAGGAAGATTGGTGTGTTAACCGACTCACCGACATGGTTGGTTCCTGCATGTACATTTTTGGTCGCATCGCGGTGATTGTTGTGTCCAGACATAGCCTCGCCCAACATTTCCTCATGACAGACAGGACTTGAACGATGTGCTACTTTTGAATGGGTTATTCTTCCACGCCACTAGATGTTTGACGTAGTTCGACCATGAGATTACCGATCAACAAAGCGCCACCGCCTACAGCGATCCAGCCTGTCCAAGAAGTCATACCAAGTCCAAGCGCGAAGATGGTAGCCCAAACCGGCTCCAATGCATAGATAATCGCAGCTTGAACGGGGTGCAGGTGGCGTTGTAGGAGGTTCAGGAGGAGCAGTGCAAACAACGACCCAATCAGTCCTAAACAAAGCAATGGAAGAATGACTCCTTCGGAATGGACAACGGCTAATGCATCAATTGTTGATGCTCTACCGCTTGTAATTACAACGATGAGGCTGCCAAGAGTAACAATGAGGAAGGATGTGCTTGTCACGCCTACTGGGCTCATTTCTTTGGTGATTTTCTGAGTGAAAAGAATGTGTAGGGCAAAGAAAAACGCACAGATAACGGTGAGGATTTCTCCAAGGCCCCACGACAGGTGAGGGGGACCTTCAATGAAGCCTGCACCAAAGGTTGCCAAGGCAACGCCAAGAATCATTGTTCGAGATACGTTTTGACCTGTCAATTTCGTCGTGATCAGCGCTGTAAATACAACGTAGAGTGATGTTAAAAATGCTGAAGTTGAAGGTGTAATTGAATCAAGGCCGATCATCTGGGTGATAAAACCAGCAAGTAAAATTCCTCCGAGAATTGCGCCGCCTTTCCACAATTGCGGACTCTGAAGTGCGGACCTGGCTTCTTTCGAGATAGCAAAGAGAGCAATGAATGCTATCAAGAATCGCCCTCCAACAAGAGCAGCAACAACAGGAGTTCTGCCGTACGCCTCGATTTCTGGTTGAATTGCATTCATTGCTTGCTTCATCCAAATGAAGGTGGCACCCCATGCGAGGGTTACAGCAAGAAGGCCTAATGTTGCCTTTCGACGCATTGATGCCTCCATGTGTTGTCTCTTCCATCCATAGTGCATAGTGATGATGGTCGTTCAAGAAGACTCAAAGAGCGTCGGGAAGTGGTTGAACCATGGCGTCTTGGGAGGAACCCATTGAGACTGGCGAAGTCCCGGAATCTAGGTCATCATTCGATGCCATTGTCGTTGGAGGGGGGCCCGGTGGATGTTCTGCGGCTGGCTATCTTGCAATGGCGAACAAGAAAGTCCTTCTTATTGAAAAAGGAGTCTGGCCACGCGACAAAATCTGTGGTGACGCTGTCGGTGGAAAATCACTTTCACACGTAAAGGCCCTTGGCGTCAAAGAAACGCTTGAAGCAACGCCACACTTCAGAGTCAATGGAATTCTCTTCTCCAGTCCGAATGGAAAAGAAGTACGCGTCCCACTCCCTGAAGAAGACGTTGCTCGCCTTGAAGCAGGTTATGCTTTGCCTCGACAGCAATTTGACCATCTGTTGTTCGATCGTGTTCAAGAATTGGTTCGTGAAAAAGGTGGATCTGTGGTTCAGGGGGCCTCTGTCAAAGAAGTCTTGTACAACGATGGTAATGACCCGGGGAAGGGTTCAGGCTCTCAACGAAAGGCAAGCGGCGTTCGATTGACCATCGGCGGTAAAAAGGGCGAGACGTTGGAATTTCATGCTCCAGCAATCGTTGGAGCTGGCGGGTATCTCTGCCCTGTTGCAACATCCCTCGTCGTCGACACCTATCAGGAAACGATGGTGGACAGAAAGCACTATTGTGGTGGATATCGAGAATATTGGGATGGTGTAAAGGGATGTGAGGGGAACATTGGTGACATTGAAATCCACTTCGTTGATACCATTATTCCTGGTTATTTCTGGATTTTCCCGATTGGAGAAGGTCGAGTCAATGTTGGGTGCGGCATGGTCATGCATTTGATGGACAAACAATCAACGAAATTGAAAGCTCTGCAAAAGGACATCATAGCCAATCATCCACAATTCAAGGAACGTTTTGCAGATGCAACCATGGTGAAAGGCAGTGCAAAGGGATGGCAATTGCCCTTCGGTTCTCCGAGAAAGAAGCAGAAAAACCAACCTCGAAGAATGGCTATGGATGGTGCTTGGCTTGTCGGGGATGCGGCAAGTCTTGTCGATCCATTTTCTGGAGAAGGTGTTGGTAATGCCCTTGTTACAGGAGAAATCGCAGCAAGGCACATCCTTGAAGGGCGTTCTCCTGAAGAATACCAAGACGAAGTATGGTCAACCCTAGGTGCTGAATTGAAGAACAGTTACAGGATGCAATCTTTGAGTCGAAAGTCTTGGTTGCTCAATTGGTTTGTTGGAAAAGCGAGTCGAAAACCGCAATTGCAAGAAATGATGACCGAGATGATTGCAAGCAAGGAAGCACAGGAAAATTTGCACTCTCCATGGTTCATGTTCAAGACCTTGATGTTCTAAGCCCTCATCATGGGGGCTGCACTTGAAGGCATCAAAGCGGTTTTTCTGGATCTCGATGGAACGATTTACCTCGGTGGCGAATTAATCGATGGTGCCTTAGATTTTCTCGATCGTTGCGATGAGCAGGGAGTGAAACGGTTCTTTCTTTCCAACAACTCTTCTCGAAGCGTTCAACAGTATGTGGAGAAGTTGGAGAAAATGGGAATTCCTGCGACAGCGGACGATGTGCTGTTGTCAACCCACGATTGCATTGCTTGGCTTCAGCAACAAAACATTACAGAAACGTACTGCGTTGGTACAGAGGGAATGTGTCAGATGCTCGAAAATGAAGGAATCGCAACCCGATCCTCAAACCCCCAATACGTCGTTCTTGGTTACGATACGGAAACAACATACGAGCGACTTGAAACCGCTAGCCTCTACCTTCACGCTGGAATTCCATTGATGGCTTCACATCCCGATATGGTCTGTCCATCTCCTGATGGTGGACTTCCTGATGTTGGTGCCTTTCTAGCTCTTTTCAAGGCCACGACGGGTGTTGAGCCAATGCACATTTCGGGTAAACCAAATCCTGGAATGATTCTGCACAAAATCGAGGCTTTGGGGCTACAACCAGGCGAATGTGCCATGGTTGGAGACCGTCTCTACACTGACATTGCCATGGCAAATCGTGCTGAATGCATGGGCATCTTGGTTCTCTCTGGAGAAGCAACTGAAGCTGATGTAGCAGCCTTGCCACAAGATGCTGAACAACAACCAACACTCGTCGTTTCATCTGTCGATGCATTGCTAAGGTGATGATTTGGGTCTTAAGCAACGATGGCAACTTTGGAAAAAGAGGCGAGTCATCTTTCCTCCCGATGAGATTCATCAGGCTGGAGAAAACGCTGAGTTGCGCTTAGAGAAACTTTGCAGAGCGGCTGGAAAAAACATGGAGTGGTCGGTTTACCCTTCGGTAAGAATTCCTGACCCAGATGGAGGTCGGCGTGAAATCGATTTGATTCTTGTTTCTGGTACAACCGTTCTCGTTGTTGAACAAAAGCACTGGTCCGGGCGATTTGAGGTGTTTGAGGATGGGGAATTCCTTCAACATCGGAACAAAGGCGGGTCACACAGCCATGCAACTGTTGCCCATCGAATTGCTCGAAAGGCACGACTTCTGGAAGAAATCCATCGTAAGCGTTTCCCTGACAATGAGATGTCATTCAATGTTCTTGTCGCAATGACTCACCAACGGTTGGAATGGCCAGAGAAGATGCCCGAGTTACCTGCAGAGATGGTTAACGAGCGTCAACTTCTCAATCGTATACAATCAACGGGCGGAGAAAAAATCAATCCCGAATTCTTTGAAACGATGGATGGATTTGGAACTTGGGATGAAGTTCACATGCATGGTGGATTGAAACTCAAAGGCGATCTTCTCGACTTTGGCCTTGGCTCTGGTGTGGAAGAATGGGATGTTCATCGGAGTGGTGAAATGAGAGCAACATCGGAACACCCCCGGGGTTTCTTCTCCATCTTCAAGGAGACAACAAGTCAAATCACATTGAATGATTCTGCTGGTAGACATATCGAAATCAAGTGCAAAGAGGGCCCTAAACTCAAGATGCATGTTGTTGGACGAACCAATTCAGAGGAAGTTGATTGGATGCAAATCGATGGTATTCTCGCTTCAAAGAAACCTGCGGAGTGGGGCTAATGGCTGCAATGTGGATTGAATCAATCGGGCTGGTTGCTGGATTCATTGGCATCATCGCTTGGATTCCTCAGATTCGCCGCGTCTGGGTTGATCGGAAAGAAGAGGGTATTTCCCTCCCTACGTTCCTTGCAGTTACTGTTTCTCTCTCGCTTTGGCTTGTCTATGGAATCATTGTAAATTCCATTGCAATGATCGTTTCAAACATCTTGACGTTGGGCTTCATTATCGCGATAACGTTCGGCGTGTACCGAATACGAAGAAAGCGGTCTGACGAGGAACTCAACAAACCGACTTCGTTGTCTCAATGATGACTGCACCAATCTTGTATGGGTCACCGTTGGAAGCTGGTCGTCGATCTTCGAGACGACCAACCCAACCGTCCGTTGGGACAGATGCTGGAACACGAATCGATGCCCCACGATCCGAAACACCGTATGAGAATTGATCGATCGATTGGGTTTCATGGAGGCCTGTCAATCGCTCTTCATTGTGAGCGCCGTAGACTGCCATGTGGCGTTCAATGTTTTGACCAAATGCTTCACAAATGCTGTCAAAGAGTTCTTTTCCACCTTTGTCTCGCATTGCACCGTTCGAGAAGTTGGCGTGCATTCCTGAACCGTTCCAATCACCCTTGATTGGTTTTGGATGGTATTCAATGTAGTAGCCGTAACTTTCTGTGAGGCGATCGAGTAGATAGCGAGCAACCCAGAGTTCGTCTCCAGCTTGCTTTGCACCCTTTGCGAAAATTTGGAATTCCCATTGGCCGCATGCAACTTCTTGGTTGATTCCCTCAAAGTTCAATCCTGCTTCAAGGCAGAGATCTGCGTGCTCTTCGACAAGAGAGCGTCCGTGAGTGTTCTTTCCACCAACGGAGCAGTAGTAGAGTCCTTGAGGGCCGGGGTAACCGCCAACTGGGAAACCAAGAGGCAGTTGTGTGTCGACATCCATGATGAAGTATTCTTGCTCGAATCCGAACCAAAAATCGGCGTCATCATCGTCGATGGTCGCTCGACCATTGCTTGAATGAGGTGTCCCGTCTGGATTCAGAACCTCGCACATGACGAGATAACCGTTGACACGTTGTGGATCTGGGAAAATGTTCACTGGCTTGAGGAGGCAGTCGGAGGAGCTGCCATCCGCTTGCTTGGTGGAAGAACCGTCAAACATCCATATTGGACATTCTTCAAGCGTTCCAGTAAAGTTCGAACGAACCATCGTCTTGCTTCGCATGTTCTGCGTTGGTTCGTATCCATCTAGCCAAATATACTCAAGTTTTGCTTTATCACTCATGGTATCATACGCATCGCTGTGAGGACGGTATATGAACCATTTGCTCAGTTTTTTTGCTAAGTAATGGTATTTGTGAACAAAATATTACTCATATGTAAATCAAATGATAATTGAGATGTTTTTTAATTTTTCATTTTTTATCCATTTGCGCGAAAAAAACTTCCAAAGATTATCAAACGCGCAAATTCCCAAAATTGTCTTGATAGAGGTCATTGGTTGTTCGCCGCTTCTTCCGATTGAGGGGTGATGAGTATGTCGTTGGCTGAGCGTTCAATGATTGGTAATTCAGCGATCGATAGGGAGGGAAGGACGTGGACTGTGCAGGTATTTCCGCATGCAGGGGCGAGATAATCCTCGCCTTGATCACTCAAGACAAATCGTATTCCATGCCCTGCTGGTAGAAGAGCATCAATGGCTTGAAATTCCATTAGCATGGTGATTTCCTGTCCTGGGATGACGGTCTGAGCTTCGTACCCTCCTGCATGGTAGCGAACGTCCATCGTGGCATGGCCAAGTCGTAGTCCAGTCTCAGCATCTTGCATTTCAACAAAGATTTGCCCTCCGTCGAATGTAGGCACTGCAGAAAGGTGAATTGTTGCAAGTCCTGCGATATGGAGATTGTTGGTTTCACTTAATGATGGACATTCAACCGTTAGGGATTGCCCTCCTCCAACAACGGGTGCGCCGCCACCAACAAAGGCTCCATCGTTCGAGCAATCGCCCAAATCGAGTTGTAACCGTTCAACATCAGCCGGTGGCCATGTTTCTTCGATTCTCCACTGTCCATCATTTCGCTGGATTTGAGCATGCAATGCTGGCTTTTCTCCAACACCTTTTAGATAATATTCCATCCATTCAAACAAATCTTGTCCCCAATCCCAGCGCGTCATGTTTTGAATTGCCTCGCCGCCATAGCCTGAATCTTGGGCGTTGTGCTTTGTCCACTGATCGGGATAGTTGTGCTCCCATTGACCAATCATTCCAGCAACTTCGTAGCCGTTATCGATGTACTCTTGATACCAATTTACACCAGGAGGGCCGCCGAACACCATGTGAGGATCAACGTTCCAATCTTGCAGGCCTTGCACCCAGTAGATGCTTCCATTGTACGTTCCAAGTGCTTTGTCGATATGGCTCCGTTCATCGTAATAGTTGTCCATGTATGGATCGAGTTCTCCTAAACCGTAACGAGTCGGGCCCGCAAGGAATCCTTCAACGACATCACCGCAAAGATTGTCCAAATCGTCACCATCGTAATCAAGAATAGATCCTCCGTAATTGGAATGCATCACTTGGCTTCGTGCTTCAGCGCTACCGTTTTTGTAGAGGAGTGGTCCTAACGCTGTCGTTCCAGATATGGGCACGATTGTTTTCAGGTACTGGCTTCCTTGAGCTGCTGCTTCCCAAGCCGTAGCACCCTCGTAGGATTTGCCATAGATTGCAACAGCGCCATTGCTCCAGTTCTGGGTTCCAAGCCATTCTACGGCCATGTGGATGCCAAGTCCTTCTCCATCACCACGATAATCGAAGCAACCCGTACTTTCTTCGGTTGCAAATACTGCAACCTGTGCGAGAGCATATCCATGTGGAACGAAATTATCGTAGATGAACTCTCCACGGCCAGCACTCACAACATTGGTCGGAGAGGATTGGCTTCCGGGTGAGCCGTAATCGAAGTATGGGCTAACCACAGCGATAACTGGAACTTGCTCTCCTTCTTCTGTATTTGATGGAAGCCAATAGGAGAGGTGTACTTCGGCAGTGTTCGGCCCTCCTTCCCATGTCCCCGATGTATCAACTTCGATGGTTACTTCTTGAACAGGAAGTGGTTGATGTGGACCGTCTTCAAGCACTCTGGAATAAGAACCTGTCCAATTCCATTCGAGTGTATGTCGCTCGTAGATGTTCGGGTATTGTTCCGGTTCCTGCTCTTCTGATGTCGGAGTGGAGTTTCCAAAACATCCCGAGAGGGTCATGCTCAACATCATCGAGACGAGAAGAAAGGCCAACCCACTCCTTCGCGTCATGTCATTGCCTGTTTGAAGTGACATAAACGGTTTGCGTCTTCTCCGCAAACTATGATTGATGGCAGCGCTTGGCGTTGAACATGGAGGCGAGTGATGCGTGGAAAGAGCGTTGGGAAGCCTCTACATTACCGATGGCAAAAACGTTCATGGAAGTTGCCTGTCGAAAACAAAGTTTGGTTTGCCTTGCCGCTGACAGGTACACAATGGCTGAGTTGTTCGAGTTACTCACCGCCGTTGGCTCATCCATTGCAGCCTTGAAGACACACGTCGACCTCGTTGCTGATTGGACTGCTGAAGAGTGGAATCGATTCTGTAACCTTGCCCAAGAAATGGATTTGCTTATTTTTGAAGATCGTAAATTTGCAGACATTGGGAAAATTTCTCGAAAGCAAATGGGTGGAATTTACAACATTCAGGAATGGAGTGATCTTGTAACGGCCCATCTTATCAGTGGGCCGGATATTGTTGATGGTTTGCAAGGCGCATGGTCCGATGCATCGAGAGAGGGTGGAGTTTTGTTGCTTGCTCAAATGTCGAGTCGTGGTAATCTATTGAGTCCTGATTATACTTCAACTGTGGTTGAAGCAGGACGAGATCATCCCGGTGTGTTTGGATTCATTGGCAACGGTTCGAATGCTGCTTCTGTTCGCAAATTGCGTGACATGGTTGGTGAAGAAAAGATGATTTGGACACCCGGTGTCAATATCGCAACCGGTGACGGAGAAATGGGTCAACGCTATGGAGATCCGTATGAAGCCGTTATGGCTGGTTCGGATTGCATCATCGTGGGGTCTGGAATTCATGGGGCAAAGGACCCTGGAAAAGCAGCTGCTGCTTATGCTGAAGTATCTTGGAGAGCGTTAATGGAGCGATGATTATGCAAGTCGTTTTGTTGTTTATTGGCCTTGTTCTCTTCGCAGGTTTGCTCGCTCTCTTGTATTGGGGTTATTGGAATGCAAGGAAGTTGGACCGTCAAATCCGACAAGGAGACCCTTCACTTCTAACGACGAGTACATACCAGCGTGAGCAAGTCATTCAAGCCCCTCAAGGGTCGACGATTATGGAGGGGCAGATTGTTCAACTTCCAGGCCAATACGTCCAGCCAGTGTACTTACAATACAACCAATCACAGCAGTGAATCAAGGTAGCCTTGCTGATATGCAATGCCGCCACAGATTCCAACAACGAGAAGCAAGAGCAGAAGTATCCTGCCTTTTTTCTTCGGGCGAGTATTTTCAACCACTTCAGGTTCGATTGGAGGTAATTCAGCAGCAGGGATAAGCAGTTCTAGGGGCGGTAATTCTGTGATAGGAGGGAGTTGAATTTCATCCGGTTCTGGCTTAATCCGATCTTCAGGATACAATTCATCGAGGTCCTCGAGTCCTGGTGCGTCTGGGATTGGACCGAGTACTTGATCCCAAATTTCGTCGAGTTGGGTTTGGCTGACTGGCTTCGCAAGCCACCCCACTGCTCCGGCGGAGTATGTGGCATGAACAGCCAATTCACGAAGTCGGTTTGGTGCGATAAACAGGATACGAGAATCGCCTCCATGTTCCCGCATTTCTAAGGCTGCAAGATGTCCGTCAAGCGACGGGATGTCAAGTGACATAACGACAAGTTCGGGATCCAATTTGATGTATTCGTCAACGGCGAGGTCGCCATCTTCACAGACTTGAGTTGCAAACCCTCGCTTCTTGAACACTTCACGCAAGCGCATAATCGACATCTGATTGTTGTCAACAATCAACACTGTCGGCGCTTCATCTGAAGAAACTTCACTGACGTATGACATCGCAACCAACTCTTCTGAGACAGCGCTTGCTCATCAATGAACCGATGAAATAGATGGTTTTCAAGTCATTCTTCGCTTGAAATGTCCTCAACCGGACCCTCGCGAGGGTTCTCGAAGGTTTGACGTACATTTTCCATGTTGGCCTCTTCTTCTTCCATTCGTTTTTTTCGCTTTGGCGCCTGCATGAATTGCATCTGAAGTTCACTGATGACACCCTTCAACATCGCTTCAGAGGATGAATCTAGATTTCCTTTTGTCTTGTTTTGCAGCATGCGCAAGATGTCAATGATGTCCTTTGCTTCTGAAAAATTGAACTGAAGCCCCCCCGCAGGATGTTCCAAAAGACCAAGGTTGGCCATTGCAGACCGTTGAAACATATGGATGACTGTGAAGAATGTCTCAGTTTCTTTATCTTCAAACATCCTTGACCCTCATGAAAACATTTCGTCCAGTAGCCAATCTGGGTTGAACTGGAGGAGATCATCGTACCCTTGCCCAACGCCGGCAAAGACAATTGGACGGCCAGTTGCAAAGGCTATTGAAAGGCCCGCGCCCCCTTTTGCATCCGTGTCCATCTTGGAGAGTACGGCCCCATCGAATCGCATCATTTCTTGAAACATCTTGGCTTGATCTACCGCATCGTTTCCAGCAAGTGCATCACCAACAAAGAGAACAAGATGAGGATTTGCTACACGACGGACCTTTTCAAGTTCCTTCATGAGGTTGGTTTTGTTTTGCATCCGCCCAGCTGTGTCAACGAGAACGACGTCGATGTTCTTCGCCTTGGCCGACTCAATAGCATCGCGAGCTATTGCCGCAGCGTCGCCTCCACGTTGACTCGAAATGCAGCGGATTCCTAGATTCTCGCAATGCGATTCAAGTTGCTGGATTGCACCTGCTCGAAAGGTATCGCCTGCTGCAGCAATAACGGAGTGCCCATTTGACTGGAGACGGTTTGCAATCTTCGCTGCAGTTGTTGTCTTTCCAGTTCCGTTAACGCCCACGAGCATAACAACAACTGGGGCATCTCCTTGATCCAAGAAGGATTGAACTGATGCATCGAAATCCCAGTATCCTGCTGAAAGTAGATTACGTAGCGCACGCTTGAGTGCAGCTTCCAACACTTTAGCAAGTTCAGCACCACGTCGCAATCTTGCACCGACGAGGCTCTTTCGAAGCGCATCCAACACCGAAGTGACTGCTTCACTCGAGATATCGGATTCCAGAAGCATCCATTCGAGTTCTTCTAGGAGTTCATCCAGAACTTTTCCAGCCTTGATGATTCGACCGCCTTGCTCAACAATACCGCCGCCAAGTTCGATGGATACAGACCCTGATTCAGTTTCAATATCTGCACTCTTGGTCGAACCGCGAGGCGCTGCTTTCACCTCAACCAGTTGTCGCCCCGTGGTGGTTCGCATCATTGACAAATCCACTTTCGAACCCTTTGGTTTTGCAAGCGTAGTTGCTTTGCGTCGCTTCAATTCTTTTTCGCGCTGCTTTTCCAACTTCTCGAACCGTTTACGCTCTTTCTTAGACATCGTTACGGGGAGGTTAATGTCTTCCTCTTCATCGTCCCAATCATCCCAGTCATCGTCCGTTGACTCCATTACAGGCTCTTCATGAACCACTGGGTCAGGCTCAGGGACTTCATCGTCCCAATCTTCTTCCACAGGCATTGACGATTCAATGGCTGCTTGACCTTCTACAGAATCCTCGACCGCAGTTAACGCTTCAGAATCCACTTCCTCTGCGACTTCCTTGACGCGTTTTTTGAATCGATCAAAAAGACCCATGAAATCACCTAGTCGTCCAAGGTCAACTCGTTTCCAAACATTCCGCCACGGCGGCGTTTTGGCTTCGAGGGCGTGGCCTCGGATGATTCCGATTGAGGCTCTGTCTCTTCAACAGGTTGCGCTGTTTCAGCTTGTGGTTGTGCTTCGGCTGCTGCAGTAAAGGTTTGAGCCAAGGCAGTAATTGTTGCTTCGAGTTGCTGACTCTGAGATTGGAGGCTTTCGAGAAGCGTTCCCAACTCTTCCATTCGTTCCCGAGTTAAAGATGCGGCATCTGACCATGTACGTTCGCCGAAAATACCGCTTCCAAGATCAACGATCGTTGATCCTTCACCGCCACCAGGATGTTGACAGGTGAGAGTCACGCCGGCCCCAATAGAAACGTGCATTTTCATTTCTGATTCATGATTTTTCTTTGAAAGCGTTTCGAGAATGGTTGCGGTTACGTCGTGTTCACCAAGCACGTTGATGACCTGTTCGATTCGTTCTTGAACCTCGTGGAAGCGTTCGCGATTCATTTCAACGAGCCTTGCTGTCCGTTGAAGTTCTGATTGTTCCACAAGACCGCCTCAACAACGCCTGTGGTGCGACCTTCATGAATGCGGCGATGCTGCAATCACTCTTCTTCTGCCACTGGAGCAATTGCGCCACCGGCTGCTGCGATTTCTTCACGGAAATGGTGAAGAACGCTTGGTTCGAGAGAGGTTCGTGGGTCAATTTCATTGACAGAATCGATGTTGATAGAGCGGCGAGTTGCCTTGTGACGTGAGCCAATAATCGAGTACACACGGTGTTCTGCATCTGCTTTTGAGGAAGCAACGATATCGAGCGAGAACTTTTGTCGGAGGCTGCCGAAAGGGGCTTGTCCATCAACACGGAAGGCCTTCATGAATTCAAGGCGATTCGTTTCTTGATTTAAACGCGATGGTTGGAGGTTGGCAAGTTCATCGCGTGTTTCATCAACATGAAAGAGCAGCGTGAGAATGTGCGAAGTCTTCTATTAACGCTGCTGCTCCTCGTCGCACCTCTTCCTCTGGGAGAGTTGATTGACGAGGAGATTTTTGTTGGTAGAGAGGTTGAGTTGCATCTTCCAAACGGCCAGGTGTGGAGTCAATCTGATTGGGAAGATCTCGTTGGATTCGGCTACACACCACTTCGCCTAATTACGCCTTCAGAACTCGTGGTATGGAAACTGGATGTTAATGCTCAGCATCCATCGGCATCCGAGAAGGATGCACAAAGGGCCGGTTGGAAGTCAATTCCGGTGGACGGCCAAATCGTTCGAGTCGTTTTAGAACCGGGATTGCCGTATGATGTTGTTGCGAAAATACAGACGCAGATACAGAATTATGGAGACAACGTCATTGGCTCAATTGGGATGGGACATCTGCCAACGATGGAAATCCTTTGGACTGATCAATTGAATGTTGAATGGTATACTCACGTAGAAGGTATCCTTTGGCTTGAACCTCAACTGAACACGCAAGGAAGGAATCTTAACTCTGCAAAATTGCTTTCAGCATCTCCCGCCGATTCCTATCCCTCTGCTTGGACATTCGGACTCAACGGTTCCGGAGTAGTCATTGGCGTCGCAGATACTGGAATCGATTCAGACCACTCATGTTTCAGAAACATCTCCGATGCTTCGATTGGCCCGGAGCATCGAAAATTGCTGTATGTTAACACGACCATCGATGACTGGGATACTTCAGGGCACGCTGATTATCGTCATGGCACACACACGGCGGGAATTCTTGGTTGCCATCCGTTTGCAACAGCAACTGAAGAGAACATGCCATCGGCATTAATGGCGCTTGGGTATGGCTCACAATTGGTGATTCAGGACATTGTTTCCGAACAAGGATGGCAGCCTCCCGATGTTGATCTATTGCTCGCGGAATCCGCGATGTATGGAGGATATCTTCATTCCAATTCATGGGGGGATGATACGACAGATTACACTTTGAGATCAGGTGATTTTGATGCTTTTACTCGCGAGTTTCCATGGACGCTTCCGTTGATTGCTCCTGGTAACAATGGCGGGCCTGTTCTGGAACCTGCTAATGCAAGGAATGTGATTGCCATTGGTGCTTCTACCAAGGATTCTGTGCCAGAACGATGGATGTCGTCTGTTCATGGGCCAACCGATGCTGAAACACGTGGAATCTTTGCCCTTGCTCCTGGTGTCTCGATTGTATCCGCTCGTTCCGATGGATCACCTGAAACCTACAACGCCGGACAACATACGCTGAGTGGAACGAGTATGTCCACTCCAATGGCCGCTACGTATGCGAGCGTAGTTCAGCAAATGGTTCAGGAAGGTTGGTTGACGGGCCACAATGAAACGCTCACTGAGCATGAACTTGATGAAAGGGCCCCTTGGTTTGAAGCTGATATCCCCCGGCATAGTGTACTCCTTGGAGACGGTTTCACACCCTCTGCGCCGTTGATGAAGGCCTTGCTTTCTCTTTCAACGACTCCATTGGATAATGCCCACAGGAACGGCGGTGAAGGCGGGTCTGTTGCACCGAATAATTATGATGGATGGGGCTTACTCAACCTTAGTGAATTGGTCGATTTCGAACTTCTCTCATCGACGTCATCTGACGGTGAACGAGCTGTTTCGGATGTTTGGATTCATGATTCTTACCGACTGCTCGAAACTGCCCCTTCGGAGCATTTTGGTGAACGGGTTGGGGATGCTGAACCGATTGAATATCTCATGGAAAACGCCTGGGACGGGGAGGGAGCGGTTGGCCCATTCCTTGCAACGGGCGACATGTTCCAACAGCGTTTCATCTTGAATGGTGATTCACTCGAGCTTCGATTGTCGATTCAAGCCAAGCCTGAGCCTCATCTCGTCGATGATGTTCAACTCATGGTTCGTTTACCTGATGGTCGTTTTGCAGTTGGTGAGAGTTATCGTAGTGATGGTCGCTCGATGTTGTACTACGATTTCGCTGACCATCTCAATACAACTGCCTTTCCCTCATCAAACGAGACAACAGTAGGCATCCATCTGGATGAGCAAACGTTGGATGGAGTTGAATACGTCGATGTCATCGTTACAGGACGATATGTCACTCCTGGAGACCATGCAGGAACATTGGGTATTGAAGGAAATCGTGTTGGCTTTGGTCTTGCCATTCAGGGAGTTGAACTCGATCCATTAAACCACTCGGATGCAGATGGAGATCGTATTCCTTACGAATTCGATTTATGTCCTTTTACCAACGCACTTGGATGGGATTTGGATGAAGATGGATGTATCGACGATCTCGATGATGACGGTATTGAAGACAATCTCGATGATTGTCCGATGACCTCTCAAGATGTGCCGGTTAACGAATTGGGCTGTGCGCAACAAAACGATGCGCCTCGTATTTTTTTGGATGAAGCGTTACTACAAAAGCACAACAATGAAACAATCACTGTTCTGTTCTCGATTCTAGATGAGGACGATGTGAACGTTACCGTTGTTCTTGAACGAATTGAGTCGCAAATTGGTAGCGTAAGTGTTTGCAGCGTACTTGTATCAGACAACGCTTGGAATCAATGTTCTGTAAACGTTAGTCAGGATTTCTTCCCACTGAGTGCGAGTGGAAATTGGACGGTACAGATACTCGCTGAAGATTTGAATTCAAGTTCGTGGACCGTACCGGCCTCGGCAACCTATGCATCAGAACAGTTTACAATAGAACTACCCCCCTCAATTCAGGAAGTAAAGGGGGAAGTTGTATCGTGGATGAATACAGCGCTCTGGTCCTCGATTGGGTTAGCAATCCTCCTTTCTGTAATCGCACAGTTTTGGTTTATGAAAAAGAAGAAGTTGAAAAATTGAGGTCAAAATCCTCATTGTTATGAAGGGCTATCTTCAAACCTTATGGCATCCACGCCAGTACATCCGAGAAGGTGTTCAAGATGAGCGGACGATTATATGTTGGAATTGACCTAGGAACGTTTCAGTCTACTATTGCTTCAAGTGCAGGCGCAATGCACTCAATAGAAACGGTAGTTGGACGGCCAAAAGACCCAGTAGCACGAAATTTCCTCAAGAGAGATGTTCTCTTTGGGGCTGATGCGCTCAAGAACAAGCTTGCATGCAACCTTTACCGCCCAATGGCAGCCGGTGTTGCCCAAGACGATGAAACAAACCTCGCAGCAGCAAAGGCCTTCGTTTCACATCTCATTGAAACAGTTGATCCTGAAGAATTTGACGAGGTTTTCGGAGTTATTTGTTCCCCAAGCCACGTTTCGTTTACCGATAAGAGCAACTTGGTTGCAACTCTACGTGGTCAAGTTAATGCCATCATGGTCGTTACCGAGCCATTTGCAACTGCGTTCGCAATCAACGAAATCGGAGGTTCAATCGTCGTCGATATCGGGGCGGGAACAACAGACATTGCTCGTATCCACGGCACATTCCCAACAGACGAAGACCAAGTTACCATTCAACAGGCTGGAGACTGGCTCGACCTTGAATTGAAGAATCTCATTGCGAAGAAGTTCACAGGTGCACAAATCACCAAGGACATGGTCCGAAAGTGGAAGGAAGAATTCTCCTACGTTGGTGGCGATGCTCGAACTGTCGAAGTTTCTCTCTCTGTCGATGGAAAGAGTCAGAATGTCGACATCGGCGATCTCATTCAAGAGGCGTGCGAACTTCTTGTTCCTAAGGTCGGAAACGCCATCAAGCGAATCGTTGCTGAAGCAGACCCTGAGTACCAACCGGTTCTCCGCAACAACATCATCCTCTCTGGTGGAGGTTCCCTCATTGAAGGACTCGCTGAGCGAGTAGCACGAGAAATTTCTGACATCGGTGATGTTAACGTTTGGTGTGTTGAAAACCCGTTGGAAAAAGTCGCTGAGGGTGCACTCATGCTCGCAGGTGAAATGCCTGATGACATGTACACCTCTATCAACTGATTTGGTTCAGTAAATTCACCACGAAATCGGGCATCTAATGCCCTGATTCACAGGGAAGGTTCAAGAGTGGTTGAGGTTCGATACTCCCCTGTATGACGCTCGGCGCTCCCAACCCAGATGCCTCTCGTGGGCAAACATCCAGCTCTGGAAACGACCGGGCTGCTCTTGAAGGGATGCTGAAAAGTTATCCAATCGATCAACTGGTTGAAGAGGTTCTCATCGCCTGGGATGAACTTGGACGACGCAACGAGGAAGTTGTAACAATCAAGCAACGTCTCCGTGTTTTAGAGCTCGATCTTGCTGAGCGAGAAGACGAAGTTGCACCTGAAATTCAACGGCTCCATGAGTCTGAAGAACAATTGAAAGAAGCAGAGGCTCGAATCGTCCACCTTGATCGATTGTTAACCGACACTCGGCAAGAGCTCGACGCTCAATCGTCTTCCCTCTCCAAGGAACAACAGGATGCTCTTCATCAGGAAGTTGAACAACTTCGAACTCTCAGCATATCTCAAGATGAGGTTATCGCAGAAATGGAGGGTCGAATGGGCCTCATGGTTGAGGCACTAGAAAAAGCGGCGGATGCCGGTCTTACCTCAGTAACGGCCGATGAAGTTCGTTCTTTGAAAAATCAACTCGATGAAAAGTCAGCACAATACGATGCAGAAGTTGCAGCGAACAATGCACTGGAAGAAGAACGACAGCGTTTGCGTGACATCGCTGACAGAATGCGTGGACTCTTGGATGCTCGAGATAAACGCTTGGCAGATTTGGAAGAACAACTCGAACGTGTGATGCAAGGACCTCGTTCCGTTTCAGCAGAACATGATTATTTGGTTGAACAAATTGAAGAAATGAAGCGACGACTCCTTGAACGAAATCGTGAGTATGAGTCTCTTCGGCGACGTGAACGTCGTCTTCACACAGATGTCTTCGAGCGCGATGAGCGAATTCAACAGATGTCCCTCACAATCACTGACCTTGAGGCGGCACTCACTGACCGTGTTGCTGAAATTCGGGAGTTGGAATCTCAGAATGTTGTCGCAATGCAAGAAGTGACCAGTGTGCGACGTGGAGAACGAACTCGAGAAGTTGTTGGACGTGTCTTTGCCGATTCACTCTCTTTGGTTCGGGGCCATGATGCCCGAGAAGCCAAACGGGATGCATATGCGAACAGTCCTGATGTTGAACGTACACTTTCAACGCCAGATGCGGATGATATGCGAAACCTTGCAAAAGGGGGAACTGTTGATTTGGACGTTAAAGAATCTGATCTACCTCAAGGCATGGATGTTGATGACGTCCGGCCACCATCGCCTGGTGGAAGCGGTGATCCTGTTCTCTTTGATGATGAATCAGAGGACGTCGATGAGTGATTTCAAGCGCTCTTTGAGCAATTGGAGATCTTCGTACTCCTCAGTAATTGTTCCAGTAACAATGTAATCAGCCCCTGCTTGGGCTGCTGCCTTCATTTGTTCAGGAGTGCGAATTCCTCCCCCTACGATGAGTGTACACTTCATCGATGCTTTTGCTGAATTGATGAGGTCCATTGAAACAGGCGACGATGCTCCCGAACCTCCTTCGAGATAAACGGTAGAAAACCCATACATCTCAGCTGTTTGACAATATGCGGAAACGAGTTCCGAATCATCTGAGTTGATGAGGTTGGCTTGTCCAACTTCCCCAACCGCTCCACCTGGTGCACAGACAATGTAGCCTGTTGGGATGGTCTGGAGACCTGCCTTTGCAATGTAAGGTGCGCCTGAGAGTTGTTCTTCGATGAGGAAACGACGGGATGTACTGTTCATCAACATCATGAACAAGATTCCGTCTGCTTTTGCAGACATTGCATGCGCCCCTCCAGGGAAAAGAATGACAGGAATGTTCCACATTTCTTCATCAGCATCGGGGTGTTGACTTGATGCAAACATAGCGAGTTCGAGTGCTTCCTGTATGGCTGCGCAAGTCGCATCAACAATGTTGCTTCCTGTATCGGTTGATCCTCCTACAAAGATTGCAGAGGTGCCACATTCAACTGCAACGAGTGCACGCTGCGCTGCAACATCAGGAGATTGCTTATCGGGATCAATGAGCGTGATGTGCTTCGTACGATGCATCCCCCCAGGAAGCATTGGTTCGTCATGAAGCCACATACATCATCACCCGATGGTTTGACTGTGTGGCAGAGAGTTGTTAAGGGATTTCATGATTCACGAGCAAGAATTCACATACCGCTTCGTGAAAGGGTCATTCATGGTTGAGGTTGAGAGGCCGTTACGGGACATACTCTCGCGTTCAGATGCTCCGAAAGGAAAGATTCGTCTCGCCATACTTTGTTCCATTCTCAACAAGATTTGGGACTTGGCGCCGCCGCTTCTTATCGGTGTTGCCGTTGATGTTGTCGTCCAAAAGGAAGATTCGCTGTTAGCGCAATGGGGCATTATCGACCCATGGAACCAACTCATTGTTTTGGCCATCGCAACGTTTGTTATATGGGGTCTCGAGTCTTTATTCGAATACTTCTATGCTGTTTTGTGGCGCAATCTCGCCCAAACTGTGCAGCACAATCTTCGAATTACAACGTTTAATCACGTTCAAAATCAATCCATGACATGGTTTGATGAACATCAGAAAGGAGATCTTCTTGCAATCATGAACGATGATGTCAACCAGCTTGAACGATTTCTCGATAAGGGAGCGAACGATCTTTTGCAGGTAACAACAACGGTGATTGTCGTTGGTGCTGTATTCTTGTATCTGTCTTGGGAAATTGCATTGTTTGCCGTTTTACCAATTCCAATCATTCTCTGGGGTTCGTTCCTCTATCAGAAAAAACTCGAGGTTCGCTATCGCGACGTGCGTACGACTGCTGGGCAATTGAATGCGTTGCTTGAAAACGATTTAACTGGGATGGCAACAATTCAATCCTTCACAAATGAATCGATGGAATTGGACAGAGTTCGGGCGCTCTCGGAAGAATACCGGGGCGCAAACAAATCTGCAATTCGATTATCTGCAGCCTTCGTTCCTCTGATTCGAATGGCAATCCTTGCTGGATTTACAGCGACATTACTGCTTGGTGGACGGCTTGCATTAGATGGTGTTTTGGCAGTTGGGGCGTACTCGGTCCTGGTTTTCATGACCCAGAGATTGTTATGGCCACTCACCCGCTTGGGAGAAACATTTGATTTGTATCAACGTGCAATGGCCTCGTCTGTTCGAATCCTCACACTTCTCAACGAACCGAGTACAGTTACGGATGGGAGTCGTTTCTTGGAGGAGCGGGTTGCCAAGGATTCATCACTTATTTTCGAAAACGTTGGGTTCGCATATCCTGATCGCTCGGATCTCTTCGAAAATTTTAGTATCAAAATAAACGCTGGAGAAACGGTTGGAATCGTTGGATCGACAGGTTCTGGCAAAACGACTCTGACGCGATTCCTGCTACGATTTGTTGAGCCAAATCAAGGTTCCATCACTTGGGGAGGTGAAGACATCCGAGAGTATACGCTTGATTCATTGCGCCGCTCGATTGCTCTTGTTTCCCAGCATGTCACACTGTTCCCGACATCGATCCTCGAAAACATCCGATACGGGCGCAACGATGCAAGTGACGAAGAAGTCAAACAAGCAGCTGTCACCGCAGAAGCTTTCGATTTTATCGAAGAACTGCCAAACATGTGGCAAACGTTTGTTGGGGAAGGAGGATATCGCCTATCGGGAGGTCAACGTCAACGAATCGCCATCGCTCGAGCAGTACTGAAAGACGCTCCTCTACTTATTCTTGATGAAGCAACCTCAGCAGTTGATAATGAAACAGAGGCTGCACTACAGCGCAGTATTGCTCGAATCAGTAAAAATCGCACGACGATTATTGTAGCTCACAGACTATCGACTGTACGACACTCGAATTCCATCTTGGTGTTAGAGAATGGAGAAGTAATTGAACACGGAAGACACGAAGATTTGCTGGCTTTGAATGGGAAGTATTCCTCTCTATGGTCCGTTCAAATGGGTGAGAAAATCGGTGAATAAGTTTACACGCGAAAACGAAAGTATATATTCGCGACGAAATCATTACTGGTTGATGAACATGCAGTATGAAAACTCATCAAAACTACGAAGCCTGAAGTTAAACCGCCGAAACAGCGCTGTACTCGCTGTTATGCTGTTTGCACTTGCAGCCGTTGCTCTACCAGCAGCTGCTGAAACAACCAACCCTGCTACCGTAGAGTGGCTAAACGATGGAGAGAATGACGGACTAGAACTCGTTACCTTCTTCCTTTTCTTCGTTGGTTACATCTCAATGGGTGCAGCGTTCGTCTTCTTCATGAGCGAGCGCAGCAACGTCGGCAAGGAACACCGCACAACCATGACAATCTCCGCATTGATCGTCGGTATCGCAGCGTTCCACTACTACTACATGCGTGGTGTTTACGTTGACCACCAGGTTGTTTCCATCGAGTACCGATACATGGACTGGATCATCACCGTTCCACTCATGGCACTCAAGTTCCCAAGCCTAGTTGGTAAGGATGCAATCACCGATGCAAAGTTCCTCGGAATGGGCTTCACTGGAGTCTGTTTCACTGGTGCTCTCATCATGATTGCTTTCGGTTACCTCGGTGAAGCTGGCCTCCTCATGGGCGGCTCCTCCACTGGCGGTATCCTCGGACTCGTCCTTGGTGGCGTTGGTTGGGCAATGATCATCGTTGCAACCGGTACCCCATGGTCCAGTGGTAAGGGTGTCGACAACGACAAGATTCCAGAAGAACTCATGTGGAGCGCAAACGCCCTCCGATGGTTCATCGTTGTTGGATGGATCATCTACCCTCTCGGTTACCTCTTTAGTCCAAAGGCCGACATCATCGCACTCGATGGTAACGGTGAACTCTTGATGGGTATCGCATACAACATCGCTGACATGATCAACAAGATCGGATTCGGTGTCGTAGCATGGATGGGAGCCAAGAAGGCTGCCGAAGCTATCACAGAGTGAAAGTAGAACAAATACAGCAT
>CAXQWT010000082.1:0-33213 GCA_964227855.1 Salipiger bermudensis | reverse complement strand
GAAAAAATCAGCATCTACCCTTGCTTTCATGGCTTCGTCTGCTACAGCTTTGGCCCCATTTTCACAAAACTCGAATGATGTTCGATGTTCAGGATCAGGCCACGCACACCCCGGGCAATCGAATCCTTCTTTTTGGTTAACCATCATGAGCGTACGCACGGTTTTGGCAAGACCCATTTTTCGTATTCCATGATTCATTGAAGAGACAGCGGCAGGTATTCCAGCAGCTGTAGTCTTCACTTTGGATAGTCGTAATCTGTTTTGATCAGGCGGCGTAGTTCCGTCCACCCTCTCGTTCATGGTTTGGGGAAATCAATCCGCTTCATCAATGCTTGGAGTTAAATGCAGTCAATAACCTACTTTCCATGCCCCGGTATTGCTAACAAAACCGTAGAGAGTGATGTTGTGTTCCCTTGCTAATTGTACCGCTGCGGATGAAAATGCACCCAGAGATGCGATCGCAGGGATTCCAATCCTCACGGATTTTGCTACAATATCCCATCCGCATCGACCAGAAAGCAACAGCATGGTATTCTCAAACTTTGATTGACCTTCTAAAATGGCTTTCCCAATCGTTTTGTCTACAGCGTTATGCCTGCCTATATCTTCAGACACATGGGTTATATTTCCCTCTGAAGTGAACAATCCCGAACCGTGACTTCCTCCACTTTGCTTGAATAGAATCATCGCCTCAGTTAACATTTTCAATGCATTATCAACGGTTGATAAATCTAGATTTGTAAATTTAGACTCTGTGAGGGTGGCCTTCGGGTAATGTACACTTAGATCTGGATGATTACAGGCACCACACGAACTAGTAACCAATCGTTCACGTGGCAATGCATTCACTTGGCCATGGTATTTAACCATGTAAAATGGCTTTTGTTCTATGGAAAAGGAATTCAAAGAAGGGTCACTGTCAACATATCCTTCTGAAAACAGATGGCCTGCGTGTAATTCGATAAGATCCATTGGCGTAGCAAGCAATGTGGAATGAGTAAATGTATCCCCCTTCTCGTTTAGAGCATTCAGTTGCACGGCCGTTTCATCAACGATAATTTCTCGAAGAATTTTTGCTCCATCATTCGTTAACCGTTGGAGTGGTAAGTGAATTCTACCATCACTCATGGTTATCAACCTCTATATCAAAAAATTCGAACTGGAGTGAAACTAATTCTGCTGAACTTGTGGCTGACCCATAGGCCTCAAGTGGTTCTTGATTCAGTTCAAGGAATCGCATACCCCATCGAAATTTGCTCAACAACTCCCTGCACTGGTCAACACGCCCCATAAGATACAAGGAGGCAGCAAGTGCTTCAACGGTTGATAATTTCCCAGGTTTCCCCCAATTGATAGGATTTGCAGCAAGTAAGAGTGGTAACATTCTCGGCTGTAATCGAGTACGTCGCATCACATGAGCAACCGAATCCTCAATCTGAGCCCATGAGCAATCCAATCCAACCAAAGCGCCATTTTGTTCAAAAATCTCACGATCTTCTGGACCGAGTACTTTTCCACAAAGTGGTTCAAGAATAATTCCTCGTTTTGGCAAGCGTTTGAAATCTTTGTGTAATCTCAGTAAATTGTCTCTTGATGCTCTTACTGCAGTGTTCTTCTTTGGGTCGTCCTGTGCAAGCCAAATCGCATGTACAGGTATGTCCATGAACTCACCGCAGATCTTTCAGATAATCTCCAATTGTCATGCCTCTACTGTTCGAGGATTGGCCAATCATGCTCTGATGCTCACTGCTTGTTTCGACCATTAATTCAATTCCCAAAATCATCTCGAATTTTTTGACAACAGAATCGGAAGGGGGTTTTCCAGACTCAGCGGATTTGATAATATTGACAGTTTCTGCCATCCGTTGACCTAATTGTGCCTGAGTCCAACCCTTACTCTTGCGGGCGGTAAGAATCAATTTAGCAAAATTATCTGCTAATTCTTTCTCTTGTTTGGTCATGATGTTGTTTCTATTGAATCCACGTGATTTTGGTTTGGAAAGGGGAGTTCTACGTGCTTGTGCTAATCCAGGCGCTTCTTGTTTTGGCGTCAAATTCATTTGGCCAACGCACCTCTGACATATAGCGAGCATGGCTTTGTTCACTCGATGTTCTCTGGTTGAGACTTTCGTAGCGCCACATAATTCACAGTCGCCCATTGTATCCCCATTGTATCGTCCTGCCGACATTTGATGAACCCTTCGCTTTTGTAGAGAAAATATAACGATGAGTTGATACACTGTTGGCTCAAGGGATATTTGATTGCGATGGGTACTGAAGTGGACCGAAATTCTGAGTCTGTGAAAAATCATCGGGAAGATGATTTTCAAAAACTTGAACAGGACTACAAGCGCTTACAAGAAAAAACCCAAGAATTGATCAGTGAAAGGACACACATTGAATCAGAACTTCGTAACATCAAAAAACAAGCTGGTCGCCTTGAAGAAGAAGTTCGTCACCTGCGCGCACCACCGCTCATCGTGGGCACACTGCAAGATGTATTGGATCCTGAACGCGCTATCGTCCGGTCATCAAATGGTACAGTATTCCAAGTATCTCTCAATCAAAGAATTGAACCTGAACTCCTCAAGCCTGGCACCCGTGTTGCACTAAATCAAGATACACTTTCCCTGGTTGAAGTCTTGCATGATGCATGGGATCCCATCGTAAGTGGCTCAGAAATGGTTGAGAAACCCGATATCACTTACGACATGGTGGCTGGACTTGATGATGAAATCTTATCCGTCAGAGAAGCAATTGAACTTCCACTGACCAAACCGGAATTGTTCACAAAGGTAGGAATAAAGCCTCCAAAGGGGATTTTGCTTGTTGGGCCTCCTGGATGTGGAAAAACGTTGCTTGCGAAAGCAGTGGCTCACCATACTAAGGCCACATTCATACGAATGGTAGGCTCGGAGCTTGCTCAGAAGTACATCGGCGAAGGTGGCCGACTTGTGAGAGAATTGTTCTCGTTAGCTAAAGACAAGTCCCCTTCAATCATTTTCCTTGATGAGATTGATGCGATCGGTGCAAAGCGATTGGATGGATCAACGAGCGGAGACCGAGAAGTCCAACGAACTCTGATGCAACTTCTTGCTGAATTGGATGGATTTGATGAACTGGAACATGTGAAAATTATCGCTGCTACAAACCGGCCAGATATCTTGGATGATGCATTGTTACGCCCTGGTCGATTTGATCGAATCATAGAAATTCCAATTCCTGAAGAAGATTCTCGAAGAGCTATTTTAGAACTACATTTGTCGACTATGAATACAAAGGGCGTACGGTTGAAATCCATAGCCCACGCAACATCTGGTTTTAGTGGGGCTGAATTGAAGGCAACATGTGTCGAAGCAGGGATGATTGCTATTCGCTCCGACCGAGATACAGTTGTTCATGCCGATGTTATGAAGGCAATCGAGCGATTGAATAAGAAAAAGTCTCAATCCGGTAGTACTTCTTCCCCTGATGGACTGTATGGGTGAATGTTCAAAGTCCGACGTGACAACCCCGTGTTATGTCAAGACAAATCATCGAATGTGTCCCTAATATTTCTGAAGGGCGAGACATAGAGAAAATCAACAGGATTGTCGATGCAGCGCGCCTCCCGGGTACAACAATTCTCGGTATCGAGCCAGACCCTGACTACAATCGAACTGTAATCACTTTTGCAGGCACCATGGAGGCTGTTGAAGAGGCAGCATATAATCTCATTAAAAGAGCAATTTATGAAATTGACATGCGAGAGCATTCAGGAGAACATCCACGTATGGGTTGTGTCGATGTATGCCCATTTATTCCAATCTCCAATTCAACCATTGAAGATTGCGTGGACATTGCAAAGCGTGTTGCAAACAAGGTTGGGGAACAAGAAGACGTTCCCGTTTTCTTGTATGGATTTGCTGCAAGAAATAATGAACGAGAATTGCTCTCCACACTACGAAAAGGAGAGTATGAAGGACTGGAAGATCGATTCAATGATACGACGGAAATCCATGCCAATAGTACACGATTACCAGACTTCGGCCCAGTTGTTTGGAGTGACAAGGCGAAAAAGAGTGGTGCAATCACTATCGGTGCACGTGACATACTCATTGCTTACAACGTCAACATCGATGATGAAGACCCATATATCGCTCGACAAATTGGTTCTATTGTACGTAGTTCAGGCCGCCTCATCAAGTCATCTGATGGAGAGCGTAAGTTTCGAACCCATGGGCTGCTATCTGATGTTCAAGGTATGGGAGTCCCACTTGAGTCACACAACATTAGTCAGGTTTCAATGAATCTGCAAAATTATCGAGAAACAAATCTACATCATGCATTCGACACGATTGATAGCCTATGCAAGAACATGGGGGGTTCTACGAAAGGTAGTGAACTTGTTGGCCTTGTACCGCTTGATGCTATTGTTCAATCAGGAAAGTGGTATGCAGGAGAAGGTCTTTCACAAGAAGAATACATCAAAATTGCGATTGAAAAGTTAGGTTTAGATTCCCTTGCACCTTTTGAACCAAGAAATCGAATCATCGAATTGGCTCTCATGGAGGAAGGGCTATGAGTTGGGCAGAGAAGACACTCAGAGAATTTCAAAACGCACTGGCAAGCAGTGACCCCACTCCTGGTGGCGGTTCTGCTGCAGGTGTTGCTCTTGGGCAAGCAGCGGCGTTATCAGTTATGGTAAGTGATTTAACCCTCGCCAAGGAATCCATGAAGGAGGGATGGGAGATCGCAGAACGTGTCAAATCAGTAGCAATTCCGATGCTTGATGAAGGACTAGTTTTGGCAACAGAAGACAGTGAAGCTTTTGATGCAGTTGTCGATTCTTTCAAACTTCCAAAGGATACTGAAAACATGAAATTGAAAAGAAGAGAATCGATACGATCTGCTACCCTAGGAGCAGCTGAAGTACCTTACAGAACTGCTGTATCTGCATTGCGACTCCTCAAACTCTTGCCTGAATTGGCGGAGAAAGGTAATCCAAATGCAGCCTCCGACGTAGGAGTTGCTAGCCTGCTCGCATCCGCAGCACTCAAGGGCGGTATATTCAATGTTGAAATTAACCTTCAGTCCCTTCCAGCGGATTATGGTACTGAAATGAGACGGGAACTGCCCTCATTGATCGAAGATGGACGAATCTATTCCAGGCAAGCCATGGATGCAGTACGACTTCGATTAACGAACCAATGAACCGGTTGAAACATCACCGTCAATGGTTACGAGCCGAACGACATCATTACCATCATCCGCTGCTAACATCATCCCTTGACTAACAACACCTCGGAGTGGGCGTGGTTGGAGATTGGCCACGAACACGACCGTTTTGTTTAGAAGTTCTTCAGCAGAATAATATTGTTTGATGCCTGCACAAATCGTTCGACCTTCTTCGGTTCCATCATCCAATCCTATCACGTACAGTCGATCTGCATTAGGATGGTCTTCAACGGAAATTATTTTTCCAACTCTCAATTCAACTTTCATAAAAGTGTCAAAATCGAGGTATTCAATTCCTTCAGGTGCTTCGTTTTTCATGTTCTTTTTCTCCTTTTTTCCACCTTTAACTGCGTGGGTGACATTGTTTGATTCTGCCTCATCTTCGACAAGTGATTGTTCTTCTTTCACAATTTCATCTAAGTCTAAACGTTTGAACAATGGCTCGTAAGATTTTGATGGAATCTGTATTGGGACGGTCCAGTCGATAGCATCCTGCCAATGAACCTCATCGATATCTTGCCTAATCCCTAGCATGCGCCATAGCTTTCGAGCACTGAATGGAAGGAATGGTTGAGTAACAATAGCAAGATATCGGCAGAGTCTCCAACCAAAAGCTAAGGAGGACAGTGATTCCATTCGCCCGTCCGCATCAACATCAGTTTTCAAGTGCTTCCAAGGCATAGAAGATTGCAACAGTTGATTTCCATGTTGCGCAGCGGTCATTGCAGTTCGAAGGGCTTCTTTGTAGCGATGTCTTTCAAGAGATGATGTCATGTTCTTGTGGAGTTCTTCAAGGGTTGAACATATACCATCGTAAAGATGGTCTTGATCGAACTCAGGAAGAGATTCACCACCGGGAGTATCAGGCAGACGTGAGGCGAGGGAGAGAACACGGTTCGCAAAATTCCCATATGTAGCGATGAGTTCATTGTTTATTCTGTCGACAAATTCACTCCATGTAAAATCTGTATCATGAGATTCTGGCATGTTAATGCTCAGATAGTAACGAAGTGTATCGGGGTCAAATCGTTCCAAGAAAGAAGGGAGCCAAATGGCATGTTTCCTTGATTTGGAAAATTGCCCTCCAGCAAGCATAAGATACTCCATTGCCGGTACATTGTCTTCTAATCGCAAATCTCCTTTATGAGGTAGTTTGACAGGCTCATCGGCAGTCTTGCCGTTACGCGCATGATTCAGACCCATCAAAATTGCAGGCCAAATGACTGTATGGAATGGTACGTTATCCTTTCCAAGGAAGTAGTAATGCCGTTGATTGGCGCCTTCATTTTCAAGCCACCAATCCTCCCAATTCGAATCGTCACCAAACGATTCAGCCCAAATCTGAGAACATGTGAGGTAGCCCTGTACTGCTTCAAACCACACATATATGCACTTTCCATCCCATTCACTCCCATCGAGCGGGACTTTGATTCCCCATTCAAGATCACGAGTGACAGCACGTGGACGTAAGCCCATGTCTAGCCATTGTTTGGTCATAGCACGGACATTTGGTTTCCATACAGAATGGTTGTTTTCAGCATGTTGTACAAGTGCTTCTTGGAACAAATCAAGACGATAAAACAAATGTTCAGTATCGCGAATCTCTACTGTTAATTCGGGATTCATTTTCGATACTGGGTTCTTTAATTCAGAAGATTCGTAAGTTGCACCGCAGGAATCACATTGATCTCCACGAGCTCCATCCTTTCCACATGAGGGACAGGTTCCCTCGATGTATCGATCGGGCAAGAAGCGCCCGCCACCATCCTGATGAACCTCAAAATACTGTTGCATTGTTCTTTTTTCAAAGAATCCTGCATCGTAAAGCAACTTGAAATTGGCCTGAACTTTTTGTTTGTGGCGATCATCAGTGGTACGGTTGAAGAGCGAACCACCGTAATCAATACCACGACGATCAATGTTTGGCGTCCAGGTACATCCAAGTTCGAGGAGTGCGTTGGTGTTGATTTCATGAAACTGGTCAACAATGTCTTGCGGTGTTACTCCTTCTTGTTCCGCTGTAACTGTAATCGGTGTTCCGTGTTCATCCGATCCTGATACCATCAATACTCGATTTCCACGTGCTCGTTCGAATCTCGCGTAAACATCTGGTGGCAGGTAGCACCCAGCGACGTGGCCAAGGTGCAGTGGACCGTTCGCGTAAGGCCATGCAACACACACGAGAACGTGGTCGCCTCCGGACATATCTGTCGCTAACCGGCATTGATTTTCAAATCAACCCTTTTACAAATTGAAAAACAACATTTTCAAGAAGCAGAAGTTCTTGGGACGACTATCCTACGGACAGGAGTTCACATTCAATATGAACCTCACACTGCTAATTTTTTATACCGTCCTAGCACTTGGCGTATCGTTTCTATGCTCCATCCTTGAGGCAGTTGTTCTGTCAATTCCAAATACTCAGGTGGCCGTCTGGCAGAAAGACGGTAATCGGCGTGGTGGCCTCTGGTCGAAGTTAAAGGAAGATGATGCAGTAAAACCACTGACTGCGATTCTTACTCTGAACACAATCGCTCATACAATGGGAGCAGCAGGGGTTGGATCAGAAGTCCAAAATCAATTTGGCAACGAATATCTAACCATTGCATCAGTAATACTTACATTAGCGGTCCTGTTTTTGTCTGAAATCATTCCTAAGACGCTTGGAACAGCATATTGGAAACAACTTTCCCTCATCACAGGCCTGATTCTTAACTCGATTACAATCGTATTGTTCTTCATAATTGCTCCAATCCAGTGGATGAAGAAAATCCTCCCTAGTGCTGACGGGCAACTTGTTACACGCGATGATTTAGTCGCGCTTGCCGATCTCGGAGAAGAAGAAGGAGCACTTATGGAAGATGAGGAGACGGTGATTCATAATTTGTTGAGGCTTCGTGAAATACCGATTACTGAAGTCATGACCCCACGCGTTGTGGTTACTGCCCTCCAACAAGACATGACAATTCGAGAAGTGCTGGATGAATATCCAGTCCTTCGTTTTTCGCGTATTCCAATATATTTAGAATCGATTGATGACATCCAAGGAGTGGTTATTCGCTCTGAATTATTGCTTGCAGCAAGTCGAGATGAATGGAGTCGAGTGGTCGTTGAATTCATGAAGCCCGTGGAATTCTTGACGACAACACAAAGTGTCGATGTAGCATTGGACATGCTGCTTGAAAGGCGTCAGCAATTTGCAATTGTTCAAGATGAGTTTGGGGGGACGTCTGGCATTTTAACTATGGAAGATGTCCTTGAAACACTGCTCGGTGAAGAAATTGTTGATGAGCTCGATGAAGTCGACGATATGCGAGAACTCGCACGTGAGCAAGCTAGTTCAAGCGAAGATGAGTGATTCTTCATTCATCCATTGCCGAATGAATTCGTCTCTAGTCGAATTCCGTTTCTCATGTGAATGCTTGAGATTCTCAACAATGTGGTATTTGAAGTTAGAATCCATGCTTGAATGAACATTGATCAATAATTCTGCATGGATTTCACCTAGTGTTGAATCATGTTTAGCCTGGACAAGAAGAGTCGGGCACCGAGGAAGACCCCAATTTGGAGTTCTCAAAAAGTCAATCGATTCGACATAGTACACACTAGGATTGAGTCGGTTGTAATACCCAAGCAATCGTTTCATCATCGGTTTCTGCAGTGATTTAGGAATCCTCAAGTAATCGCACGTTTGATTGTTAATGTATTCATATGAAGTAACTGGAGATTCCAAAATCATACCTAATGCCTTTTTGGACGTCTCCAATTCTGGTCGTAAGACACGTTGAGCGACGAAACCACCTAGACTATGGCCATGAACAATGAATCCATTGTTCAACCATCCACGTTCCATAAACAACGATAACACTACCTCGAGATCATTGCAAACGTGCATTGCAGCCCAATGAGGGACGCTTTTGTTTCCTCCATGCGCGCGCATTTCAAACAGAACACAATTAAAACCTGCATTAAGGTATAATTCTGTTCTGCCCAACATATTCGATGCTCTTGAATTCCAACCATGAATAAGAATGGCCAGTGGTTTATCAGAATCGATGGATTGATGTAACCAACGCACTGGATATCCTTTGATATCAAAATATTCCCATATCCAACCTTCTGGAGCATCGATATTGTTTCTGGCAGCAGGTAAACGCAACATAAAACCAAGACATAATGCAAACCAAAGGTCGATTAATATGATTGGTAAAAGCACGATAAAGATCCAAAGGTCTGATACATAAACAAGGACGGTTGCAACAACAAGCCAAACAAATACATGAAATGCAAATGCTGAGAAACGATGCGAGAACATGAGGATGAATTCCTTCAGTCTTCGGATTTATCGTCTGCGGATTCTTCTGAATCCTCTGTTTCAGATCCTTTCACTTCACGAGCCTTAGCACGATCTTCAACACGCTTGGCATACTTTTCACCGAATTGGCTCATGCTTTCTAAACGGGCTCGGAATCCAGATGTTGCCTTCTCTTCAGGAACGTATCGAACCAGATATGAACCAAACATGAGATCAAACAATCCTTGATTCAAATCGCTGTTACGAGTAAACTGCCAATTGACAATCCAAAGAATCATGAAAATTGCACCAACAGAAGTCATCACGATAGGAGTCGTACCTCCGTCAGAAATTTGACCTGCTTGTGTAAATACCATAAGGAATCCAATTAGTGAGAGTAGACCGAGGTTATTGACAAATATACCGTGTAGGAAGATAGGTTTTGTGCCATCTCCGCGAATGTATCGTGTTGATGACGTGTATTGACCTAAATTTCGACCTGTATAGAAGGGCAAGAAGATTGCATTGAACAAGAGAACCAAGAATGCTACAATAAACAAGATCGTGTTTTCGAGACCTCCGCTGTTTCCGCCAGTTAGAACATTCATCACAAGTGCGCCGATGAGGATTGCGAAATTTGCAACAAAGTTGACCCACCAACTGATCACACGGCTCAATTTTTGTGCAATCTCAAACTCATCAGAGAGTCCTGCAGGGCGTGGTTTCCTCACTTTGGGCTTCCTTTCTTTCTTTGCTTTGGCTGGGGCGGCCTTTGCAGCTACCGGTACTGCTTTCGCAGTTTTTGCCACCTTCGCTGCTTTCGCAGGTGCTTTTTTGGTTGGCTCTTTCTCATTTGATTCAACTTTATCGAGTAGTCCCATATCATCGCCTCACTCATGTGTACATTTCTGAGATTTGTTTGTAAATTGCAAAGTCCCCTGATTCTACAAACGTTGTGATTGAAGAGTCGGGCATATTGCCGAGTTGTTCATCGATGATTTTGAAGAATTCGCCACGTCGTTCATCATCGATGGAAACAGGATCGGCCCCGACTTCCTTGAACAATTCAAATCCATCAGATGCGAGGAATGCTTCGATCGCATCTTCAGGTAATTCATCACCGAGTAAATCATTAACAATCGTAAAGAATTGTGAAAATAAGGCGTCAGCATCGTCCAGGTCCTGATCTTCTTCGACTGTGTCCACAGTGGAATCTGTTGAGGCTTCCATAGGTTCATGCTGGCTCATAAGCGCTCTACGTTCTGCCATGAGTTCCTCAAGTTGTGGGACGAGTGTGCGGAGGGCATCTTTGTCTCCTCGCGATTTTGCTTCTTTGTAAAGTGGTTTCAGTTCCCTTAGTCTATCCTCGACCACGGATAATCGATCTGGGTCTTCTTCATCGAGAAGTTCTACAACCGGTGCGCTTCGAGCTTCATTAAGCGCTTCTTCTCGTTCCTTTTTTCGTAAAACGATGATGTCCCTATCCAATGAATGGCCGAATCGGTCCGAATATCGGTCGAGTAACGATCCTGATTCACCAGAACCCAATCGATCGATTGCCCCGTATATTTGTGGCAGGGGTTTGGCAGAGCGTTTTGCCCATAAATCACCGTATTCATTCGTTGGTGCTTCGGAAACTATGGGTGCTGGAGCTTGAGGCAACGGGGCAGCCTCAGCAGGAGATGGAAGTGGCGTAGGTAGTGGCGCTGGAGGCAATGCTGCAGCGGGAAGTGGTTCAGGTGTTGGTGCTGCAGGCAAAGGAGGCAGAGGGGCTCCTGGAAGAGGTGGCATATTTGGTAATGGAGGCAATGGAGACGGCGGGCTTTCCGATGATTTGTTCTTTTTTCGACGTCGCACGCACTCACCTCTATATTGACTGGATGGTATTCTACCCTTGAACCTTACCACAATCAGAACATGAAAATATCCATATTGTTCTAAATTCCATCACACCAATTTTGCCCAACCTTTGAGACTCAAGAATGTAGCCGCAGATTCAGAAACATGAAGTTGATCACCTCTCGAAACATCATACTCCTCTTGATCGAATCGTAGAACTGCATCATCTACAATAATTTCAATATCAAATGCTTTGTCCTTACCAAATACAAAGGCTTCACTTAAAGCATCAAATGGGTTGCTGCCATCAGCATCAAGCCGATTCAAAGGAAATTCAGTAACTCTCATACCTGTTTTTCCATGCAAGGATGTTGGCCATCGAATTTGTCGGCGCACGTCAATGGTAACCACTTCATCTGTTTCACCTGCAGCACCTAGGACAATCGATGCATCGGATTTCACCAAGTCCAAGAAGAGTCCTTGATGCGCTCCTAAACGTGATATTTGACCGTTAATTACAGAGGTGCGACGATCCTCGTGAATAAACATATCAGCCAATTTTTTGATGCTAGCAGGGCCTTTTCCCGGCTTACCTTCTCGTTGGAGGTTGCTCTTCAAGCCCAAATGAAGATCTTTCATGATTGCTGATGAACCTTCATCTTCTTGAGCAATCGCAACCAATTTATCAATGAGCGTTGGGATTTGCATACGAATCCGTTTCGTCCAACCGTTTGCTGTAGCATCATTGAAGCGAGTCAATCCACCTTGAACATCGACCCCTTCACCACGAATATGAGATACCAATTCACGACGGGCTTCGGAATCCAAATGAAAAAGTGATGGGTCTCTGTAATGGAGATGAAATCCACGATGTCCTGAAAATGTAACTTGGAGGAATTGTTCATCAAAACCAAACTCAGGTTGCAGGAAGTCATGCCACAAAGAGTGTGCTTGTTCTTGAATAACATCCAACATGGCAGGGAAATCACGATCAGTGACTCCGGGCAAATGATCTCCATCGAGATCGAAAATAAGATCTGCCCCCTGCCAAATTTTCTCATCCATCTTCATTTCGTAGGGTTTTTTCCAATATGCAGTTGAATAGAAGCAAGAATGCATAGCTCTTTCAGATAAAAAGAGACGTAAATCCTGCTCATTTCGAAAGGACTTGTGTCGAAGAGGTGGAGCGCCACCGAATGGGATAAACATCCATTCTCGTTTCGGCATTCGAGGAGGTCGCCAAAAGGTTGAGGATTGGTAATATTGGCCAAAACGATGCGCAAAACGTGCCCATCCAGTTGAAGCCATGAAAGAGCCTAACGTTCACAGTTCTTGAACGAAACCCTAAGCATTCTTCATGTAGAATTTTTCTTCTGTTTCACCGACAACTGTCACCGTATCGGCTCCTGTTATCGCGACATAATGATCCCAACAATAGTAGTGTTCATTGTGGACCATAGAGG
The DNA here is from genome assembly GCA_964227855.1 of Salipiger bermudensis. Classification (GTDB taxonomy): domain Archaea; phylum Thermoplasmatota; class Poseidoniia; order Poseidoniales; family Poseidoniaceae; genus MGIIa-L2. Next base: position 20,400 of record CAXQWT010000082.1, on the reverse strand, counting down.
AGCCAAATGTAAGCCGTGTGCCACATTCGTGACATCGAGGTCCAATTTCTCCATTTGGTGCTTGTGCAAGTTGAACGTGTTCGTGTGGCATCATCTCACCTGTTTGTTGCTAAAGGTCTCGGTTCTAAAATGTCGTGATGGTTTTTGCCTTAGGACACCGAACTGTTGGCAACCCAATGAATCAGGTCAAGAGCAACTTCGCATGATTCGCTAACCTCTTCATGCTCATCCTTCAAATACGTCTCCAGTACTGGAATAGCATCAAGATTGCCAATTGCGCCAAGGGCTTCAGCTGCTTCATGTCTGACCATAACATGTTCATCAGCATCCGAAAGAATTTGAATAAGTGTAGGAAGTGCTTCATCCATTTGCATTTGTCCAAGAACATAGGCCAATTCGTGGCGGAGTAATGCACTCTTCGAGGAGAATGCTTCACAGAGTATCAAACAAGATTCTGGGCTACGAATGTTTCGTAGTTTGAATACCGAGCGCATCCGTTGAAACATCTTCTCATTTTCATTGAGGAGTGTTCGACGAAGTGTGTTAAGTTGGTCGTTATCCGATGGAGGAGCTGGGTCAACAGAACCATATTCACTGGTTTCTGGACGAGGATTCATTGATTTCACTCCTTGGCTCCGATAAATCCTAAAGTGTCTACATCGAAATCGTTGCGTATGAGACCAAGCTCTTGTCCTTCCTTGAGGAATAGACGGATTGAGGAACGTCCTTCAGGTTTGTAATCGATGGTTCGGTCATTGACATACATCGTTACAAATTTTTGATTGGTTTCATCATCGATTCCACGACCCCATGCCTTGGCGAATTCAAGAGCTTCTTCAGGATGAGCGATGGAGTGCTCTATGCTCATTTTTGTATACATTGTAATGTCTTCCATGACCTGTTGTCCAAGATCTCTGCGAACCACATTACCTCCCAAAGGCATTGGCCAGCCATCAGTTCGTTCATTCCACCAAACACCGAGGTCAATCAGGACATTCAAATCGTGTTCGACATAGGTGAGTTGACCTTCATGGATAATCAGACCACAATCGAAGGTATCGTCAAGAATCCGCGGAATAATCTCATCGAATGGTACAACTTCAACATTCACATCTCCCCATGCTAACCTTAGGCCGAGATAGGCAGAAGTTTTCAATCCAGGTACTGCGATAGTCGAGGATTTAGCATCCTCGAGGGTTATGCCTTTCTTTGCAACAATCATTGGACCGTATCCTTCGCCCATCGATGCGCCACAATTCATGAGAGCGTAATGATCCGCAATATCAGGATAGGCATGAATAGAGACAGCTGAGACCTCGAGTTCTTGGTTCATTGCCCGGTGGTTTAGCGTTTCAATATCCTGTAATTCATGAACAAAGTTGTAACCTGGCGTAGGAAATGCGTTTGTTGTCATTGCATGAAACATGAACGCATCATCAGGGTCGGGAGAGTGCCCAATCCGGACAATTAGATTTCCGTCTTCATCACGTGGAAGATTCGCCATACTTCATCCAAAGACAATCCCTTCAAGAACCAACCGCTTCATTTGAGAAACAATGCGAACAACTCTGTGACGATTTGTTTATGTAATTGGTAAGTTAGTTAATGACATGGTAACCGCCGCTCGGTTATTGCGCATCCTCGCGCCCCTCATTGTTTCAATGACCATTATAGGATCGGCTGGGGCTTCATCAAATGGTCTGTTTTACAACCAAACTTTCGAAATTGAAGATGCTGATTCAGGAAGAAGGACCATTGAATTGGATTCCAGCGGGAACATCTATGCGTCGTTTGGATCGAATCTCTACAAACTTGACGCTGAAGGCATACTCCTTCATGAGCATGAATTTTCCAATGAAATAACTGCGACAGCAATCTCTCCAGATTATTCAAAACTCGCAGTCACTGTGCGTACTGCCACAAGTGGAGTTGATTCGATTTTTGTCTTGTCAACGGGTGATTTGAGCACCTTGGTTTCCAACGAAGTGACTCGAACCAACGCGTATCTGCTTGAATGGTCACCAAACGGTGCTGAACTCTATGCAAACGCACCAAACAACGGTATCCTGCAGCTGAACAAAGATACACTCGAAGAAGAGACCTCTTATGTTGGGAATCATTCGAGTACAATGGCTTGTTTGGATGTATCTGAAACGAGTGGTTCTGTACTCACTGCAGATACTGATGGTTTGATTCAATTATGGAACAATGATGGTGATGTTTTGCACCATGAAATTATGTTACAATCAACAATTCATGATTGTCAGATTGGGCATAACGACGAATATTTTTCAATTTCAACGCCTGACAATGGAATACGTAAGTGGACGTTTTCTGGCTCTGAATTGAAACCTATTGACATCAACAATGTACTTCATTATGAGCTCTCATCATCACCCAACAGACTCTTTGTACACAAGTCTACACCCTCTCAACACATCTTGACGTACGATGTTCTAAACGAACAAATTCTCGACACGATTATGATGTTCCATACGTTTGACGATTACGAAGTTGTCTTGGACCAATCAGGAACAATCGCTCAAGTATACACTAATTCCAAAGTCGATCACATTGTGATTTACGGGAATGAAGTTCAAAAAGAAGGAGTTGGTGAATCTGGTACGGATACCGATGGAGATGGTGTTCCCGATTCTTTAGACAAGGATGATGATGGAGATGGAATTGAAGACAATTGGGATTTGAATTGCCCGGATATTGGCATACCATGTGAATTGTTACCCGATGAGGATTTTATTCGTAACATCGATATATTGGTGAATTCAACGCACATTTCCATTGTACAGACCTTCACCCTCAACAAGGCCCATTCCGCAAGTATTCGTGACTTAGCTCGATACTCTGTGGACATGAATATTAAATTAAGTGAAGAGGAAACACAATTGTTCGCGAACTCTATTTGTGGGAATATGAATGAGTTTGATGTAGGATCGTCCCTCGCTTCTGCGATAACTGTCGGAGATGCCTCACTGAATTTCTCTGACATGACGTGTGTGGTTGAAGACGGTATGGTCCTATACCCAACAAGTGACCGAACATCCCACATTCGCTATTCAATCAATGTCTTGTTTGAAATTGAACCAAATCAACAAACAGATGGATTATCGGTAAAAATCCAAAATCATCGATTCAATTCAGATGGTAGTTTGACTGAACTGAGTGAACAACATCCGCTCTCAATTCATGTCTATGGTGACGATATCACCGAGCAAAAGTATGTCCCATGGCACATTCAGGAAAATCAAGTTAGTTTTACACTCGTGGATAAAGAATCCAATACAGAATCACTCGATGCTTCATCGATTTTTTCCTCACCTGTTCTGCTTCTCTTTGTGTTGCTTGGTATAGTTGTTCTCGCATTAGTCGGCGTACTGTTCTCACGACGACAATCGGAACGAACCAATTACGACATTGTTCTCGACGAAGACGAGGACGAAGACGACTACGACGAATCTGAAGAAGATGAAGAATTCGAAGACTTTGATGAAGAGATAGAAGACGATTCCGATCACAGTGAGGAAGAAGTAAAAAATCCTCGACGTCAAGTAACGCCGCGAAGAACACAAACACCAACCAAACGAGTGCCTGTTCGAAAGAAGGAAGTGAACGATGCTCAACAGCTTTTGCAAGATTCGTCGGATGAAGTGATTCGAAAAAGGAGAGCACGACGTTCGGACCATGATACTGTACGGACCAAACGCAGAAAATTAAGCGATACAAGTCCTGTAGAAACCGAACCTCGTCGAAGACGGGCTGTCAAGAACAACCCTCAGGCTGAGGAAGATATGGATGAGACACTTCGTAAGTTTGTATCCGATTCACCAGAGGAATGAAACGGATTCATCCATACCACAACAGCGAACGAGGTATTCACGTAATCCATCAACATGTTCGGCATCAAGCCTATTGAAGACTTCTCCGAAATATCTGTTCAATCGTTCCATGGACATATCCGAATGAAGGTGTGCATGCAACAGGACTTTTTCACGAGTGAGAGGGTTGCTTTCAAATGCATCAAGACGTATGAGTAACGCTTCATGGGCTTTTTTGACTGCATCGACAGGTGTGTCCTTGCGAGCTGCAAAAACGCCAAACACCATGGGTTGGCCAGTCAACTCCAACCACGCTTGTCCAAGGTCAAGTTGGACCAATTCAGGATTGGTCTTCGCCCGATCTAAAGCACGGTCACCGATGAGAAGAGCCCCGTCACAACGATCGAGCATAGTATCTAAATCTGGACCCATTTCTACAGGACGGGGATCAAAACCTCGTTGTTTTAGTAAATACTTCAGAAGGGCGACAGATGAGGATGAATCCGTGGGTAAAGCGATATCGCGCATTTCTTCGAGAGGGCGATTACCGAAGACAAGGACACTGCCCACCTCGCCTTTGGAGCAGATTCCAATTTCTGGTACAAGGGCCAATTCATCATGATGCTTAGCGAAATCAGCAGCAGGAATAGGGGCTAGGATGCAATCTCGTCGTAAAAGATGACCTGTTAGCCAAGAAGGTGGGGCAGGGAGTACGTGAAACGATTCATCAAGACCGACAAACAGCGGGTCGCAGTTCATGAATGCAACTCGACCAATTGTTTTCATCCAACGTGGTGTTTGTTGCATCATTGTTTCACCTCAAGCCATTGGCAGGCGTTTAATTGGTTGCGGGGGAACATATTCTTCAAACTCAGAATAGGTCGTGTTGCGTTTTATTGGTACGCACCCAGCATCGCGAACCAATTTTGATAGTTGTTGGAGATCATGTGTTAAGGGGGTTGTAGAACCCGCCAAGTGCATAATCGATTCTTGTTGAACGGTACCATCGATGTCATCTGCTCCAAATTGTAAGGCTAGTTCGGCAAGTTCATCACCGATATTCATTCGATATGCTTTGATGTGTGGAATACTATCCAACAAAATTCTAGAGACTGCTATGACGCGTAGAACTTCTTGCCCTGTGGACAACTGTGCTGCGGGTAATCGGGTAGAATCCGGCAAGAAAGGATAGGGGACAAAACATTGGAACCCATTGGTTTCAGCACCCAAATCGCGAAGTTTGAGGATATGGTCAATACGTTGAGCAGTGGTTTCAATTGTTCCAAAGAGCATTGTACAATTACTCGGTAGTCCAATTTCATGGGCAGTACGGTGAATGTCGAGATATTCTTGACTCGATTCTTTTCCGTTGCAAATAATGGCACGGACATCGTCATCTAAGATCTCAGCACCGCCACCAGGAAGTGAGGTCAAACCCGATGTTTTCAATCGAACCAGTGTATCTCGAATTGAGAATTCAGATAACTGAGCCAAGTGTTTTATTTCCACTGCAGTCAGGGCTTTGATTGAGATGTGTGGGTGGTCCGAACGAATTCTTTGAAACAAGTCAGAGTAATGATCAACAGTCCACTCAGGATGCAATCCACCAACCTAATGGACCTCGTTGACGTATGGAGAAAATTTAGACAACTCTTCAAGATAATTTTCGATTGTTAACGCATAAGCATCATCTGCCTTGGGTCCACGGCGGAATGCACAGAAGCGACATGCCAACACGCATATGTTTGTTTGATTAATGTGAACGTTGGAATTGAAGTATGCTTTGTTTCCGTACATCGCTTGTTTGTGTAAATGCGCTAATTTACCGAGTTCAAATAAATTCGGTTCAGCGAAAAGCAGTAGACCATCTTCTTGTTCAAGAGGTATATCCTTGATGATTTTGTCAACGATTTTTTGCAGGGAGTTCGACCACTGCTCCGCTTGTAGGGATTGTTTTAGATTACGTCTCCAATCAGGGTCTCGGTCCGCTAATGCGGTTGTTGAAACCCATCCAGTCATATCGAAGCCTCAAATTCATTCTTCAAGAAGATGTGGATGTATCCACAACTCAACGACGAACACTAAAGATGCGAGAATTTATCATCAGTTTTCGGAATTCTTCAACTAAGAATACTGTTGATGCAACTGCAATCAACACGAGCCAATCAACACCTTTCAATGGAGTTGTACTTAGCAAATTTCCAAATTCAATTCCGATGATTGGGATTGAAAACGTAGCAAAGTGCACGAACAAGAATAGCAGGAAACCAGATGCTAGAATAGCGTAGTTGATTGCACGATTTGAGAACAAACCTAGAGAGAAAAGACTCTCCTTTTCAGATCTACAATTGAGTACGTTAAACAATTGGAACACGATGAATACTGTAAACGTCATTGTTTGCGCATTAGCAAAGGTATCATCTGCATACTTATTGTAAGCATTCACGGCCTCTTCATCTCCTGCCTGACAATCCGCTACGGAAAAACCGGCGTCCGATTCTGTTGCAAACGGTGCAAGGGTACACTCGTTCCCAGGCCCGTATACGCCACCGCCAGCAAGGAAGAACACAATCAATGTCCCAATCACCATCACTGCGCCAAGATAGAAGATGAGACCAATATCTCTGGAATTTGGTAAACCTTCGTCAACAGGACGCGGTGGACGCGCCATAACGTTACCATGTCTCTTTTCCACACCAAGCGCAACAGCAGGTGGCCCATCCATGAGAATATTGATCACAAGAATTTGAGTCGCGGTGAGTGGAAGCTCCCAACCAAATATGAAGGTAGAGATCACAATCAATGCAACAGCAGCGACGTTGGTAGAAACTTGGTACCGAACAAAGTTACGTATGTTTTGGTAGATTTTTCTACCTTCTTCTACAGCGTGAACGATGTTTGCAAAGTTATCATCTTGAAGGACCATATCTGCAGCGTCTTTAGCTACATCTGTTCCAGCAATACCCATTGCGATACCTATGTTCGCCCCCGACAAGGCTGGAGCATCGTTAACTCCATCGCCGGTCATGGCCACAATTTCACCTCTCTCTTGCAAGGATGATACAATTCTCATCTTTTGGTCTGGAGTGACTCTTGAAAAGATAGATTTCTCGACAGAATCGGAGAGTGTCTCATCACTCATGGTTCGAAGTTCTGCACCACTTACCGGATCATTTTCAGCACCTTGTATCGCAAGTTCCTTCCCGATAGCAGATGCAGTCATGTGATGATCTCCTGTAATCATCTTTACTTTGATACCAGCCTCTTGGCAGATTCGAATAGCTTCCTTGACTTCTGGTCGAGGTGGATCCATAATTCCAACCAAGCCAAGGAAAATGAGATTGTTTTCAACTACAGAAATGTCTGTTATATCTTCATTTTCTTCCAATTTTCGGGCTGTTAATGCGATGACACGCATTGATTGTGAACCCATCTCCTTGTTTCTTACAGAGGCCGCTTTCAGATCTTCTTTACTGATTTCAACCAATTCACCATCGCGATAACGATGCGTTGTAATTGGGACAAATCCACCAGCAGCACCTTTTGAGAAAACCCAACGCTCCCCCTCATATTCATGAATAACAGACATACGTTTGCGTTCTGTGTCGAAGAAGAATTCATGGAGCCGAGGATGTCGTTGTGAGAATTTACGCACGTCGCCGTTTAATTTCCACCCGAGGACCGCACATGCGGAATCTGTTGGATCTCCAATCGCCGTCCATCGACCTTCTTGTTTACTGATCTGAGAATTGTGACAAAGGGAAAGACAGGAAGCAAGCAGTCGGAATCCTGGATTCGATTGCAACGAAGACATTGTTTCTTCATCAAGTTCTTCATCATCCGAAATGAGTGCGCCCTTAGGATTGAAACCATCACCTGATACTCCATAGAAACCGTCAACAGTATGAAGTTGGCGAACAGTCATTTCATTCTTGGTTAGTGTACCTGTTTTATCAGAACAAATTACGGTCGTTGAACCGAGTGTTTCTACAGCCTTCATCCTTCGAATGATTGCCTTATGCCGAGCCATATTTCGCATTCCAAGCGACAAGGTAATGACGAGAATAATTGGCAAACCTTCTGGGACAATAGCAACGAAGATTGCAATCGCGGTGATGAATTGCTTGATGGCTACTTCCTTCAGCGGAATTGGACCCCCATATGCTAATATCAATTTGATTGATACAAGCAGTACTGCCACGATTAAAGCAATAAATCCAAGGAACCTACCCAAGGATTCGAGTTTCAGTTCAAGTGGGGTTTTGGGTGTTTGTGCCTCTGAAATATCACTTGCAATTCGTCCAAGTTGTGTTTTCATACCTGTTTCAACAACGACACCTACTGCACGACCCGTAGCAACGGTTGTTCCCATGTACATCATGTTGCGTCGATCTGACAGTAATGCATTGACATCGATTGGTTCAAGATGCTTCGTAATCGGTTCGGATTCACCAGTCAATGCAGATTCATCAACACGGCATTGATACACTTCAAGCAAACGAATATCTGCGGGTACGTTGATGCCTTCTTCGAGTTTAACGATATCACCTGGAACGAGTTCAGTTGTTGGAATCTCAGATTCAAAACCATCACGTAATGTGACAGAATTGGATATGCTCATCTGTTTGAGGGCATCCATTGCTTGTTCTGCTTGACCTTCTTGCCAAAAACCAAAAAATGCATTTGCAGTGAGAACAAGAAAGATGAAAATAGCATCACCGGGATGGTCTGGTTTGATGGCAAGTGCAACCAAAGCAGCGGTGATTAACAGATAATTCAATGGATCATTGTATTGAGAAAGAAACCTTAGGAATGCAGATGTTGGTTCTGGCTGTTCAAGTTGATTTGGACCGTACTTTTTCATACGTGTATGAATCTCAGATTGTGTCAATCCGTTTGGATTTGCGTCCAATACCGATAGCACCTCTGTGTTTTCCATTGTGTGCCAATTCTGCTGCACCATTTAATCACCCCAGAAGTCAATACGGACTCCGACAGGTCAGCGTTACTTGAGGGCTTTATGATTTTGATGGAGGAAAACCCATGAAAATCTCACCTGTCGAAAATTAATCACAAACAGCCGAATCTTTCTCAAACTTACTTCGGTTGGGAATGTCATGTCCGCTCAAGAAGGTCCATACATTCCGGCGGACCAAGAGCCAAGAGAACTCACGTTACGCGTGTTGATCGTAGGCGTGATTCTCGGAATTCTCATGACGGCTGCGAATGCATATCTCGGATTGTATGCAGGAATGACAGTATCTGCCAGTATTCCGGCAGCAGTCATGTCCATGCTGATTCTCAGAAGTCTGTTCAAAGATGTGAGCATTCTCGAAAACAATGCAGTCCAAACAATGGCCAGTGCAGGAGAGTCATTAGCTGCTGGTGTTATTTTCACAGTCCCTGCAATGCTCGTTATTGGTATTTGGATCGACATCGAATGGTTTCCAACTCTTGCAATCGCTTTGTTGGGTGGTCTTCTAGGAACCATGTTTACCATTGCTCTTCGACGATTATTCATCGTAGAAGAAGCGTTACCGTATCCAGAAGGCGTTGCATGTAGGGAGGTCTTGGTTGCAGGAGAAGAGGGAGGCAGCGGTGCTCTCGCTATCGTCTATGCTCTAGGTATTGGTGCTCTCTATGGCCTCATGGTTAAGGGATTCAAAGTAACACATCATTCAGCAGAAACAGCCTTTGAATTTATGAAAACAAGAATGTATGCAGGAATTGACCTTAGTGTAGCACTCTTATCTGTTGGGTTCATAGTTGGAATCAGAATTGCTTCTTTTATCTTCCTCGGCGGGATTATTGGTTTCGGTATCTTAGTACCCCTGTTTGGTTATCTCAACGGATGGCCAGAATCGGATACCTTGGCAGGTGGTTTTGACAAATTGTGGCTTGAACAGGTCCGGTATGTTGGTGTAGGAGCCATGGTTGTCGGAGGAATTTACACGCTATGGAGCATGCGAAAGACCATTTTCACGGGTCTAAAGAAATCGTTCGTTCAGAGCGAATCCGATACAGAACTCCACCTGCGGACTGAAAAGGATCTTCCACTCAAGTGGGTCACTGTGGCTTGCGGCGTATTGGTTGTACTGACCTTCTTCTTTTATTGGCTAATTACGGGTTCATTCTTGCTCTCCCTTGCAGGTGCTCTGTTCTTGGCCTTAGTAGCGTTTTTCTTTGCGGCGGTCGCAGGATACATCGCTGGGGTCGTGGGGTCGAGCAATTCGCCAGTTTCAGGAATGACCATTGCTACGCTCTTGTTCACGGTAGGCTTGGTCTGGATTGTTGGTTCACTCATCCTTGGCTTGTCGCAAACTGAGTTGATGTATGCAACATTGCTGATCGCTGCTGTTGTAGCAAGCAGCGCAGCAATCGCAGGTGATGTGATGCAGGATTTGAAAACGGGCCATATGGTTGGTGCTACCCCATGGAGACAACAGGTGGCAGAGATTGTCGGGGTGATTACAGGAGCTTTTGTCATTGGTCCTACAATCGCACTCCTTCACAATGCCTTCCAAATTTCATCAACTGCATGTCTCGCAACGAATGAACGAATCATCGCCTCAAATAGCGGTGAACAATTGTACGATTGTAGCGAGGCATTGTTCGCCCCCCAAGCAGAACTCATTGGGGCTATTGTCAAAGGTGCATTCGTAGGAGACATGAACCTTCCAATGGTTTTCCTCGGTGCTGCTCTAGCAGTGGTTTTGATCCGGCTTTCGATGCCTGTTATGTCGGTAGCAATTGGAATTTATCTGCCTCTTAAACTGAGTGTACCCATTATGCTTGGGGGCATACTCTCCTCATTAGCCATCGGAGCGGCTCATTTACGAATTGATGGAACCCTTGACCGTGAACCCTCAACAGAAGCAAAGGCTGCAGCATCTGATGTTGAGAGCAGAGGTGTCCTGATTGGAGCTGGATTCATCGCAGGAGAGTCAATATTGGGAGTACTCATTGCAGTTTTGATCGTTTTGAACATCAATCTTGACGAAATTTTTGGTATACACGAATTGTCTCAAACATTCTCACTTCTCTTCTTTGCTTGGTTTGTTGGAGTCTTCATATGGTTGGCAACAAGAGCGTTGCCGGATGGTGGGAATCTCGCCAAAGAGATATTTACCACTGCTACGCATTCGGTCAAGAAATTTGTCCGTTCTTTGATTCCTCAATCCAAATAATTCAACGGCAATTATGAAAGGCTCAAGGCGATGGCCAATGGTTGGTGGTCAACATCACAGCAACAGTATCGGAAATAGAGGAACTCGCTCGACGTTGTCGAATTGAAATCGTCAAGATGGTTCATCGAGCACAAGCAGGACACCCTGGTGGCTCTCTCTCAGAAATCGATTTGATTGCAGCACTGTATTCTACATCCTTGAGAGTTCGTCCCGAAGACCCAGATTGGGCAGACCGAGATCGATTCATTCTCTCAAAAGGGCATGCTTCACCAGGAATGTATGCTCTCCTTGCAGAAAAAGGATTTATTCAACATGAGGATCTTCATTCTTATCGAGTTCTCGGAGGAATATGTCAAGGCCATGTTGACATGAAGTGGTGTCCTGGTGTCGATTTTAGCGCAGGCAGCCTCGGCATGGGTCTATCCTTTGGAATGGGTTGTGCACTTGCTGCACGGATCGATGGCAGTGAACGTCGTGCATTTGTCATGCTCGGAGATGGTGAGATTCAGGAAGGATCTATCTGGGAAGCTGCCATGGCGGCTGCCCATCATGAATTGGGCAACCTCAAGGTGATTCTTGATCGGAACAGAATCCAAAACGATGATTTTTGTCTGGAACAAATGCGTATGTTTGACATTCCCGCAAAGTGGAAAGCATTCGGCTGGAACGTTAAGGAAATAGATGGACATGATATGGACGATATTGTCGAGGGTATCAAATTCCTTGACACTTCAAACGATGCCCCATCAATTCTGATTGCACATACCGTTAAAGGAAAAGGCGTATCCTTTATGGAAGACAATCCTTCTTTTCATGGTGCTGCACCTAACGATGAACAGTTCGCTCTCGCTATGGCCGAATTGGGGGCGGTAGAATGAGTCGAACCGCTGCAACGAGAGATGGTTACGGTCAAGCGTTGCTTGAGTTGGCTGAAAACAATCGAGTGGTCGTTCTTGAAGCGGATCTTGGGAAGTCAACAAAATCCCTGCACTTTAGGAAGGCCCACCCAGAACGTACAATTTCATGCGGAATAGGTGAACAAAACATGCTTCTGGTAGCAGCAGGTCTTGCCTCAAGCGGATACATACCATTTGCTTCGACTTTTGCAATCTTTACTGAACGAGCATTCGAACAAATGCGAAACGGAGTCGCTCGTCCAAATCTTGCCGTTCATTTGTGCGGTTCACACGGAGGAACCCATACTGGTACTGATGGTTCTTCTGCCCAATCGATTGAAGATTTAGCCATTTATCGAACACTACCGAACGTAACAGTCCTACATCCTTGTGATGACGTAAGCACACGATTGTTAACAAAACAACTTGCTGACTCGAAGAACCCTTCCTACATGCGCACGGCTCGAAACAAGACACCCGTGCTCTATGATGATACCGACCCAACCACAATACAGATTGGTAAAGGTATCGAATTACGTAGTGGCTCCGATGTTGCGATTATTGCTTGTGGGGTGCTCGTCTCAGAAGCACTGAAGGCTGCAGATACCTTAAGTGAAAAGGGAATTCAAGCAACCGTCATCGATATGCATACCATCAAACCACTCGATTCAGAATTGGTAGACAAGGTCGCAGCACGATGTGGTGCAATTGTAACTGCAGAAGACCACTCAGTGATTGGTGGCTTGGGAGGTGCTGTTGCAGAACATCTTTCCGCATCCTCATGTACACCACTCGAGCGAGTTGGCGTCCAAGATCGATTTGGTGAATCAGGACAAGCCGACGAAATGTTGGAGCTTATGCAATTAAGCGCACCACACATCGCAAGGGCTGCCGAACGTGCAATTCATCGCAAATGACGGAACCATCACATTCATGAATCGTCAATTCAACGGAAGAACATGGAGTTCTTCCTTGATACAGCAGACGTTGATGAAATTCGTGAAATTGCCGCCTGGGGCATCCTTGATGGAGTAACTACGAACCCATCGCTCATCAAAAAAAGTGGACGCGATTTCAGAGAAGTCGTTCGTGAAATTGCAGGCATTTGTTCAGGTCCTATTTCAGCAGAAGTGACTGCAATGGATACACAAGGTATGTTGCAACAAGCACGACAACTCAAAGCAGAGTTGCCAGAAAACGTGATCATCAAGATTCCATGCACCCCAGAAGGCCTCGCAGCAACAAAAGTCTTGACAGAAGAAGGTGTTGATACCAACGTAACCCTCATCTTTTCTTCATCACAAGCACTCATGGCAGCCAAGGCAGGTGCTACCTATGTATCTCCCTTCATAGGTCGAATCGATGATACCGGGCATGATGGGATGAATCTCATCGCTGAAATCATGGAAACTTGGGAAAAATACAATGTTTCAACAAAAGTTCTGGCAGCATCCATACGACATCCTACACACGTCCTCCAATGCATGCAGCTTGGAGCACATACCGCTACAATGCCAGCAAAGATTTTCCGCCAACTCATGAAGCATCCTCTCACTGACAAAGGACTTGAAGGATTCATGCGTGACTGGGCCGAAGTTGAGGCTGCTGGCAAGGCCTGAACGCATCGACCATTAGAAAAGGAGGCTTCATCAATGATGGAGCATCAGCCGGTAACACCGAGGGACCACTATGAGTGATATTCAGGAGCGTCTACAGAAACTCCTCGATGGGGAGTTGGATGCTGCTGAAGTTGCAGAAGACCCTGCCCTAGCCTCGCTCGCAGACCGCCTTTATGGTATCAAAATTCAGCCTGTTCAGCCCAAGAAGTTAAGAGATTTTGACGAACAGGCAGCTGCACCATCCGCACCACTTCCTGCTACGGATATGATGATTGAAGTTATTGGTAATGTTGCTCTAGAACATCCCCCTGCACCAGCTGCAGCATTGCCTCCAACTGCATCGATTCCTGCATCACCAGATTCAAAGGGAAGCAAATCATTCGGAATGTTGAGCTATCTATCGATCATTGGACTTCTTGCTGTTGTTGCGAATATGTTTGGCTACCTGCATTCACTCGTTGGTTCAATGTGCACCAACGCTTGTTCAAACGAAGGACATACGAAAATGAATCTTCTTGAACTATATCGCTTAGATTCGATGAATGGATGGAGTCTCCCGGTTACAGAAGGCATAATTGGTATTCCTGACATCGCAGCACTGATTGGTCTTCTGACCATGACTTTCCTACTGCGCAAGAAGTCATGAACCGGTTGAACAACGGTCCATTTTCTCCGTCATCTTGATGAGCAGGTGTTGAAAGGAACCACCATGGGCAAACCAGCAAAGGCCAAGCGTGGAATTCCAAGCAAAGTTGAAGATTTCAACGCTTGGTATCCATTCATCGTTGAAGCCGCTGAACTTGTTGACAAACGTTACCCCATCAAGGGAATGGATGTTTGGCGGCCGTATGGCTGGAAAGCCATGCGTCAAATCGATTCACTAACACATTCTGAAATGGATCGGACTGGACACGAAGAAGTCAATTTCCCACTCCTCATTCCAGAAGATTTACTCGAAAAAGAAAACGCACTCGTTGCACGATTAAAACGGGCGAGGGAAGAAGGAGTAGATCCTGATGAACTTCGAGATGAAGACGAAGAAGCTGGATTCAAGAAAGAAGTTTACTGGGTTAAACATGCGGGTGAAAACGAACTCGATATCCCGATGTTCTTGCGACCAACCAGTGAAACTGCAATGTATACAATGTTCCCTTTATGGATTCGAAGCCATAAGGATTTACCGTTGAAAGTCTACCAAATGGTGAATACATTCCGATACGAAACAAAACAAACTCGTTCATTTATTCGTGTTCGTGAGATTCACTTCTTCGAAGCGCACACAGCTCACGCTGATGAGGCAGATGCAACGCGTCAAATCGAACAAGATTTGGAAATTGTCGATCGTCTAATGGAAAAGTTGTGCCTACCGATCATCAAGGCTAAACGCCCGGTATGGGATACCTTCCCTGGTGCGCATTATACGATTGGTATCGATGCTGTCATGCCAAACGGTCGAACATTACAAGTTGCAAGTTGTCATCACTATCTCGATCAATGGGCAAAAGCATTCGATATCACATATGAGAATCTCGAAGCAAAACAACAGCACGTTCATCAAACAACATACGGTATGTCAGAGCGCCTACTTGGAGCAGTTGTTGGTATGCATGGTGATAATTCTGGATTGATTATGCCACCCGCAATTGCACCATGGCAAGTCGTTGTTTGTCCAATGATTCGGAAGAATTCAGAAGTCGATACTGTATCGATATCGCACCAAGTTGCAGATACTCTACGAGATGCAGGATTGAGAGTTCATGTCGATGATCGAGATCTCCATCCAGGGCAGAAATATTACGATTGGGAGATTAAAGGGGTTCCATTACGTTTGGACATTGGTCCTCGCGATGTGGAGCAAGGAACAGCATTTGCTGCGAAGCGAACAGGTGGAAAGCAGCCTCTCCCATTGGATACAATTGTTCAATCTGTGAATGAAGTGTTAATGGAGATATCAGATGTTCTACGAGAACGTTCAACCCAACACATGGAACATGTAATTCAACCATTGCCACCCTTTGTTGAAGAGAATGGCGAATGGACCATGAATGGAGAAGTCAACGATGGACATATCTACGAATTACCGTTTGATGGAACCGATGCACATGCTGAAGCCATTGAACGAGCAACCGGCTTGACATTCTTAGGAGATTCAACCGATGATTTCCCTGATGAACGCCCATGCCACATGAGTGGAAACCCCACAAAGCGTCGAGTGCTTCTTGCTAAAACTTACTGATCTTGAAGAAATTCAAGAATCTTTTCAGGCGGCCTTCCAATTGCAGCTTTTCCGCCAGTAACCAGTACTGGTCGCTCGAGACATTTCGGTTGATTTTGAAGCAATTCTTTGATTCCATGATGGTCAAGATTCTTGGGATTTATCCCCCCCTCAACATCCTTGGGACGAACAATTCCTGAAAGTGATGACAACACATCGAGATCTGCATCATGGATGCCCTCTATTAGGTATCGATAGTCTTCAAATTCAAATCCAGCCTCAGTCAGAAGCGCAACGGCTTGACGAGATTTAGAACAACGAGGATTATGATAGAGACGCATACGATCACACTGTGATTACATTCCGAAAGATGAAGGGTCCATATCCATCTCTCCATCCTTCATCATTTTGCGCATCTGCTTGTTCAACTTTCGGTTGCCACCCATGCCCTTCATCATCTTACGGGAGCGCTTCCATTGAGCGATGAGTTCACGAACATCCTTCTCTTTAACACCTGAACCACGAGCGATTCGTTGAATTCGTTCAGCCTTAATTTTAGCAGGTTCATTTTTTTCCCATCCAGTCATTGAATCCATAATGGTACGATATCGATCTAAGTTCCCTTGCATAGCCTCTTTTTGAGATTTTGACATGCCTCCTAGGCCTCCAAACATACTACCTGGAAGGAACGACATCAGTTTGTCAATCGTTCCAACCTTGGCCATCATTTCCATCTGTTTGTACATGTCATTCAACGTGAATCTTCCAGACATGAGACGTTGTGTCAAGCGCATGGCTTCTTCTTCATCCAAATCCTCAGGTGCAAGATCGATAAGGCCACGGATGTCGCCCATACCAAGAAGACGTGAAATGAACCGATCGGCCTCGAATTTTTCAAGATCAGAGACTTTTTCTCCAACACCAATGTGAACCAAAGGAGCACCTGTTGCAGCTACAGCGGACAATGCTCCGCCACCACGTGCAGTACCGTCCAATTTTGTTACAACGATGCCTGTAACCCCTGCGAGGTCGTGGAAGGATGCGGCTACAGGTCCAGCTGCTTGTCCAACTTGGGCATCGATAACCCACAAACGCTCAGTTGCCCGAGTTATAGAAGCAATTCGTTCCAATTCGTCGACGAGTTCCTCATCAAGTTGATGTCGGCCAGCCGTATCGACAATGACCAAATCAGCAGCCGAACAGGCTGCTAAACCATTACGAACAATGGTTGCAGCATCTTTCTCATCTGGTTCCCCATAGACAACAACACTGGAATCTTCAAGCAGTTGAGAAAGTTGAGCGTAAGCGCCTGGACGATGTACGTCAGCTTCGATGACAGCCACGCGAAGTCCGTGCTTTTTCCGATACCATTCTGCTAACTTAGCAGTCGTTGTTGTCTTTCCTTGACCATACAATCCAACAAGGAGAAGTGTTGCACCTCGAGGTTGAAATTCGTGACTACTCCCTAGAATTCGAACCAATTCTAGGTAAAGAATGTTCATTGCGTGAGTTTGAAGGTCGACACCTGGGCGAGGTTCTTCTTCTCTCATTCGTTCTTCCAGTCGGTCGACAATTTCCTTGGTCTGACGAACGTTGAAATCTGCTTCTTGTAAAGCACGACGAAGACTCTTCGTCATTTCTTTGAGTTCTTCCTCGTTCAAACGACGCTTGCTGCGTAGAAGTCCGAGTGAACGGAAAATTCCACGAGAAAGGCCTTCAAGCGCCATAGATTACCCACCAAGCCTTCTCCTTTCAATCCAACGGAGGATCATTCATCGACTGGAACTTCAAGTCGAAGTACATCATCCTCAAGTTTTGCTTTGACCATTGTCGATTTTGCCGGCGAGGTGGTTTTGATGGCATGTTCTCGTCCATTAACGCCGACGAAAAGGACACCCTCTTCGCTTCGAAGAGAGAGATCTTCTCGTTCTAAACCTGGAAAATGAAGATGAATGATTTCGACACCATCTCCCATTTCGACGTACATTCCACGATGAATTGAGTGATTCAGTCGTTTGCCGACTGCGTACGGTCCGAGCTCTTCACCAAGAGTTTCTGGTACTCCATACAACAATGAGCCATAAGTCCGTAATCGCTCCAAACCTTGAACTTCGGAGTCAAACAATTCCATTGTGGTCACAGGTATATCGAGGGTTTCGTTCAATTCGGATATATGTCCCTGCTCTTCACTACGACGACGCTGTAAGAAAGGATGGTCAAGTTCAGGAGTAACACGGTTTACCAAACATCCTGTTACTGGCAATTCATATTCATTTAGAGAAGCATTTGCACGAACGGTTTCGTTAACACCCATGCGTTCAGGTATTGTAACAAGTGTGAACGAAGTTGTAGATGGGTCGCTGAGAACTCTACGGACGTGAAGTACACGGCGACGGAATCGTTCAAGTTCTTCTTTCATTGCATCGCTTTGTTTGCGTCCAAAAAGCATTGAACGAATTCCTCCAGAAACGCGCATCATTCGAAGCAAACGTCCCGACCAAGCCTCGATAAGCTCAGGTAGCGATAGGAATCGAAGTGTATGACCCGTTGGAGCGGTGTCGAAAACAATAACATCCCATGCAGGATTTTCTACGTGCTTGAGCAGTTCATCAAACGCAATGGCCTCATCGAGACCAGGTAGAACCAATTCGCTTGAATCAACCTCTTCCTTGATCGATTGCATTTCGTCCTTCGCTGATTGATCAAACATACCGCCAAGACCACCCAACGCAGCAAATGGAGAAGTGGACATGCCAGAGAGACTTTCCCCCAGTTTTGGCATAAAGGATGACAATTTTGCCTCTGGATTGAGTTCCAAACCGTAGAGTCCTGGAACACCATCAACCGGAGTCGGTTCCGATGAAAGTTCAACACCGAGCGAATCCGATGTTGAGTGTGCAGGATCACTTGAAACGAGAAGGACTTTCAGACCAGAATCTGCAAGCCATACAGCGGTCGATGCAGATGTTGTGGTCTTACCAACGCCGCCCTTGCCGCCAAACAACAACAATCTCGCCATGAACATGACACTTTGTGGGGGTGTTTGAACTCATTGCCTCCTTTTACTCCTAACCAACTTATGTATGCGAGACAACAGGACATTATGTGGTCAATGATTTTGTCACATTTCAAGTGGCTGCAGTATGTGGTCTCATCGGGATGACGTTAGGTTGGCGCGGCGTCATGACAAAGTATTCTGGATTCTATGACTTACCGACAGCGTGGAATCAAGTCTTTTGGGGAATTTTGCTCGGTGGAGCCTTTGCTTCATATGCTGATAGTTCACTTTTCTTACCGTATTATGATGCACAAATTACCGGTACGCGTACAGCGGAATTGAATCTCATTCGTCTGATTCTTGTCCCGTTAATTGCGACAATCGGGATGCACTTTTTGCTTCGCCGGAAGAGAGTACGAAAAGGAGGATCTCAAGCCACCAGCGGTTGGGCCCTGGGCCTTGCGGTGGGAGGCATGCTTGCTATCGTCTTGATCACAAGAAAAGTACAGACAGGCATTGATGGACCCTTGGATATTCTAACCATTCTACTGATTGGGTTCTTCGCACCAAGGGTCGAAGCCATCATCACAGCATTCCATGGGACCCTGATGTTGAGAGGAAAGCGATGGGGGGCCATTTTCAGAGCCACGTTTTGGAGAGCTTCGTCGCTTACAATGTTCTACTTTGCATGGTTTAGCCCACTCGCATGGGTTTTCATCATTCCACCAATTCTGCTTGTGCAAGATTCAGCAGAAAAATGGGTTTGGGATTCTGTTCCAAAGGAAGGTCGCCGACGATGGCGAAGAATGCAAGCTGACAAAAAACGCGAGAAACAGGCATCTGCACGGCTTATTCAACCACCTGAATCCGTGACCATCAATGATGTTTCATCCGAGGAATGATATCTCGGCCAAAGACCCCCTCTATGAATGGTTTGGTCGGTCTTCTCACACAACCATTAAACCATGACTGCATAACCAACAGGGTATGGGTTCGTGCCCGTACTGTGCTGCGACCACGCTGGATGGTGATACCATCTGCTACTCCTGTGGGAGGGTTTTAGCCAACAGTTCGATTATGGAACATCGTATCCACCTCCAAAAAGACCGTCACAACAACGTCTCTGCATATAAGATGACGACGACGCCTCAGCGAAGAGGACTTGTCCAAACCGATCGTGGAAGAACAAAGAATATCCTCAAAGGTCGAAAGAATCGATTTCGCAGCCTCATCATGCTCGGACTTGTTGCATTCATCATGCTTTCACCACAGGCGAGAGAAATGACCATGGGCAAAATTTCTGAAGTTAAAGAATTCATTATGAATCCTACTTCAGGTTATTTGGTGTATGATATCGAGGCGGATTACACCCTTAATCGAATTGTTTCATTTGAGAATATGGACAGTGACATGAGCGAGTACTTTAACGAGACATTGCCGATTTCACCGGATGTTTACGCCCTCGAAGGCAGCAACTCGATGTATACGTATACCGACGGAACACAAGATGTTCCGAATCAGAAAATACAGGACGTTACATCGATTGAGTTAAGAATCGATGGCCAGTCAATCAACATTCCACTTGAAAACTCCGCACTACGAACCTATGCTGAAGCCATCACGACTGCGAGTGGCCACAAAGTATGGTGGCC
>CAXQWT010000081.1:0-5245 GCA_964227855.1 Salipiger bermudensis | reverse complement strand
AACGTAGAATTGCTTTGCAGCATTTTGTGTTGACCATGGCTCAACATGGAAATTGTTTTCGCACAACCACTCGAGGAGACCTGCTTCAAAGTCGGTCAAATCAGAAGAGTTGTCATCTGCCATGCTTGGAGGATACCATCCCTCCATATGAGGAAATCGGCCCTATCCCAAGAGAACCATTCTTCGGCAGCACTCTTCTGCTTCGATGTCACCATCGAGAAGTGTGTTGAGTGCTTTTGTGAATGGAATTTCAATGCCTTGATCGATGGCACGATCACGGAACATGCGTGCTGCACGGACACCCTCTGCTACCATGGTCATTTCCTCCAATGCTTCTTCCAGTGTTTTTCCCGTCCCGAGTTTCTCACCCATGGATCTGTTTCGTCCAAATGGCGAGGTAGAGGTGACATACAAATCGCCCAATCCTGCAGGGCCGAAAGCAACCTCTGCCCTTGCTCCAAGCAGTGGTAGGAGAATGCATCCTTCTTTGAAACCTGCACTGAATATAGCGGCTTTCAGGTTGTCACCACCAAGCGTGCCGATGGTCTTCAAACCATCAACAAGACCGCATGCAAGGGCAACGACGTTCTTGAATGCCCCCCAGAGTTCAGCCCCTTCAGGGTCGGAAGCAGCATGAAGAAGCAATGTAGGTGTGGAAAGGGTGTCTGCAAGTCGTTCAGCCACGGACAGATCTTCGGATGCAACCAAGGCTGTTGTCATCACTCCACCCGCAGCTTCCGGTGCAATGGTAGGTCCAGTAAGAACTGCTAGAGGGTTGGAACAATTTGCATTCTTCAATGCTTCATGTATGGCTTGAGAAATCAGGCGTTTGCCTGGGGCGAGCCCTTTCGCTAGATCTAGCAAGACGTGTCCGGGACGTAGGAACGGAATGATGTCATCAACAACGTTGAGAATAACCGATGAAGGAATCGCTAAAACGACGATTTCCACGCCATCGAGGGCTTCTTCGAGATGCATCGTAGCTTCCAATCCTTCAACGGATTGTTGAGGCAGGTACTTCCGATTAATACCGTCCATAGTAATCGATTCATACACTTCTTGCTCAATGGTCCATCCTTTCACATGGTGTCCTTCAAGCAGCCAAAGACGAGCAATTGCCGTCCCCCAATTCCCCAATCCTAACACCGCGATGTGTGCCATGAGAAGGGCCTTCGAACTCTTTGTCCTTATGTGCATTCCCTTCAGAAGGGATGGAAAGATACAATTTTCGATGAGAAACGAATCACCGAATCAGAACAAATCGTCATCATCTTCTTCATCAAATGAGAAGACGTCTTCTTCTTTGTTCTTCTTAGAAGCAGCCGCCTTCTTTGGCTTCTTTTCTTCCTTCACAGGCTCAGGCTCAGGTTCGGGTTTTGCCTCTTTGACAGGCTCTTCCTGTGCACTTTGTGTACGAAGTTTTGCCATTTCCTCTTCACGGCGTTGAAGATCTTCAACAGATGTCCCAGTTTGAGCAGCAAGAGCACGACGGCGGTCCTCTCGGGCCTTGCGTTCAAGTTGCTTGTGCTTGGCCTTGTCGATGTTTTGTAACATGTACATCGCATCGTGTTCCAACAGTGGTGAATCTGAGATGAGGGTAATGTCCAACCATCCACCGTCTTCAACAATGAATTCGGCTAACGGTTCGAAGTTCAAATCGGACTTCTTGATCTGCGTGTAATGCATTGCGTTTCCAGTTCGGTGTTCAACGCCCGAGAAGTGGCAATAGAATTCCTTGGTACCAATCGATTCACGAACCATGTCGAACAACTCACCGTAGTCTTCGGATGTCTTCATTCGGCCATGTCCTCGTGCGTGAATGTGAGCGATGTTGAGAACAGGAATCGTTCCTTCAACGTGATTGACGACTTCGATAACTTCCTCAAGGCTTCCCCATAGTTCTTGTCGGCCAGAAGTTTCAACACCAATCTTTGAGGGCGTACCGTCCTTGATCCAAGGGAACACAGGGAATTCATCCTCATCATCGTGCCAAATATCGTGGACACGATCGACAATACTCGAAAAAATGTTTGCCACTTGTTCATTGGCTGCAGTTCCACGTCCAAAGTCGCCGTAATGTCCTGTATGGAGTGTGATGTGTCGAGCATTGATCGTTCGAGCCGCTTGCAATGTCGACTCGATTTTTGCAAGCGATCGTCCTCGTTCGACACGATTGCCGAGAAGTTCAGAATAGTAAGGACCGTGGATGTTCATTTCGAAATCAGCCTTGTTTGCAAGAACGCCTGCTTGCCAGTATTGTTCGAAATGCTGAGGTTGAATCAATCGAACAGTTTGAGCCTCCATCGTCTCAAGACCGAGAGCGATAATATCGTCCATTCCTTCGACGATTGTTCGCCCTTTACAGGACAAAGGTACGCCAGCAGGACCTAGTTTCACACCCATCATTCCACCCCCGCGAATACAAGCCAAACGGTTCCCTACATTAACCCCTTTCCGTCATGCGTTTGCCGGAAAGCTGTACATAATGTGCAATACGACGGTTCATGAAGGTGAAAGGTAAGGACATCATATGTCGGAAATAGTTGAAGCAGCTATCGCTGCCTTCCGTCAAGGGAATCCCGTTTGCTTGTTCGATTCCGATAAGCGCGAGGGAGAGACGGACCTTCTGTTCCCTGCTTCTTTTGCATTGCCGGCCACGATGCGGCAACTTCGTCAGGACTGTGGCGGACTTCTCTTCTTAGCCATTGGGCATGATGTTGGCGAAGCATTCGGATTGCCGTTTTTACAGGATTTGCACACCCATGAAGCATTGACGAGAAAATACCCTGTTCTCGCAGAACTGAAGACGAACGATCTTCGATACGACTCTCGGTCCGCATTTACACTCTCACTCAATCACCGCGAGACGTATACCGGAATCACAGACCACGACCGAGCACTTACAACACGTCGTTTTGCAGAGTTAACTTCAACGGTGTTTGATGAGAACCTAAGCGAGGCTGAAGCACGTCGTCGAATGGGTGCGGAATTCCGCACCCCAGGACACATTCCTGTTTGCAGAGAATCACAAGGGGGTCTGTTAACTCGACAGGGCCATACCGAACTTGCAGTCGGGATTGCTCGACTTGCTGGTCTAACACCGGTTGTTATCGGTGCAGAAATGCTACAGCCAGATGGAGATGGTGCTCTTTCAGTCGAAGACGCCCGTGTATGGGCAAGTGAGCGTGGAATTCCATTCTTGGAAGGTGCAGAAGTCATTGCAGCATTGCATGGTTAATCTCAAGAACATGATTCCTCTGCCAAACGTTGGTGAAGACGATGCGTAAGGTCATGGCAGTAGGAGTTTTTGACCTTCTTCATGCAGGTCATCTTCACTACCTTGAGCAAGCCAAGTCTCTTGGAGACCACTTGACGGTGGTCGTTGCACACGATGACACGGTTCGAAAGCGAAAGCATGAACCTGTCACCAACCAGGATCTTCGCCGACGAATGGTTGAAGGCTTGAAACCGGTGGATGTCGCTTGTATAGGTAATCCTCCAGAGGTTCCAATTTTCGATATTCTTCCAGAAATTCAACCTTCAGTGATTGCATTAGGTTATGACCAAGAACATGCTGAAGACAGAATTCGTACTGCCTTAGAAGAACGTGGTTTTTCATCGATTGAGGTCGTTCGTGTTGAAGGGTTGAGTGACGATTTGGACGGTACGCGAAAGATCATTGCTCGGATTGTTGAACGAGCGAGAGGAGGTGAATTTTGATGTTCACTGGAATCGTTCAGGGCAAAGGTGCAATCGTTTCTATAGAATATGGAAATGAGATCTCGACCCTTCGGATCCGAGTTCCATCCACCGACGGATTGCAGATTGGTGCGAGCATTTCAATCGACGGAGTTTGTTTAACTGCAACAGAATTTTCCGATGAAATAGTCTCATTTGATGTCATTCCTGAAACACTTGAAAAGACAACTCTTGGTCAACTTGAAGAAGGACAACATGTCAATGTTGAGCGTTCATTACGATACGGAGATGAGGTTGGAGGACACCTTCTTTCAGGCCACATCATCGGTCGCGGTCTCATCAGCAAAGCAGACAACGTAGGTGATGGTGCCCAATACACAATCATGGCACCTCCAGATGTCCGGAAGTACATCGTGAGCAAGGGATATGTCGGTATTGATGGCATTTCTCTAACCATTGGGGATGTTTCAGAAGATCACTTCGATTTGCACTTGATTCCTGAAACACTTCGACTGACTACCATTGGTGACAAACAGGTCGGTGATGCAGTCAACCTCGAAATCGATTCAACAACCATGATGGTTGTTGAAACCGTCGAACGAATGATGAAGGAGAAATAGACATGACAAATATCGTAGCAGTATGCGCAATGTACCACTTGGATGAAATGGAAAGAATGTTGGCAATCGCAACGTCACAGGCCGAAGACTTGGGATACACCATCGTCGATGTGGTTCAAGTTCCAGGATGCATGGAGATCCCCCTGGCTCTTGACCGAATGCTATCCAACGAGGACATTGCTGGTGCTTTTTGTCTTGGTATTATCGAAAAAGGAGAGACCGACCATGGGCTCGTTATGGGCCAAGGTGTTGTCAAAACCATCCTTGAATTGCAATTGGTTCACAACAAACCAATCGGGTTAGGAATCATTGGACCAGGGGCCCTCCCAGATCATGTTGGTCCACGAATCGGACCTCATGCGACAGCTGCAGTTGATGCACTAAGGCCCTTCCTCGATGAGTGATTGTTTTCGTTTTTTGTAGAACACATACGACCAGATTGCGACGATGATCGCTAAATTCGTGAACCAAACCCAAGGGGTGCTCCAACGATATCCATCGACTTGGAAATCACTGAATGGGGCTAAAAATGGCGTCGGAAAGAACTTCGCAGTATGCGTCGGGATATCGTTGAAGATGTGAATAAACCAAGGAAGCCAAAGCCAGATTGCAGCATTTTTTGCCGAGAGATTGTGGTCGGTAAACAACCTCTGTGAAACTCCTCGCTTTTCGAAGAGAATCCACGTGAACAAAAATCCAATCGTCGCCCAAACCAGACTGTGTGTGACTTGGTACGCCTCCCATGCATACCACCCAAAATCCGCCGTTACGGTGTCTGCATTGACCTCTGGGCGTTCATCCAAAAAGAATGAATTCGGAATGAAAACAAGCAAGTCGGGAAGAACGCCCATGATTCCAGCGACCCAGAATTTCGTGCGCCCACTTGTGGCGCCTGACCCCATCAACCAGTGCGAGGCGACATCCAT
>CAXQWT010000080.1:0-5112 GCA_964227855.1 Salipiger bermudensis | reverse complement strand
GCATCAGAACCCATGGGGTTTGGATTTGAAATGCGACGGTTAGTAGCTTTCCTTGTGGATGATGCTGTGAAAGTTTAGCCAATCCATATCGCAATACAAACGCCCGAGGACAGCGTTGAAGGAGGTTGATTCGAGTATTGGACCATGTGGGCTGATGCGGGAACATGACCTCTTGAGTTTCCTTCAACCCTCTTCAAAGATTCTCTAGAACACGCCAATAGAAAGGAGTGTGAGAATACCATTGATTGTAGCCCAAAGGCTGATTGGAAGGAGAACAAGCCCCATGAATCGGGCAAATGTGTCTGCTCCAACCCGTCCGAAGATGTTTGAAAAAGGTCCGCCCCAAGATGCGATAAAGCGTAGAACAAGGATTGTTAGTCCTGCGATAAGGACGTTTGCGAGTAACAAAACCACGGCGAACAAAATGCCCATTCCTCCGTTCAGTGCCGCCGCACCCACTCCTTGAGCGATCAATCCAGGTTCTGCCATCCAAGACAACCATCCAATGAACATTCCAAGGAAGACATCGCGTTGCATGTCCTCTTTAGGACGCCAATTTTGGAATGAAGATGGTGTAAAGCCATGGATGAGCGAACCCAACATATCCGATTCGAACGGTGATCCCCGTCGCAATGTCATTGCACACATGAAAACAAACCAGATGAACATCAAAGCCGAAACAATGTAGGAGAGCGAGGAACTTACTGGAAGAAGGCTAAGAAGAAGTGCAGGGAGATGAATCAGTACAGCACCCACTCCCCCTGCGAGAACGATGCTTGCCCACAGTGCGCCAGGGGGCAACGGCTCCTCCGGTTTGGTCCAACCTTGACGTGGTAAAGCCAAGAAAAGAAGGAACAAGCCAGTTGGGAAAAGGATGGAAAAGTACGTCCCTAGACTTGTTGGGCCCCCTCCATTGATTCCATCAATAGCGTCATTCATGGCCTTTGCACCACCTGTTGGTGATTGACTCCATGTGACGTGCATGCTGCTATCAACAAGAATCAAAGAATCAGCGTTTCCGGTCGGTGAGGCCGATACAAACTCCTGGTTGTAATCGAGAACAATCGGCCAACTTGCATTGATGGATGAGCGATATGCCTCAACATCGCTCATCATTGAATCCTCTCCGATTACAATCTGTACAACTGCGACATCGTCTCGCTGCCCAAGCAACAATTCGAGTTCATTGGCCTGATCTTGAGCAGACTCAGAACCAGGGGCAATCACTCCAATAGCAAGAACACTAGAATCACCCATCAAATCAGTTAACGTCGTAAACTCAGCACCACTAGACTTCAGTTCGGCATCAAGCAACAGCGCATTGTCGTTGAGTTGCGCTTCTGTATTGAGATTTGATTGTGAAAACCCAACTGGAAGCATGAGGAGGGTCATCAGCAACAAGGCAATAAGAATCGGTAGAGGCATTGGAGGATTTGCATTGAATCCCTTGTAGGCAAATCCGAGGAAGCAGGCGATAGTTGTCAAACTCAGCCACAAGCCTGCGCTTGCAAAACCATCCGATTCAGACTCAACATTGAACCGTATAATGCCAAAGGCATGACAATCAACGTTAGGATTGCCACTCGATGTTTTGACACATACCTCGAGATTTGAGTCCCCTTTCTGAAGCACTTCTTTTCCAGTCCAAATCCATGCAGTCTCGTTGTTTCCAAGGCTTCGTTCCATACGGATTCTTCCGATTGAACTTTCCATGACCATATCGCGATCACGGTTGGTTTTCACATCATCATCCAACGGTCCACGCAGGACCCAGGATACGGCGGGATCTCCGTTCCCATCCACCAGTACGTCACTTTCTCCCCACGGTAGAATTGGAAGGAATTCGATGTGAGCTCTGCGTGATGAGTCGACACGAATACTCGCACTCGGCTCGTAGACCTTGCCGGTCATGATGATGCCTCCTGCATTGGCCTCGAAGCCACCCCACTGAATCCGAGCCCGGCTGTTTTCACACAGATGTTCAGCACTGAGTGAAATCGAAAAGGTGTCACCAGCGGACAAATCGATGTCCATCATTTGAATTTCGCCTGAAAAATTCACTGGTTCGTTGGATGCAATCGTGTCAAGAATCTCTGTAACTGAATCCTCGTAAACCTGCGTCCCAGAGATGCTTACCGACATGACCAATGTTGTCGAATCATCACCAACGGTAGGCGGGATAGAAAGGGGTTGCTTGCATTGAGTTGATTGAATTGCACCAACTTGTGGAACGAGATATGCGCTAAAGTAGGTCGACATGTTGATTGTCCCCTTCATGGAGTTAACAATCGGGTCAGAGGTTAACGAGAAAATAGGGACCAGTCCGGTGTTTGGTTCAACATCCGCGAACGCAAGAGTTGCATCGGGTCGTTGGCGTTGCAGAACAGAGGACTCAGCGTCTTCGCCTTCAACATAGAGCCGTTGCTCCATGTCCATCTCCCATTCGATGTAGCCTGCCTCATAGGATACATTCTCCAGGCCCTTGACGGTCGTGAGCGCAACTCCAGAGAAAAACAACGCCATGAGCAACACGGCTATGACGTGGCGATGGCGCATGACACGCTGAGTGTGAACCAGTTCATGAACTCGGCGGCGATTTACATCGGCGTTCCCAAGTACATCCACATCAATGCAACACCTGCAATGATTGACAGTGCATTGACCGAACCCTTCGTCAAAAATCCGCGGTTTTCTAAAACTGCACCAAGAACACTGTCGATTTGACAACCTAGGAACCCAAGACCTGCAACGACACCTGCGAACACCAATCCATCACTTACGGATGTTGAAAACATAATCATGCTCGCAATGAGGGCGCTGACTCCGATAAGGATCCCGCCTACTGCTGCAGCAAGTTGGCCGTTTGGTGAAAACCCTCCATTAACTCCTGCTTGACACGGTTTGAGTGTTGTAATCATACGTACACGATCATCGAGGCAACCGATTTCGCTCGCCCATGTATCGGACGTTGCCACTGCGACTGCTGCTGCGAACATCCACAACCCATGTTCCCAGTCTTTGAGTATAAATGCTAACAAAGCAACCAACGCAGGCATTCCTCCGTTTGCTGCGACATTGATCCATCCACGATGTCCATCGGATGATTCACTTAATCCTCGTTCGGTTTTTTCTTCGAACCTCCATTTAGTAGCTAAATGACTGCTTAGTAAGAAACAAAGGAGCAACAACAACCATGTCCAATGGCCAAGACAACCAACAAAGAAACCAAGCAAAGATGCTGCTACAATGCCCTGTTTGTCGAGGATTCTGGCTCGTAGCGAAGCAGCAACGAGTGCAAGAATGAGGAGCGTAGTGACGACAATGTTCCCGAAAACAAAGCCACCTGAGGTGAAATCCATAACAAGCCCTCAGCCGCCAGCCCAAGTGATTGGTTTTGTTCTTTGCGTAGGCTCTGCCTCTTGAGGACGCGATTTCGAAATTAATTACCATCTTCCATTGCTGCGGCAAGAACGAATCTACCAACCGTCCAGAGTAATGTGATAAGGACTACAATCCATATCAATTCTGCAATGAGACCGACAACGGGATCGAGATTACCTGCGAGGTAAGACATGAAGACAGAGCTTCCGTTCCAAAAGGCGTGACCAAACATTGCAATGCCCAACATAGCTGGTAGAGAAGTTGGCAATTCAAGGTTGGATGATTTCGAGAAAAAGGACTGTTGCGTATACAGGTTTGTATGTGAGTGAAGGCGAGTTGGGTTGAGAGGGTTGACAAGATCCCATTGTTTTACATCTGGAATCTGATTTGGTTGCTTTCGTTGCTCGAGCATGTGCCCAATTGCGTAACCACTGCAAGCAGTCCACATGGCATGTCCGGGAATCGATCCAATGCCCCGAATGACAGATGTTAGGCCATACGAGAACGCCATGACTTCACCTGCGAAGAGGCTGAATAAGATATATTGAAGATTTTCGAGTAATGCAAAACCAAGCCCAACAGTAAAACCAACTTGGAATCCACGTTTCTTTGAATCGATCAATCCAGCAAGAGAAAAGACAGCCAATGCTTTGCAAATCTCTTCACCAACAGGTGCAGAAATGATGATTGTGATGTTTTCAACCAACGTCGCCGATGCTTGCCCACCGCTAAGGAACAGAACGGCACCCGGGGTGATGAATGAGTTGATGATGAGGGCTGGGAAGGTAGACAACATTCCTGCAATGAGCATTGCCTCTCCTTGTTGGCGAGTTGTGGTTAGGTGAAATCGAGATGATGAAAAACTCCACCAAGCAAAGACGGGTGTTGAGAATCCAACCAACCATGCAGGAATAGCCACAAACAAGGCGAGTAGAATAAATCCTACATTGCTTGAGTCAAGCAGCAATGGTGCGAAAGCTATGGACGAAACGATAACGCCACCAAGGAACAACATCCACAAATGTTTGGCTACTGGCACACGAAGAGGATGCCTTGAGCGAACGATAAATTGTCGAATTCGAGTTGGCACCGGAGTTTGCAAAATCTTTGAGTTTGATAGAGAATGAACATGTTTCCCCCCTTCAACTGGTTCAGCAATGATGAGGTGCTCAAGTTTTGGCCTACGAATGTACAGAAGCAAAACAACCAGTGGCGCAGAACATAATGACCCTGCTATAATCAAGGAGCCTTCAAGAGGTCCAAAATCACCATCAAGATCACCGTCGAGGAATCCTGCAGCTATGAGGACAACGAATTGAGCTAGGACCCAAAGCAGAATGACAATGCCCAGCATTCGCCCAACGCTCGACCACCTCGACTCGGATTGAAGGTGAGAGGTTGAGGAGGCTATTGAGCCCTGCATGGTATACTAAAGAAACTGGAACTACATGAACAATGGGGAAAGAGTCCCGCTCAGTTCGCCCATCAGTCTTCACGGAAACAGCAGTCGGCTTCGAGCACTCATCATTGCGGGATTGCCCCTCTCCGTTGCATCCAATAAGTGTTCGCTAACGTTGAAACAGTCCTTCAAGAAGGTGATGACATACGTCTACTCATGAGCCTAGTGAACAAACTGTTCGCACCTCGAATCGATCATCGAGGCATGTCGACTCCAAGCGAGGCATCTCGTATTTTTCTCATCATCACGATGCTCGGTACTGGAATGTGGTC
>CAXQWT010000079.1:0-4682 GCA_964227855.1 Salipiger bermudensis | reverse complement strand
AGAAAATCATCGCTACGGTAACAGCAAGCGT
This sequence comes from Salipiger bermudensis, assembly GCA_964227855.1. GTDB lineage: Archaea > Thermoplasmatota > Poseidoniia > Poseidoniales > Poseidoniaceae > MGIIa-L2. The sequence continues at coordinate 4,651 of CAXQWT010000079.1, read as the reverse complement.
ACCCCCGATTCCGAGACTTGGCAATCCAGTGTTCTCGAAGAACAGCATCCCCATGAGGCCAATTGCAACAGTGATACCACTGAAAAAGACTGCTTTTCCTGCAGTTGCGACAGTCATGGCCGTTGACGTCCGAATGTCTCGACCTCGGTTCAATTCTTCTCGGAATCGATTGACGAGGAACAAGGAGTAATCGACAGAAACGCCAATTCCAATCAACGTGATGATGTTGAGCGCATAGACTGTGACGTCCATTGTGTTCGACAACCAAATGGTTAATCCAACAGCGGAGAGAACCGTCAATACTGCGACGCTGAACGGGAGCAATGCTGAGATGATGGTTCCAAATACAACCCCCAAGATGATGATTGTGAGTGGTCCCGAAATTAATTCGGCTTTGATCAAATCATCTTGAATACGAGTATCAAATGTCACGTCAATAGCGATTTCACCCGTTCGCCAGGATTCAAAATCGTCATCCATTTCGATAGATTCTTTGTTGTCAGCAAACAGCTGCTTTGCCTCCGTACGGTCTTGATTGATTGAGACTCTGTTCTTTGCCCAAAACCCATCATCATCTTGGTAAACGTACTCTTCACGTTCATCCCCGACAACATCCCATGAGTATTGGATGGTGACATCATCCATCGTTGAGAATTTCGATAATGCGTCTTCGACGGCTGATTGCCACTCTGGTGAGGAATCATCTAACGATTGGTGGTGTACAAGGAGAATGAAACTCTGAGCACCCTCATCTTCTGAAACGAAAGCACTTTCACGAAGGCTCCCGGCTTCAATGGATTCAAGGTCACCTTCGCCCCATGACTCGGCCCAGTCTGCACCCATTCCGATGAGTGAAGCCATGCCAAGACAAGCAATGAGGCCAACAGCAAGAACCATTTTGCGACGGTCATAGGTGAGTTCACCGAGTTTGTAGAACAAACGATCCTCTAAGAGTTTAGGATCTGTTACTGATTCCATGCTTTTCCCGAAGGAAATCAGTTTATCAACTCATGTATTGGATGTCCCTTACTTTCCGCCCGTTGCCCGGCTTGTTGGCCCGGGCAAAGGCAGTGATTCTGCACGATTTTCTACTTTCTTGATGATGAAATGTTCTTCTCCGTCGTTATCTGTTGGTTCGGTCGAAGTGTCAACTTCCAGACCAAAATCAAGCAGTGAGGTCTGGTCTTCAGGCAGACCCATCTCGTCAGTCTCCTCAAACAACTTAGCATCGATAGCGTGTGCATAGGCCGTCTCGTCAAGTGCCTCGACTGCAATGAACATCTGGCGCGGTAGACCTCCGTTCAAGGGTACGACATGCACCATTTCAGCAGGCAGACGACCATCAAAATTTGAGTAGTATGCCATGGAATCATCCTGCATAACGAAATCAATCTGATACCAACGATCGTCGTTGGGTTTTGGGCGCAATCGTATATGGACCAGCAACCCTACCTCTTCTGCATCCTCAACGATGCCCGCTTGTTCAATCATTGATTCAAAGACTGGCCCAAGGAAGGTTTTTCCATCATTTTTCAACTCTTTCGCATGTCGGCCGTACGTGTACAGAACACGGTTCTCTGCAAAGTCTTGGCGGCAAACAATAACAGTGGTATCAGAATCTTCTCGCATGCAAATGTAGAGGGATGTCGAGAGTACTTAATCATAGTCAGATTGTGAGAATACACTCACTTAATACAAGTCTTCTTGAGTGAGTCTTGTCAGGAGCAGACATGGAACAGGCAGTCCTTGGAGGAGGTTGTTTTTGGTGTGTGGAAGGTGCATACAAGCGAATCAATGGTGTTCATTCAGCGCTACCAGGCTATGCGGGAGGGCATCGGTTGAATCCAACCTATGAGACTGTGTGTAGCGGTACAACAGGTCATGCAGAAATTGTCATCATCGATTATGATCCTGACATCATTTCCTTCGAAACAATCCTTGAGGTGTTCTTTACCGTACACGATCCTACACAACTCAATCGGCAAGGTAACGATGTTGGAACACAGTACAGGAGTTGCATCATGCCAACAAATGAACATCAAAAAGAAACAGCGTTGGCAGTCATTGAAACCTTTGCATCCATGTTTGACAAACCGATTGTAACAACCATCGAGGAAGCCAAGCACTTGACCATTGCTGAAGTCTATCACCACGATTATTATGCCAGAAATCCAACCCAAGGGTATTGTGCTATGGTCGTTGGACCAAAACTCGCCAAAGTTCGAAAGAAGTTGGCTCATTTGTACCGCTAGCCATCAGGTGACCCCAACGCGAAGTTGAAAGAGTGATTTCTTGTCGACCCATCATGGTCAATGGAATCTTTCAACCACCTGCACCTCACAACGAACCGGTCAAGGGCTACCTCCGAGGCTCGACTGAGCGGGCTGAACTTGAAGCAGAGCTCGCTCGTCAAATGTCCGAAGTTATCGAAATCCCATGCATCATCAATGGCGAAGAGGTATGGACCAACAACGTCGTTGAACAAGTCATTCCCCACAATCACAGCCATGTTCTCGCTCGTGTTCATCTTGCAGGTGAGAAAGAAGTCAAAGACGCGATTCAGGCATCTCTCGATGCCCACAAAGCATGGTCGACAATGCCATGGGAAGCTCGAGGTGCCATTTTCCTGAAAGCATCGGCAATGCTTGCTGGTAGCCGTCGACAAGAAATCAACGCATCGACCATGCTAAATCAATCCAAAACCTGCCATCAGGCAGAAATCGATTCCGCTTGTGAGTTGATTGATTTTTGGCGATTCAACGTCGATTATGCTCGCCAGATTTACGAAGATCTTCAACCACCGATCTCTCCTGAGGGTGTTTGGAATCAAAGTGAAATCCGACCCTTGGAAGGCTTCGTCTTTTCCGTGACTCCATTCAATTTCACGAGCATCGCAGGAAATCTTCCGTCATGTGCGGCAATCATGGGCAACACAGGAGTATGGAAACCAAGTAGGAATTCGTACGTATCAAACTACAGAATCATGAAACTGATGATGGATGCTGGCTTACCAGCGGGCGTTATCAATTTCATCCCAGGACGTGCCTCAGTCGTTGGCGACATCTGTATGTCGCATCCAGACCTTGCAGGGATCCACTTTACTGGGTCAACGGCTGTGTTCCGCAAGTTGTGGCGAGACGTTGCTAATAATCTAGAGAATCTCCGAAGTTATCCTAGAATCGTGGGAGAAACAGGTGGAAAGGATTTCATTGTTGCACATCCAAATTGCAACGAAGAGGCGTTGATTGTAGCGCTCTTGCGCGGTGCGTTCGAATTCCAAGGTCAGAAATGTTCTGCAGCAAGTCGAGCATACATCCCTACTTCAGTCTGGAATCGAATTGAAGCGAAGTATGTTGAAGAAGTTGGAAAAATCACGGTCGGAGATGTAGCAGATTTCAGCACTTTCATCGGGGCAGTCATCGATAAGAAGTCCTTTGACAACATCACTGGCTACATCGATCGAGCGCATTCTGATCCAGGATGTTCGATTGTTACTGGCGGAAACTACGATGATTCCACAGGTTACTTCGTAGAACCAACAACAATTGTTTGCTCTGACCCAATGTATGAATCCATGCAAGAGGAAATCTTTGGCCCTGTTCTCTCCATCCACGTCTACGATGATGGCAAGTTCGAAGACATTCTCAAGCTCTGTGATTCCACATCCGAATATGCACTTACCGGCTCAATTTTCGCAACAAAACGTGAAGACATTGAGGTGGCTAAGGATGCTCTTCGCTTTAGTGCTGGGAACTTCTACATCAACGACAAGCCAACTGGAGCAGTCGTGGGTCAGCAACCATTTGGGGGAGCGCGTGGAAGCGGGACCAATGACAAGGCAGGGAGTCCGCTTAATTTGCTTCGATGGTTTTCTCCCAGATCGATCAAAGAAACGTTTAGTCCGCCAACTGATTGGAATTACGGATTTTTGAAATAATCGGTGGTGTGGATATTCCCACTTTTTTTTGTGCAGTCGGAACAAAAGGAAGAATTGAACAATTAGAGAATGCTACCACCGAATTGGAAAGTTTTGAAAGCAAGGAATACAAAAGGCACAGTATAAACCAAACATTTGATATTCTTACATTCGGAAAACAGAATCAATTGGATGGCCCAGGTAAATCCAATCACTTTTTCCAAGGAATGATGGTTGATCACCAAAGTAAAAGCATAATTCTTGAGACCGATGGTTTCAGTTCTTGGAAAGAGAAATATGAAAGTAGAGATTATAGCCAGTTTGAAGGAGGTTTTCTATCGATTGAATGGTCTTCACAAACCGTTGAGATCCAACATGATTGTTTCGGACTCTATCCAGTCTTTTACTACCAAAACAATGACATTTTTATCGCATCGGACTCACTATTTGTCATATCGAGGACAATGAAAATGCTTGGCTTTGATGTCAGTTTGAATAAAAAATCGATTCTTACGCGTTCATGGACGCATGGATTGGCTTGTAGTTTAATGACAAAAGAAACGATGATTACAGGAGTCACGTATCTACTGCCTTGCTCCCGTTTGAGAATATATACCGATAAGAACTCCATCCAAATGAGAGAGTATAATCTAGACGTAAAAAAAATATTCCATCGCCCGAATGAACCATACCTTCACGCTTTGATGGCCGCCAAGAGTGAAATCTTGTCCGTTG
>CAXQWT010000078.1:0-20067 GCA_964227855.1 Salipiger bermudensis | reverse complement strand
CGCCATCCGAGATTCCTAGGCGTGACTGGAGTTCAGACGTGTGCTCTTCCGATCTGTTCACGATACTAACGCAAATGGCATCTCGGAATCAACAGAACGTGTGCTGATTGAGCATGAGGTCATCAATATTGGGACATCTTGGCAATTCCTATTCTACCTCAACGAAACTGGAAACGCAGAAGGTCAAGCAGTCAATGTCTTCCTCGAAGGAACCGATCGAGACGGCCGTGAAATTCTCACTGATGGACAAGGTCAAGGCCAATTGTATTGGACCAGTCGCCTTCCTACAAAATCTACGATTGTCTCAGTTGATGAGCGATATCCAACCGACAGCGGTGTCGCCCAGCGCTTACAGCCAACCAAATTCAGTGGGTGGGATGTTGTGGTTCGAGACGATAATGGCCTTGGCGACATCAATACCGTTCGGATTACACTTGGTGGAGACGATGACCTCGGACTTCTCTATCGCACCAATGAGGGATGTTCTGCCTTGGATGGTCGTTTGTTTGCGACGGAGGATTGTCAAGCAACGATTATCGACGATGAACTTCACATAGCATTCGATTTCGAGGTCATGTGGCAAATGACATCTTCAGGAGTAAACATCGGAATGTTGCAGGTTCGCACTTACGATGAAGATGGATTTACGTTCCATGATGAAAACAGCGCATGGACCTTTGAGCGCGACCTTACCGTTACAATCGATTCAATGGAGGATATCTCTGGTGATGTTGATTTGATGACTGCAGGCCCATTGACAACAAATGCGGCTTTGCAAACCAATGATGTCATCCAAGTCACAGGGACCGTTGAACACACCACGAGTGGTGAGGCATACACTGGTACTGTTGCGTTGCGTTGGGATGGGCAATTCCAAGCTGCAAACTGGATCGGCGGTCAAACAGTCCTTGTCGAAAACGGAGTCTTTGTTACAACGTTCAGCGTTCCTGAATCAAGTGGTAAAATCTTTAATGCTGAAATCGAGGTCTGGGATCCCATTGAAAATGAGAGATTCTTAGCAAACGAATTCCCTGATCTCATCATTGATGGTGATGCTCCTGTATTGCTTACAAGTACCTTCAATCAAATTTCACGCTTTGACTTACGCCAAGTCGACATTGGTGCGAACATTGAGGAACCACAATCTTGGACAAGGGGCCTTGCCATGACGTGCCAGGTCACATCGACTACCGTTCAGTGGGAACCCATTACGCTTGTTCGAGAACCAATGGATGTCTTTGATGGACGCACATTGTTTTCTTTCCGTTTCAATTTCTCTGAATCAGGACAGCCGTCGTTGCTCGGTTCACAAGCCAGCCTCAATTGCTGGGCTTCTGGAACCGACGATGCGGGTTGGAGTCTTGTTGCTCAAGGAACCAATTCCCAAGAGTCGCCTTGGACATCGATTTCATTGACTTCTGCAGGTCCTGATCTTTCAATTTCCAAAGTGACATTTGATGAGGACTTGGTAGCAGATTCTCAAGTCACTGCAACGGTTCAGGTGTTCAATTCCGGAGAACGAATTGAGGATTCTTTCAACGTAAGTGTCTACATGAATAAAGCAGACTCCAACACTCTCATCGCTTTGAAAACGTTCTCTGGCCTCGATACATCTGAAGCAGGAAACATGCGAATCAGCGTTGATGTTCCTGAAGGAAGTTGGAACCTCAAGGTTGTGATCGATTCTGGTGGAGTCATTCCCGAATTGGATGAAACGAACAACAATTGGTCCAAAGCCTATGATTCTTCGAGCCAAGGATTCTCCTCCGTAGTCATTGTAGCAAGTGGTTCATTGCTTGGAATTGTGGCTGCAGCAATTGTACTTCTACGTCTTCGCAAAACACCGACGTCTGGAAGTGAAGAACAAAATGACACTCAAGAGGATGTCAAAGCAGTACCCGACATCAAAAAGAAAACCGGTCCAACGAATGTTTCTGCACCGAGTACTGGGCCCAAGAAACGAGGACCTCCTCCCGCTCAATCAAAGCCTGTTGCTGTTGAACAATCGCCTGCAGAAGCAGCAGCAGCGCAATTCGCTGCACTTGATGCACTCACACCAACCACAGAGCCTGAACGGGTTGCAGGGTGGGAAGGCTTACCGGCAGGTGGCGAATACGACTACACTGCAGAAGGTACGTTCTATGTTGGTGAAACATGTGGCAAATGGAAACTTCTCGATGATGGACAATTCGAGAAGGTCGAGTAGGACGTGAAGCAATGACACAAGCAGATGTCGAGGATATTCGTCGTGTCTTGGCCATTTGCTTTCGTGGTCAAAGCGAGCTTGATGCGATGGATATCGAACGTATTCTTTCGCTCGATATGGGATGGCTCAAGCCTGATGAAGCAGAAGCCTCCGTTCAAGCCCTTATCAGTTCTGGATGGTTGAAAGGTGGTCAAGAAAATCTGTCACCTGTTGATGATTTCTCATCCTCATCGACACCACTCGGTTGGTATCCGCGACCGCAGCGTTTGATCAGCCCAGTACCGTACGAACCTCAATCAGAGAATATGTCTGAAACAGATGTCGAAGCACCAACTGCTGAAGTTGTTAAGCCAAAGCAGGAAACAATCCCTGTGCAACTCAAAGAAGAATCAAATGATCCACGTGCTGCAACGACACGGAGATTGCTGAAATACATTGCACGATCTTCGGGATTAGAATCCGAAGAAGTTCAACGTCGAGCAACACGGAAACAACGAGCACTTGTGCATGTGACCGGGTGGATGGCGCTTGCCCTTGTCGCTCGAGATCAAGGACTTGATATGGAAAGCGTCATTCAAGCACTTAGTTAGACGCCATTCTCGCCGGCTTCCTGAGCTCTTGCTGCCAATTCGAGGAGAACCGGTAGCAGAACCAATGCAAGCAGGAGTGAGAAGATTACTGTCACCGCTGTAATGAGACCAAAGTCTTGGATGACCGGCATTGGTGAAAGCATGAGTACAAGGAAACCTGCTGCCGTTGTTGCTGCTGAAAGCATTAAAGCAACGCCTGTCGTTTCGAGCGAAGTCTTGAGTGCATCCCAGTGGTCGTCTTGTCGTTGGAGTTCCCATTCGATACGCCTCCACATGTGGATGGTGTAATCAATACCGATACCGAGTGTTAATGCAGTTACAAGAACCGTCAACACGTTCCACTTGATTCCAAGGACTGCCATTGAACCGACAACCCAAAGCGAGGCCATACCTACTGGCAGAAGAACGATGAATGCAGGTAAGATTCGCCGAGTCAGGAGAAGAAGAACTGCGAACGATACAATCAACGAAATTGCTGTTGATTTGAGTTGAGATGAAGACAATCCGTCAAGCACTTGTTGCAACACGACCAAGTCTCCTGTGACGTGAATGACAGCATAATCTTTGAGGGAGGCTCGTAACGCACCGTCATCATCGCTTTCTCCAATCATTGATTCGAATTCAGCAACGACGCGTTTTGATTCGGTAGAAGTAGTAGCCTCAACGCGAACTTCAGTACGCAAGTGTGCAATGTTGGTTCCGTCCAAGTGAACGGTTGCATTAACGCGATCGCTCCAAGTCTTACCGGAAAGGGGATCTGCTACAGTGTAGTTGTTTCTTAGGTCCGCAAAGACAGAGCCAAGATCAATATTTTCCCCAGGTACATCCCAAACATCGTCGTTTTCCACTTCCAAACCATGCCTATCTCCAAAGGAAGTGTCGCGTAAAATCGCATCGCGAAGGACAACATACGGACCCTCATAGGAAGGAGAGGGATATCGCTCATCGGTACCTACAACGTCGTGATTGTTCTTGAGATCTGAATGCAAGTCTCGCAAGTTGTCGAGAAGCAGGACATCGTCAGGGATGATGCCTCCACCAACTGGCTCCATGAGGACATAGACATACTTCCAACCGGCACTGTCGTAATTTGAGTTTATGTCATCACGAACCGACATAATTTCCATGTCTTCGTTGACGAAATCAGAAAGATCGAAATCAGTCTCAAGTTGCATTGCTCCTACCACTGAAGCACCTGAGATTGCGATTGCAATGAGCAAAACAGCCACTTGTTGCTTGCGATGAAGTTGAAGAAGTGGTTGTGTGAGGTTCGTGAGTTTCAGTGGTTTCCGCTGTCCAGTATATGCAGTGGCATTGAACGTAACGTGAAGTGCTCCAATGAGAAGCGTTGATGTCAAGAATGCACAAATGACACCAAAGGCGAGTGCGATTCCAAAAGTTGCAAGAGGAGGCAACGGAGATACGATGTTTGCTAGGAAGGCTGCAACCGTTGTGACAACAGCAAGAGAGAGTGGCACACTCAGTTTACCGCAGGCACGCATCCAAGCTTCGGCAACGTCGTCTGTGTTGTTTCTGTGATAAGCAAACGAACGCTGCAGATGAATTGCGTAATCGATTCCTAGTCCAAGGACAAGCGGGGCGACAGCGACTTCAAGTGCTGTGAATTGAATTCCGATAAGGTTGAGAGAACCATACGTGCAAATCAAGGCAACATTCAGACTCAAGACCGGGAAGAGTACTCCTTTGACATTTCGGAAAGCAACAAACAACAAGGCAATGACAACCATGGTGGCAAAGAGAATCAAAAGTGCCAAATTATCAAATGTTCCTTGATCGATATCGTACGACATCAAATCAAGGGATGCAACTGAATACTCCAATTCAGAAGATTCACTCACATCCGCAAATGCAAGTCGAATCTGATGTTGAATTTCTCGACGCTCATCTTCACCCAATTCTGGATCGATTTCCAAGACCCAAGCAGTCGAATCTGCGGCAGGCACTGCATCTCCCTCACCGTTGGATAGATACGAACAGGTCTCGGAGATATCCAAGTTCTTGTTGATGAGGGCAGACCCTACGAAATTGACCGTGCTGAGCAAAGCATCGTCTTGATTGATTGAACATGTCGTATCATCTTCAACGATTGCATCAACCAACGATGGCCAGTCTTGATAGTCTGAGATGTTCGTTCCAGGTGATTGTTCATCCAATGCAATCTGGACGATACCCGGAGATGTAGTCCAAGAGACGACTGCTGTAAGTTGAACACGTTCATCGGATTTTAAGGCTGAAAGATCAGCATCCATCTGCATCAGTGAGTCCATGCTCAGAATGTTTCCACCGTTGTCACGAATCACATGAACGAACATGGGTCGAGATTCATCGGGAAAGAAGGCATGAATTTCTTCATGCGCTTTGTTGGATTCCGATTCCGGTGCAAAATCATTCAAATCTGTGCGGAACTCAGGTGGCGATGTCAACAGATGTGCGCCCAAGGCCACCGTTAGCAAGCCCGAAACAATGAGAATAGGGACAGACAGTCGTTTGAAGAGACCGGCATATTCCGCCATCTGGTCCTCATAATTCGAGGTGTCCATGGTCATTGCGAGTGCAAGAGGGTGTTTAAGTGACAGGGTAAAATGGACACTCCTGAAGCAAAAACCTGCTCACTAAATGACGGCAAGGTTCAAGACGGGGTGGTCGGTCGCCAAACCGATAACATGCCAGTTAAGGTCCTCATTCAGGAAAAAAATGAACTCAGACTCCGAATCACAGGAGAGTCCCACACTGCTCTTCAAATCCTCCGAGACCGCTTGAACAACCACAAGTCGGTCGAGTATGCGAACTACTTCCCTGGGCATCCTGATTTGGACCCCCCAGAATTCTACATTCGCACAACAGGAAAGGCAAAGCCTGACGCAGTCCTCAACGAGATCGTCAAAAGCTTGTCCAGCGAATTTGACAGTCTAACACTATGAGGTGGCTGCTGTGCAGCCAAACGATTCGCTGGCAGAAGCCATCGGTCTCATCGGTTATGCAACTGAAGACAGTGGTATAGGCGGCGTCCTCAAATCACGTGTCGTTGACTTTCGAGTCGATGAAATTGCTACGAGCATTGCCCTCAATCCAAAGGGGCGGTTCACCGTTGCAAACATTACGTTAACAAACTGGGAGACCAATCGGTTTTGCAACAACCTTGCAAAAAAACTCAGTATTTCCAGAAATCGCATCTTTTTCGCAGGAACAAAAGACAAGCGTGCCGTTACATCGCAGATCTTTGTCATCGATGCACCTCAATTCAAGGTTGCTGAAATCGAAATGAACGATGTCATCATTGAAGTTCTCGGCCGAACACATCAAAAAATTGGATTTGGAAATCATCGTGGTAATCGTTTCACTATCGTTGTTCGAGGGTGCGCTCATCAAGACGGAACTCCGATGAGTGAAGATGAAGCATTGAGCGAAGTCGAACGAATCAAAGAAAACATGGAACGCAAACTCGGAATCGGCAGATTCCCGAATTGGATAGGACCACAGCGGTTCGGTAGCGGCAGGGCTGTTACGGCAGAGGTTGGTCGCTCGGTTGTACAACATCGATGGGACGAAGCCGCTCATACGTACATCAGCAAGGCAGGAGAGTACGAGTCGCCTGAAGTTGCAGCATTCCGTGAGCATATTCGAGAGAATGGGATTACTCAGGAAGGACTTGATTTGGCTCCTGATTGGCTCGGCTATGAGCGAAGAATGACGGAACATTTGTTGAACAATCCTGGAGATTTTATCGGAGCATTCCGAAAATTGCCCAACAACCTCCAAATCATGACCGTTCATGCCCTTCAATCGGTGGTTTTCAACCGAACCTTGCGAAAGCGACTTGAGCAAGGAATCAGTATTACAATCCCTGAAGCGGGAGATCTCGTTGGTCGTCTTGATGAACGTGGGCAACTCTCAGCAAACAACTGTGTCTTGGTCGAGGAGCGAACAGCTCCCCGTATAGGCAGAAATTGTCAGCTCGGTCGACTGTCCGTAACGGGCCCGCTTCCCGGCCGAGACATTCGAACGTGTGAGGGCAAGCCTGGCCAACTCGAAGAATCGATTCTCTCGGAGCTGGGTCTGGCAGAACTGACTTGGGAAATCGAAGATATCCCAAGGCTGACAACAACGGGAACTCGGCGTTCTTTGACAACATCGTTTGAAGAATTCACCGTGGAAGCAGCACCGAAGGCTTCCAGTGACACGCTAGGTGAGCATTGGGGACAAGGTCCACTCGAAGGAAGTCGTTGGCATCCTGATGGTGCTTGTCTGAAGTTTCGATTCACGCTTTCAAGCGGATCTTATGCTACAATCTTGCTTCGCGAATTTATGCGAACGCCATTGAATCAATTGTGATTCAAAGAAGGCCCATCGAAATAACTTCGATTTCTCCAACACCGGAGATTGAGGACATCTTTTCTTCGAACATGTCTGCAAGTCCTTCACCGTCATTCATGACAACGTGAACTTGAACGAATTTGAGACCGAAGGCAAGAGGCTTGACTTCGACGCTTTGGACGTCGTATGTGTCGTCACCAAAAGTGGAGATCGTAGTTGAAATCATGTCTGTATCGACATCTTCCATTTCAGCATCAGGGTTTACTTTGTATGTCATTGCTACCATGCCCATGTTCTCACCTCAGGGACCAACAAATCCGCACTCAGAACAGGTATACGAGACGCCTTGATCACGGCATCGAGGGCTTCGACCAATCGAATTCCCACAATTTGGGCAAGGGAACGCAGTCGATCCCGTTTCGGTTAATGGTAAGCCGGACGATGTGCAATTCTTTGCTCGCTCTGTCATAGTGCTGCCTCAGTTGACAATTGGCCCACGACCTCCCCTTCTTTATGCTTGCGTGCATATCTTGAGGTGAGAGTCTTTGCTGAGAGTGAGGTACAGCAATGCATTCGTCGTAAAACAATAGGCCTTTTCGAGCTGAATTTGCTGTCCTCGGAGCACTTCAGTTGCAGAAAGCCCCCAGACCTTGACAACAATCAATCCACTGTCATCTTCAATGACGATTTTTCGAAAGGGGAGCCATCTTTTCTTTGCAAACTTCATTGAGAGAGGATAGGTACGAACAACGGTTGCTTCAATCAAAGCAACCATTCTGTTTGGTTTAAGATCATGGACACACGTTTTGTTCATACACTGAACAAAATCTTCAATCATTATCAGAGTTTCACTCGAATTTCTTACGTCGAACCGTAAACTTGGTTTTTGTTGCAACGACGTCATCAACGATTTCATCGCCTCCAAGGATGCGATTCACTGCTTTTTCGTATCGGTCAAGGACGGATGTAGATGTTGCATTCCAAGGCGTATGGTTACGACAAACAAGATAGACTTCTGAAGATGAATTTCTCGATGCTTCTGGTGAAAAACGACGCACATAGGAGAAATGTGGCTTCACAGCTTCAATCAATTCTTCAACGCCAACACCTTGGAACAGTTTTGTCACAAACCATCCCCCACTACAAAGCAATGGTAAAGCAAAGTCAAACACTTTTGCTACAAGCGTCATCGCCACAGCTTGATCAACATCCCATTTACCTGTGATGTGGGGAGAGATATCTGAAATAACCGAGTTGACTTGACGGTCTTCAAGTTCCTTGACAATTCGTTCTTGCGTGAGAGGGTCAGTAATATCCCCAACCATCAGTAAAGCACCATCCACCGGTTGACAAGGCTGCAAGTCAACACCGACCACGATACCTGTTTCACCGACTTCTTCGACTGCAACTTGAGCCCATCCCCCGGGATGGCATCCGACATCGAGTACCACATCGCCTTCGCGCATCAACTCGAATTTGGCTTGAATTTGCTTGAGTTTGAAAGCAGAACGGGCGCGATATCCACTGGCTTTCGCTTGACGACGCCAGGAATCACGCTTGTGATTCTCAATCCAGTGGTCTGCCATGGAGATTCCCCAGTTCACGATGCGAGTTCACGTAGCCATAACACCTTCCGTGCAATTGTGACTCAAACGATGAGATGAAGGAGGTCGAGTGATTGGGCAGACCATGGGCGCAGTCCACAAGGCGATTCTCTTGTGTTGCATCATGATGTTGTTGCCACATGCGCATGCCGTTCAAATCAATCCTGAGCAATGGAACGGCTCAGTTGTTGTTGAAGGCGGCCACAGCATCCTCGTGGAGGAGTACACGGCGACATGGTGCCCAAGTTGCGCCGAAATTGACCCCGATCTCGGAATTGTTGCAGAAGAGCATGGAAGTCGAATATCGATGGTATCCTATCATCCAGATGATGGAGTTGATGCCTTTGGACCAGAAGCTGCACAACATCGTATTGAACGACTTCGAATTCAGCACCCAGAGATGGTGTCAACGCCTTCCTTTGTGGTCAACAATGGAGAAGTTCGAGAAGGTGTTCCTTCATGGCCTGATGTACAAAGTGACATTCTACGTTCTGAATCCAACCAGCGAGAGTACACCGATCTCACCGTAACAGCAGAAACAAATGAAACTCATCTTACTGTCACTCTCATGCCACCGCATGCATCCGAATTTGTCAACAATACGCAGTACAGTATCCTGTTTGTGCAGCATAAGAAAACTGTACCATCTGGCTTTGACAACCCAGGAGAAGATTACAGAGACCGTGTTCTCTTCGCTCTGGCAGAATTTCCTTTGCAAGGTCCTTTCGTGTCCATAGGGTCAACCATCGATGCACCCTTTGTAGCATCAGTTCCTTCCCAAGGATTGGACGAGTGGTCCGTCATTGTAATTCATGAGTACACCAACGAAGCATTGGCCAATCGTAGCTTGGTCAACTCACAACCTCTCGGAGTTGTCGAAATATCTGTCCTTTCGAGTTCACTTGAAGATGGGGCTGAACTTCCAGTGATTCTTCCAATCATGGTATTTTTGGCAGTTGGAATACTTGGTCTGGTAACGCTTCAATCGAAGGAAAAGGTAAGAGAAGAAGAATAAATATAACAAAATACTGATGTATTTCGGAAAATAATACCTTTTTCCGGCAAATGATGAGTCAAAAGACCCATTCATTGATAAGGTATCACGTCCATGTAACATCATGGAAGAAACATTTGAGGCGAACACCCAAGATGAGCATGTGAAGGAATGGATGGTTGAATTCATTGCTATGGTCAACGGCGAAAAACATCAGCACCTCTCAGTATTGTATGGAACGGATCAAGAAGACGTACAACGAGCAATGCTTCACGAACTTCGACGCATTTACACGGATACAGAGCGTATTGATGTGACCATCGTTCGTCTTGAAGAAATAGAGACTGAAGGTGAAGGTACCTTCTTCGAAGGAATCTTCATTCCCTAAGCACGTGGACCGTAATCGATGAAGATCTCTTGTCCATTCAACAGGACAAATTTGTCATACGAATCGACAAAACTTTGGTTTCCATCAGCATCAACGACGCTCATTGTCATGGCATGGGTTTCGTTAACACGATAGTCGAAAATGCCTGTTGAGTCAAAGTGCTGCCCCCATATATCGAAGAAGACTCCAAGTTCAACATTTTCAGATGTTTGCATCTCAAGATGGAGCCTACCGTCATCAGAGTGCGTGTGAACGACGTGCATGTTAGCCCCTTGTTGATTGCATGTTCCCGTGTTAATTCCTGTGTTCTCAGGAATCGTGGCGAACTCGCCATTGATTCGGATATAGAGACTCATGTGATCGTGACGAGTTAATCCACCGTGGTCCAAACACGTCGATGCGAGTGGATCTATTTCGTCAAGGGAAGACGGCCCATCCTCAAAAGGCGTCTCATCCACACTCTCCGAGGTATCCTCCGAGTCAAACGAGAGATAACCGGCCTGGTATGAGACGAGAACCAATGCGATTACGGCAATTACAACGATGGCAACATCACGATTCAGTCCATCACTTCCTGTAAGATTTCTTCATGTCTGGAGCCCATTCATCGGATTCATACAATTTGAACAGAACGAAGAAACCAACCAATGCAATGATGTTGGTAATGTGTGCAACGGTACAAAATGGACAGATGAGCCCTTCCTTGATTTCATAACTCACAAGGAGTCCAATAACAGGAAGTCCTGCGATTGTGGCTCCAAGACCAGCTTTGATGAAGAGTTGCGTTTGTGGAGACATCGGCTCTTTCCCAATCGTGATAACGAGCCACATGAGCGATGTGAACGCAACCATTCCAATCAATCCCCATGGTTGCCCAAAGAGCGGATCGGTGTTGTAGGCTACGTTGCCAATCAATCCGTCACAGTTGAGGATTGAGTTACTTGAACATACGCTCGCACCTTCGGAAAGTTTGTTGTGCATCCACAACGTTTGTGCAGAGACAGTAAAACCACCCAAGCAAACAAAGAACATTCCGGAAAGGATTTGGCCACGTTTTGTGGTGGTTGAGGGGTATCGACTGTGAAACATCGAAGCAATGCTTGCGCCGAGTGGGGTCATCAAAAGTACACCGAAGAGAATGACCACTCCATGAATTGAGAGAATAGTGTACTCATTCATCTTCATTCACCTCCGTTGAGCATTGTCAATTGTTCGATGGCTTCGTTGAGTTGTACGTATCCATCATCGAATCCATTCAAAGGAACTGGTGCTTCCTCCTTCGCATCCCAACCCAGTGAATTGGTTGCTTGGCCGCTGTTCCATGCAACAATACCGTCCGGTTGAACAAGGAAATAACTCGGCGTTGCACCGACATCCCAATCTTTTGCGATGCCGATGTCCAGATCATCCACGTAAAGGAAATCGTTGTTGTACTGCGCCCGGAATTCGATAACCTCGGCTCGAGATGATTCAGCAACAAATTCCACGGCTATGGCGATGAAGATGACATCAGGTCCAGGCCACTGCTCAGCAGAATACATTTGAGCCCATTCGCCTACATCTGGTGCAGAAGTCTTACAGTAACCGCAATCCGTGTCGAGGAATTCGACTGCAATCCAAGGAGATTCTTCCGTGGAGTTCCAAGTCCATGACCGATCAAGGAGGTCCTCAAATTCAAATGATTTCCAACTTGTGCCATCGTATGCCTCACCGCTAAAGATTGGTGCACGTTCACCGATCTTTGTACCAGAGGCGATTGGATTTGTTGTGAATGCAACGATTAGGATTCCTGCGAAAAACATCGACATAACGATGATTCCTGCATCTGAACGAGCGCTTCCGTCTTGGTCATAAAGCATTGACTTCATGTTCTCACCGGTTTAAACGAACCCATTCTCCTCCATAAGGCCGATGGTACAACCCAACAGTCTTGGTTTATTTTTCGAGACCGATTTCTTCAATCAATACACGGGCAGTGTGACGAACAGCATCTTCACTGTTGTACCTCACGTTGAAACCGGAGGCGAGCATTTTGTCAATACCGAGCATCGCTCGAGGAACGTCTCCAGCCCAGCCACGTGAGCCACCTGTGTAGACGATAGCAGCATCCGTGTAACCTGTCTCTTCGACAACAATCTCTGCAATGCGACGAACACTACAGGTATCGTGGCTTCCGAGGTTAAACAAGTTGAGAGGTTCGTGTTCGGTGTCCATAACATGAAGAATCGCATCGACACAATCACCGACTTCCATGTAGGATTTCTCTTGCCGACCATCACCCAGAACTTCGAGTTCTCTTGGATTTCGCTTTAGCTTGTGAATGAAATCAAAGATGACACCGTGCGTTCCTCGATCGCCAATGATGTTCGCAAATCGGAAGATGTAGCCTTGCAATCCAAAGGTACCAACCCAACTGCTGACCAAAGCCTCTCCAGCAGATTTACTTGCACCATAGAGAGAAATAGGCATGCATGGGCCATGATTTTCAGGCGTTGGCATTGGAGCGTTTTCTCCATACACAACGGATGATGAAGCAAACATGATTGTTGGGACCTTGTGGATTCTCATCGATTCAACGACGTTATAGGTTGCAATGGTTCCTTGCTTGAGATCTGTATCGGTAATCTCAGTACCAAGACGAATGTCAGGATTTGCTGCAACATGGTAGACCACATCAACGCCTTCAAAATGAGGCGACATTGCATCAAAATCAGTAATATCGACGTCAATGTGTTCCACATTGGAAGTGTGATGCGATAGGAACTCTGCTTTTCCGCTCGATAAATTATCGAGAACGATGACGTGATCACCACGAGCAACCAATCGGTCAATGAGGTGTGAACCGATGAATCCAGCACCTCCTGTCACTATGCTTCGCATGCATTGCCGTCGACTTCCTCAATGTCAAAGTTTGCTATCGAGAAAAGCAAGGTTTTCTATGCCAGTGGGGTTGTAACACCCTTCATGCGAGTTGGCGTTTTCCTCATTTTGCTAACGCTCCTCGCTCCGATATCACAGGCTCAGCCAACAATGGAAGCAGAGAAAATCGCGTGTTCTCCGACGGAACTCAGTTTCGGCGTCAACAACGCTTTCGTTCGTGCGATGACTGATGGTGCTCTGGATTCATCAAAGCAATGGCTTGTTTACATGCCTTCGATGTGTGGCCAGACCGAAGAAACTCTACGTCATGAATTCGACATAAACATCGTTTCAATTGAACAACCGAACCAAATCCCAGGTGCTTTCATTCTGAGTCTCGACCACCCGATGGACATACGTCAAGAACTGCTCTCTGTGGACGAAGTTGAGCGTTGGTCCATCGTCCAATCGCATGAAAATGAACCACGCTTCATTCCGAACGACCCATCGTTCTCATCCCAATGGCATTTGCAGAATACAGGTCAAGGTTCAGGAACGCCTGGCGTGGATGCGAACGTGACTGGTGCGTGGGATTCTGTCAAGGGCTCAAATGTACTGATTTCTGTTGTTGACGATGGCGTCGATCATCAGCACAACGACCTCTCTCCAAATTATCAAGATACCATCGATTGGGACTATTGCGGAGATGATGGCAACCCGACACCAAGTTCGAACGATGGACATGGAACCTCAGCAGCCGGTGTTGCAGCAGGAATTGGCGACAACAACTACGGAATTGCTGGAGCAGCCATCGATGCAGATCTTATCGGGATTCGTCTCATTGCTTGCTCAAATACCGATCAAGACGAAGCGGATGCAATTGGGCATCGCCGTGACCTCGTTGCCATCTCTTCCAATTCATGGGGTCCAAGTGACTCTGGTAAAGTCGTTAGCGGCCCAGGACCGCTGCTTCAGGCATCTCTTGAGGACAACATGTACCAAGGGCGAGGGGGTTTAGGTACAATCGTGACACTCGCTGGTGGAAACGGTCGCAACAACGATGACAATTCAAATTACGATGGATATGCAAATTCTCGATTCACAATCGGTGTTGCAGCTATGACCGACTATGGAGACCAAGCATGGTACAGTGAAGACGGGGCGAACATCCTCGTTGCAGCCCATTCGCGTGGCGGGGCTCAAGGTATCACAACAGCGGACATTCGCGGTTCGGGCGGCTACACCTCAACCGACATCAACAACAATTTCGGAGGAACAAGTAGTGCAACGCCGCTTGTCTCTGGAGTCATAGCCCTGATGATTGAAGCCAATCCATCACTGACCTATCGAGATATTCAGCACGTCTTGGTCCACAGCGCACGTACCAACGATGCATCCGATAGCGATTGGGTTACGAATGGAGGGGGCCATGATGTGAATCACAAATATGGGCATGGAGCCATCGATGCAGGACTTGCAGTCCACATCGCCAGAAATTGGACCAATGTCAATCCAGAATACAACTGGTCAAGCGGAGAAATCGATATCTCACAGTCCATACCTGACAACACAGCCAGTGGCCTCTCCGATAGCGTAACTGTCGATGCTGGCTTACTTGTTGAGTCTGTCGAAATCAGATTTGATGCTGATCACACCTATCGAGGGGATCTCGAGATCACGTTAACATCGCCGGATGGAACCGAATCTCGTTTGGCTGAAAAACACGAAGATAACAACAACAATTTCAACGAATGGGTCTTCTCTTCGATGCTCCATTGGGACGAGCCCTCAGATGGCGTATGGACGCTTGAAGTCAATGATCGTGGCAATGGAGATACAGGGACATGGAACCACTGGGAATTGGTCATTCACGGTGCAGAGGAAATCATTGACACCGATAACGATGGCCTTCCTGATGAAGACGAAACCAACATCCACAACACCGACCCCCTCGACCCTGATTCGGATGATGACAACCTCATGGATGGATATGAAATCTTCAACTCGTCAACAAGTCCTATTGATTCCGATACGGATGACGACCTTCTTGATGACGGTCAGGAAATTCTCATCTTCTTGACAAACCCTCTCCAGGAAGATACGGACAGCGATGGTTTGAGCGATGGAACTGAAGTTCTTGTCACCTTTAGCAACCCATTGGTTTACGACGATGATGGTGATAGCGATGGCTGGTATTGGTTCCAAGATTGCAACGATAGCAATCCGAATGTCAAGCCTCTCCAACCGGAGCTCCTCGATGGCATCGACAACAATTGTGAGAATGGAATCGATGAAGGGTTCCAAGATCTTGATTCAGACAATGATCGATTGAGCGACTGGGCTGAATTCCATGTCCAACATACGGATTGGAACAATCCAGATACAGATGGTGATGGAATGGACGATGGTGACGAAGTTCAAGTCTTCTTTTCCGACCCGACCTATGCAGACCCAGACGATGACAGTGATGGGTACTATTGGTTCCAAGATTGCGATGATAATGATTCAGACCGAAGCCCGGGATTGTCCGAATGGTTGAACGGAATCGATGACGATTGTGACGAGGACATCGACGAAGATTTCCGAACGACCGATGCAGACAGGGACGGCTTACTTGACGTCGATGAGTACTATGTGCACAACACAGAATGGCAAGATGCCGATACGGATGACGACGGTATGAACGACGGGTACGAATTGTTCTTCGGAACAAATCCATTGTTTGCAGATCTTGACAACGATGGTGATGGTCTTCGATGGTTCCAAGATTGCGATGACAACAATTCGAACATCAGCCCCTATGCACCTGAGATTCGTAATGGGATTGACGATAACTGTAACGGAGAGATTGACGAAGGCTTGCCCGTTCTCAATCCACAAATTTTGATCGTTTCGTATTCCAGTAGAATCGCAGAAGTCAATAGGAACATAGTGATCACTGCTTATGCCAATGCAGACACAGAGTCAATCCTTTTCGACTTCAATGAACCGCTCCAAGTTGAGATTTCAGGCAATCAGGCCACTGTAACAGCGACCTCTCCTGGAATCTATAGAGGCGAAGTTTGCGCTATTACAGACGATGCCTCCAATTGTGAATCGATCGTTGTTGAGATGACTGATGTAGAAGAAGAAGTCGTACCAAAATCGGATTCAGAAGCAGAGGAACGCTCCACATACGTTTCTCAACTTACTGAGAATATCATTGCAATCATTTTCATGAGCATCATCCTGTTCCTTGTGACGTTACTTGGCTGGAAACGCCCGAAAGCCCCCGCCAAGTGGTCGCCGCAAGTCAATCACGACAACAGCGTTCCTGCTGCTCCAGATCTTTCAATGTGGAACAATTGACTCAATGTTCAAACTTGACAACACATTTTCCTTTCGCACGACCAGAAAACGAACGATTGAATGCTCCTTTCCATCCAGTTTCTTCGTCATCGGAATGGAAGTCCCATACGCCATCGAGTATGGGTTTAATCGTACCGCTTTCCAAGTGCTTTGCAAGTACGGTGAGATCAGATTGACTTGGTGAGAGGAAGAGATAACTCCAGTCAGCGGAACGTTGCTTTGCAGCTTTGTATTCCTTCCTCTTTTCCCTTCTTTTCAAAAATAGTTTGAGAATCCATGCGGTACCACCAATTCTACGAATTTCTTCCAAGGTCGGCATTCCTGCGATGCTAACGATTCGGCCACCTTCTTTGACGATGTTCGCCATACCGAGGCTCTCGTTCGTGGTATCGAAACAAACATCGAATTTTTCGCCACTATCTCCTCCATACACCTCTTCAAAGTTCGTCGTTTTGTAATCAAGGACAACATCAGCACCAAGGTCCTTGCACAAATCTGCTTTCTCACCCGCTGAAGCAGTCGTTACAACCAATCCTGCATTGAACACATGTTTAGCCAACTGAATGGTCATTGTACCAACACCACCCGCTCCACCTGAGATGAAGACAGAATCTCCTTGCTTGAGTTTGGCTGCATTCAGTACTTGGAGTGCCGTCATACCAACGAGTGGGACGGAAGCAGCCTCCTCGAAGGTGAGGTTCGACGGCTTGACAACAACATTGGATACGTCAGCAACACAATATTCTGCCATTGCACCGCGATACCACGGCGTTTTCTTTCGATCATCTACGCTACCAAACAGTCGAGCAAAAACAGGTTGCCCAACATCAAAGGCACCCCCTTCATCTGCTTCTGCAATGACTCCAGAAACGTCGTAGGAAATGATGTGAGGAAATCCAGCAACTGGACGTACCATCTTCAGATCACCACCCAGAAGCGCTTTGTCAACCGGGTTGATTGCCGATGCATGTACCTTGATGACAACATTTGATCGAGTATCAAATCCATGTGGGTACGGTACTGAGGTTTTCTTGAGTACATCAGATGATCCATATTTACTAAATGCTATGCTGTTCATCGTTTTTCGATCAGGATGATTGTTCATATCCTTGCCACTGAAATGACGCACATAAACAGAAAAGTGGCATTGCTGTTGTTTGTAACAATATTGTAACCTGTTCCTTCATAACAAAATGATACTTGGTCGCATTATGAGTAAAGAACAGGCTCTTCGAATGCAATCCCTGTGTGAATCAGCTCGAGGCAATGTCGAATCGTTGTTGGTTCTCTTGTCCAAATCGAAAATGTTGAACATTCTCTACACAATGAATTGCAATCTAGAACCGATGCGCTTCTCAGCGATCAAAAAACAAGTCGACTCATCCTCAACCACCGTTGCACGACGATTACGAGAACTTGAGGAACATGGCCTCGTCCGCCGTCAAGCGTATGCCACTGTCCCTGCAACCGTCGAGTACACCTTAACCGCCGAAGCGGTACTTCTTCAGCCAAGTCTTGAATCACTGTTCGACTGGGTTCTCAATCAAGCAGATAACACGGTTTGAACGCGTTGACTTCACTTTGACAAAAGCGGTAGGAAGGAGTTAGCAGCCTTCTCACAAGCATTTGCAACATCATCGAGTCGCTGAAGGACACGATACATGTGCATGGCTGCCAGTGGTTGATCTTCACCGTTTGTGAACACGAATGCGGCAGCTTCTGCTTCAACCATATCGGCCTCATGCTCCTTGAGGTTGACTTCACGAATGAGTTCCATAACCTTGTCAGCACCAGCCTTCGTTCGTCCACTGATGTGATAGTCTCGCAATGCTTCGATCAAATCCTCATAGGTTGCTACCGTTTCTGCAACAGCCTTTGCCATCTTTGCAAGGTGTTCTCGAGCTTCATCGTCCTCCATGAGTGGGCGGAATGACAACTGTTCTGCAACATTCTGTGCATAGTCTGCAATACGATCTTGTCGGCTGACCATGTGGAGGAAGGACTTGGAATCGGCAGCAAGACCGAATCGTAGGTCTTCTCGTACAGTATCTCGAATGCTTGCCTTGACCTTGTCAGCGGCGAATTCAGATTCGATGGTCGCTTCAATTTCTTCGCTTGCATCTTCACCAGAGCAAGCCTTCTCGACTGCGATGACCATCTTCTCAACGGTTTCTTCAACGACTTCTGCGTGGTGGTGGAACATATCGAATGGTGTTGGATCATCGGTCTTTGCACCACCTGCATCGGAGAGTGCATCCTCAACATGTATTTCCTCACCTCGTGTTCGCCACATAGCATAGCCTACTGCAAGGAAGGCAATTGGCAGGAGAATGATCATCTTGAGATCGTCACCGCCGGATGCGATGTAAATCGTTGCTGCACCAAAGGCGGCAACGGGTACGCTTGCAACCCAAGAGGCTGCAATCTTTCCAAACACTCTGAAATCGACTGCCTTGGCCCCCCCTGCGAGTCCAACGCCGACAACAGCACCAACCAGTGTGTGCGTGGTCGAAACAGGAACTGCAAGGAATGGCATGGAGAAGATGAGAATCGTTGTAGCAGCACCAAATTCAGCTGCGAAACCACGTGTTGGCGTAATGTCTGTGATCTTCTTTCCGATGGTTTCCATAACTCGCCATCCCCAGGTCATGACACCAATGGCGATACCAGCAGAACCGAGTAGGACAAGCCAGAGTGGAATCTCTGCCTTTTCCATCAACATACCCGTATCGTTGGAAAGTACTTGCCAAACTGCAGCCATTGGTCCAATCGCATTGGAACGGTCGTTGGCTCCATGAGCGAAGGCAACGTATGCAGCGGTAATGATCTGCAACCAAACGAAGATTCGCTCAACACCACGGAAGCCATTGCTCTCTTCCTTGATGTCGATTTTCCGGAGGACGAAGTAGAGGCAAAGAGAACCGATTGCTCCGATCATTGCTGCAAGGATGAGAGAGTTGATTGGAAGCCATGCAGCATCTGCAAATGGATCCCATACACCGTTTTCTTTCGCAGGAAGCCATGCTGACTTATCAGCAATCCAACCATTTGATTCAGCCTTTGCAAAGAAGCCCTTGAGCGCCTTGAATTGAAGTGCAAGACCAAGAACAAAGAATGTTGGGAAGGCGAGTATCGGCGCTAACCACATCGACCGTTCTTCCGGATTATCCGAATCAAGAATCAGTTTCTTGATGATATAGTAGGAGAAGAAGGCGATTAATGCACCCATCAATGGGCTTGCAACCCAACTCATTACAACCTTCTGAACAACTTCCCAATCGATGTATTCCGCATTGTGATCGACCTCGAGAACAAGACCAACACCGATGATACCACCGATAATGGAGTGTGTGGTTGAAACAGGGAGACCAAAACGAGTAGCGATGGTCAACCAGACAGCTGCTGCCATCATTGCTGCAATGAATCCAAAGGCAATGTCGTGAGAAATGTCAGGTGTAACCGTCGAGAAATCGACCGTAAGGATTCCTTTACGGACCGTTTTGGTAACAGCATCTCCAGCG
The DNA here is from genome assembly GCA_964227855.1 of Salipiger bermudensis. Lineage (GTDB taxonomy): Archaea > Thermoplasmatota > Poseidoniia > Poseidoniales > Poseidoniaceae > MGIIa-L2. Next base: position 222 of record CAXQWT010000078.1, on the reverse strand, counting down.
AAGAAAGCACCAGCGAACTCGAAGATAGCAGCGATAATGACCGCTTGTTTGAGCGTGAGTGCTCGAGATCCGACCGAAGTACCCATCGCATTTGCGACGTCATTCGCACCAATGTTCCAAGCCATGTAGGCACATACAATCAACGCTAAACCGATAACAACCATCGTGACTGGTTCCATGAAGCAAAACTCTCGCTATACAGTATAATACCTAGAGTCCATG
>CAXQWT010000077.1:0-34461 GCA_964227855.1 Salipiger bermudensis | reverse complement strand
CGGTCGACATTGGCTTGGTTCGATTGAGCGTTACTTCAGACAGCAGTGTTGACGAGGTGTTCACGACGCCAGTTGCGTGGACAGTCCACCGTACCTTTGGTATCGTTGGTGAGGTTATTTCCGACTCTGACGGAGGTACGTTGGGTCAAATTGGGCCTGTTTCACCAGGTTCAACCATCACATACAACGTTCGCATTACCGATTCATCAGATGACGCTGGAACAACAAACTGGGTGATCAAGAACCCAGCAGCATTGCAACGAAACATCGACAACGATCCAGGGTATGCTACTTGGATGTACGAAATCACAGATATTGAAGGAAACATTGCTCTTGTTGCACCGTTGACCGGTGGCCAATACTTCGACATCGAGGTTCAAATCACCATTCGGCAGCAAGTCGAGGCAGGTACGCACGTCGTTTATTTGCAGGTTGCAGAAGAATCGAACGGCGAAGATGACCCTCGCTACTTCGATCTTCCGCTAACCATCGAAGTCGATGAGGAAGTGATTCCGGGCAACCTTGTTGTCGAACAGAAATCTCAAACCTCTCGAGTTGGAGCAGGTCAGACCATTGAATTCGATTATCGAATCGACAATCTCAACAACGTTGAAGTTGATGTCGTCATTTCTGTGAAATCACCCGATGGTTGGGATGCAACATTGGATGATGGAGAGATTATTTCCTTCTCACTCGATGCTTTCTCTTCTGAGGAATTCACGATGCAAATAACTGCGCCTGAAAAAGTCAAGAATGGAGAACTTGTTGAATTTGAACTCACTGTGACTCCGACCAATTATCAAGAATGTACTGCAAGCCTCTGTTACATTCAGAAGCCATCGTTCCAATTCAAGACGGAAAGTTCTGGCCTCATCAATTCGATTATGAGCGAGATTGAAGATCCCGAGCCGACAACCATCGTCCTCTTCCTCTCGGTTTTGGTTCTTGCTGGATTTGGACTCTACCGCCGAGGCCAAAATAAGGTGAAGGCTCAGATGTTTGCTGCAATGGTTGAACCATCTCCTGTTGAAGGAGCAGAAGGTGATGAAATCGACTTCGGAGATCTTGATGAAGACGTCCAAGAAGAGGAATTCGACGACCTTGAATTGGAGCTTCTTGAGATTGAATCCATCGAAGATGAATCGTAGTTTGTATGAACAACGTACCATTTCCCTTATGTGCTATAGGGACGACCATAACACATGAATGAGGCGGGTACGCTGAAGATAGGTTCATCTGGAACGTCTAAATTAGACCGTTCGAATCGACGAACAGTAGCGCAGTCTATCTTTTTGGTCGCGTTGATGATCCTATCGACAATGACGGCCATCGACTTCGTCACCGAAGAAGTTAGCGCTGCCTCTGATTTGGACGGCGATGGGCTCACGTACGGTCTCGAATACCTCATCAACACGGCTGCTACAGACTGGGATTCTGACAACGATGGATTGCCTGATGGCTGGGAGTGGAAGTACGGACTTGACCCCTTATCTGCAAGTGGGGGAGACGGTGCAGTCGGTGATCCTGACGGCGATGGGATGTCCAATCTTCAGGAATACTCCTATCTTCAACCATCGAACTGGGACAACCCTGCAACCACTGGTGTTCTCGACAACGGCGTGTGGTGGAACGGGACCATTCCAGTCAACGATTGGAACGAAGAAGATTCAATGCAATTCAATCAACCTCTGTGTGGCGACACTGGAAGTGATGGTCAAGGCAACACAATTCTCTGCGATGAAGATCCTGTCGGAAACGTTTGTGCGAATGGATTCGATGATGACAAAGACGGTCAGGTCGATGGTTCAGACTCAGACAACGATGGTGATGCTGACTGTTCCTCCAACGATGATGATGGCGATGGAATCGCTGATGAAGATCCAAACGGCTGGGATACAGACGGCGACGGTATGCCCGATGGTTGGGAAGCTGCAAATGGCCTCAACGCAACAAGCGCTTCGAACGCAGATGGAGCAAACGGTGACCCTGATGGTGACGGTTTGATCAATCTCATGGAATACGTCAATCCTTCATGGACCACAAATTGTGGAGGAGTTCCTTGTTTCCGCCAAGGTCCTGATGGTGTTCCAACAGAAACAGTCTCGCCTTGTGACCCTGTCCAAGGCATTGGCCCAGGCGCGTGTGCTACGCTTACAGCAGAAGTAGATGGCATCACTTCGACCAATCCTCAAGACAGCGATTCGGACAACGATGGACTCAACGATTCTTATGAGGCATTGACATTACTGACGGACCCAACGAGTTCGGACACCGACAGCGATGGAATTCCTGACGGTGTCGAAATCAACGGTGCATATGGAAACCCTCCACAGGCATCTGACCCAAGAGACAACAATACCGATGACGATGCATTCGACGATGGTGAGGAAGATGCTAACGGCAATGGAATCGTCGACCCAGGTGAAACAGATCCAACTCGTAGAGAAGATTCGGGTGACGAAGACAACGATGGTATTCAGAACTGGGAAGAGAACCTCTCGTGCACAGAGTGGAACGTAGCAGATACAGACTTTGGAGGCATCAACGACGGTGATGAACGCAACGTCAGTCACGGAACAGATCCTTGCGATTCATTGGTCAATTTTGTAACGACGTTTGTCTCCTTTAGCGCTGCTAACCAACTTTTCCTTGCTGATGCGAGTGGATTCAATCCAAACGGTGGAATTGGATATTACAACAATTCCGGGTCCTTCGTGGCCTTCAGTTATCTTTCAGCATCCTCGACCAGCAATGCCCTTCAAGGCGTCTCACCGGCCCCAACCGGAACTCCTACGTCCATTGAGAGCCGAAACGGTTCTTTCTGCCACACTGCGGCAAACCAAGACGGAACAATTGGAACCACACGAACCTATTGTGATGATGATTATACCGACAGTGACGGCGATGGACTCGCAAACTGGGAAGAATTGCTCGGTACATACGGTTGGTTCTCAAACCCAACACTCGTCGATACAGACGGCGATGGCGTCAGTGATTTCGATGAAGTCTTTGACAACACGGACCCAACAGAGCCCTGTTTCAATACGCTTGATCCCGATGGTGATGGAATCAACTCATATTTCGAAAACACCACAGGATGCAACCTCGCATTCATTGGTATCAACAACGGCTCAACCGACATCTGGGTCACCGATTATCAATCCGTAGATACGGATAGTGGTGGCGTAGACGACCGGACGGAATACTTCGATAACACCAATCCTGAAAACGATCCATCCGACGATCTCCTTCCGGACGATTTTGACAACGATGGCATTCCGGATGCAGTCGAAAACGCAACGGGTTCTGATTGGCGGAATCCAGACACCGATGGTGGTGGCATGCTAGATGGCGCAGAATGTCCTCAGCAATTTTGGTTCTTCAACTGTGTAGGTGCTCCATTCAATCTGTTTGACCCAACGGATGACCTGCCACAGGACGAAGTTCTCTTCTGGGCCAACAACACGACAGGGGCTGTCGATCTCGACATCGAGAAGTACTGGCGAAAGTACACAAACGACATTCCTACAGGAAACTCCTACACACACGACGATTCAGTCCATCCAAGCGAAGAAGTGGTTCCGCCGTTCACCAATCTTACTCACATGGCGAGTACGAGTTTCGCAAACGATACGATCACGTGGCAAATCACGTACAACTTCCCTGTTGGAGAAGGCGCCCTAACGTTGCCTGCGTCAACGACGAATGTCTCGTTCTGGGCTGATTCAGCGGTGATTCTATCGCGTACAAACGACACGCATCGTTACGGTGTTGACGGAGGTTTTGTCGAGGAAATCATTGTCCAACAACCTGAATATTACTTCGATTGGGCAACGCTTGCTAGTTCAAGTATCGCAGGGCAAGGATTCCCATACGAAACAGCCTTGCCTGACTATTACACCGATTTGACAGACTCTCGGTCTGTCGTGTACAACATCACCAATGCGGTCATAACCGACGCATCAGCCGTGAACGCTTACGATCAAGCATTAGCAATTGAGACCTTCCTCAAAGATGGAAATGCTTCCACAGAATTCAAACTCAACTTTGATGGTTCAGGCCTCGTAGATGGAGAAGATTTGACCCAATTTATGCTTGAAGTTGCAAATGAAGGAACGTGTGCTGAGTTTGCAACCACTTACGTAACCATGGCTCGTGTCATCGGTCTGCCTGCTCGATTGGTCAGCGGTTTCAAGGGTGGAGATTGGACCGGCAATGGATATGCTGTTGGGGCTCAACATCTCCGCACATGGGCAGAAGTACGTCTTCAGCAATCCTCTTCTTCGGGCGGATTGGATTTCGGATGGGTCCCGTTCGATCCATGTCCAGATGCAGCGGAACTTGACGTGACCAACGTCCTTTACTCGCCAACGAACTATGACCGTGACGGAAGTGCTGGAAACATCACCATCAGTGGTAATCTCCTCTTTTTGGAGAATCAAACAGCCATTGAACAACACATCGTTCGTGCCTACCTCGTACCTCTTGTTGGCGCATTTGACGGCGTTGGAGGATTGAATACCCCTGAGCGATTGCTTGAGGTCAACATTACAGATTCAAGTGGGTTCTTCACTATTGAAGGTGCACCAGTGGAAATGATCCAACCTGGTTTCGGTGCCATCATGCTTGAAGTTGAACAGAAAGGTTACATTTCAGGTCAAACAATCCTCACAGCAAATTCAACTGTTCAAGGCCCTGCGAACGCATGGTGGATGAACGTCACAGATGATGCGACGCTCAATCACACTTCGCCAGGTGCGATCGATGCACCTATCGTCGGGGCTGGAGCAACGACGACCATTGAAGGATTCATTGGGTATGAACAACTTCCATTTGTTGATTCTTCTCTCGTTGTCAATTCGACGGTTTGGCTTGCGTTTACTTCTTCCGTTGATGGTGCACAGAATTTGACCACACAAGTCAGCCCATCAGGCACTTGGTCGTTCGAACTGACGTTGGACGAGCTTGAAACCAAGACCAATCTAAGCGCTACGCTCGGTTACGATGGTTGGGTGCAAACTGAAGATGGAATTACAGGCCCAACACATCATCTTCGACCAACTCTGAAATCGTTCACTCTCGATATTCGCGATGCACCAAACCTTACAGCTACACTCGAAGGGCCAGGTACAAATTCGAGCCTTCTCCTCCTCAACAATGACATTTACGTCAACGGTACTGCGCTAACCATTGGGGCATCTCCAGTGAGTATGTCAGGAGATCTTTCGTTCGAAATGCGTGAGAACAACAGTGGTGGGGAATGGACAGAAATTTTCAATCAATCCGTCAATGGTGCGTTCAGTATCCAACATTTCCTCAATGCCTCTGATGTCAACGTGGCAGCAGGTATCCTTGAGGTGCGATTGAGGTTCTACCCTGACCTCTACGAGTCGACCGATGATGCGAATCTCAGTACGGGTGATCCCTACGCACTTGTTGGAATCCTCAACTTCGAGATTATTGCTACGCCACAACTACGAGGTGAGCCGACCAATGTTCTGGTTCAGATATCGGACCATATGGGTGTCGAGGTCGGACTCGCCGTTCCCGGTGATTACTCGTTTAGTTTCAACGGAACATGGGTGAACACGACCTCAGACCCAGATTCATCTCTCATTACCTTGTCGTGGCAACTCGATTCGACATTACGGCCGGGCGATTATGTCTTTGACATTCTTTACAACGGTTCTACACTCTATCAACCAGGAAATTCATCTGGACTGATTCGTGTACAAGCAGAAATTGGCTGGAATTTGAGTGTCCTCCAAGATTGGACGCACTTGGGTAACACGACTTACATCGTAGGGGACATCTTCGATGGGCTGTTTACCAACGAACGAGTTCTCGGAAATGATACCATCATATCGATGACAATGCTTGATGGAGACGGTTTCCCGATCGATTTGGCAAACGGTATGCTCGATAATACGACAGGCGAGTTCAACTTGACAGTCGTCATGCCGACGACACTCCCATCGAACGGTTACGAAGTTGCAGTAGACTTTGACTTCGAAGCCATGGCGCCCCCTGGAGGATCCTACTATCGTGTGGTTGACGCTTCCACGCCTCCGAACCCTCCGTCCTTGCCAAGTTTGACCGTGGGAATCGAATCAGAGTTCCTTTTGGAAGAGGAATTAAGTGCCATGGAATTTGTTTCAGGCGATCAGGTTGTCTTCAACACAACTGTGTTTGATGTTGCTGACAAATCCAACATATCGGGCGTTACCGTCGAGTACATTTGGGACTTTGGTAACTCAAACCAAACCATCGGAACAGCCGTAACAGATGCTGAAGGAAACGCTTCCTTTACTTGGGCTACAGCAAGTCTTGCTCCCGGTGATTACGTCCTCCAGATGATTGTTGGTGATGATCTCACAGACCCGTTGGCAGTTGGTAACAGTCGTAGAATTGGTAACAGTACCCTCGTTGATGTAACCGTTCAAGTTCCGACTGACATTCGTATCGACGTCCTACCATCAACCATAACAGCAGGTGTGGCATTCAACATGCAAGGACAAATTCTCGATGACGATGACCCTGCACGGGCCATGATCTCGGGGGTTAGGCTTGATGTCTATTGGCAATCCAATCCAGATGAACTTCTACGGAGTGGGGTTCCTACTCTTTCCAACGGCAGTTTCAATCTCACTGTTCCAACCGATACGGCGAACAATGGAACCGTTCGTGGACCACGAACGCTTGTTGTTGAAGTCCTCGAGGACTCTTCGCCGTACTACTTGCCTTCGAACACTTCATCGGCAATCTTTGTCTTCGGTGTTACTCAACTCGAAGGTCTGCAACCAGGAAATCCAATTCTTGTCAATCGCGGAGAAACGGTGAATCTGAGTGCAACGTTGGTAGAATCGAGTTTCAACTTTAGGCCTCTTGGAAACTTAAGCGTCACAACCAAGTTCCATGAGACGTGGTTGCCATCGGTCACTACAGATGGTTCTGGAATTGCGAACACTTCCTTTGCTATACCTTCGAGCCATCCACTCGGTTTGATTGTGGTCAGTTACTACTACAACGGAAGTTCTGATCTCTTGCCAACACAAGCGAATCTCAGCAGTGTTACAGTCCGCTCCTTGACCTTCATGGTTGTTGATTCGATTACAGACAACCCAGTTGCTGGCTCAAGTTTCAACGTCTCTGGACGAGTTGTTTCGGATAATGGAAGCGGTTTGATGAATCGAGATGGTTCTCGCTTAATTACGAACGTGTTGTTCACAATTGATGATGCTCCAACAGGATTCGCTGTGAGCAACGGCTCAGTCCAAGATGGTGGCTGGTGGAATGCAACAATCACGCTAACCCCTGGCTTTGAGGCCGGTACACACGTGCTTGAAGCATCCATTGTTCCAACGGTCAACTTCTACATTGGATCAAAGAACAACTCTTCCTTTGATAGTCGAGGATTCTCCGTGATCACATTCTTGCAACCGTCGCTTGATGCGTTAGGCCAACCCTCGTTGAACGATCGCACAGAACGAGGAGATTTACTCGATGTTCGTATTTTGCTTGAAGACAACACTGGAGCTCCAATCGATGGGCAACAAGTGACCCTCTCTTTGCCAGCAACCAGTGCAACGGATGAAGTATCCGTCACGGTTACAACATTTGCAAACGGAACGGCAATTGGAAGTCTCTTAGTGCCGTTCAACGCATCAGTTGGATTCAGCGATGTAGTTGCCTCATACGATGGAATTGCTGGAACAACCGGCCTTATTGGATACAATACGTCAACTGAATTTGTAACACTCGCTGAAACAAACCTGACAATTCTTGAGCACACGGAATCACTGGTTGCAGGTGAATTCTTGTACGTCAATGGAACGTTGCTTGATGACTTGAACATGCCACTCTACGTTGATGGCGTTCCTTCTGTAGCCATTGTTCGTCTCTTTGTCGATGGAGTTCCGGTCGCAAGTGTCCAAAGTGATGCACTGACAGGAGCGTATTCCATCTCTTACCTTGTCCCAGAATCAACAACTTCAGGAATGCACATGGTCGAAGTTCGTTTCACTGGTGGCCGTGATTGGGTTGACCCTGTTGGAATTGGTGACTCAGTCGATCCAGAGTTCTACATGCCGAGTACTGCTACCGTCGATTTCAATGTCAGTGTTCCGACACAAATCTTGTTGATCACACCGACTGGAGAAGTCAACCGTGAAGAAACGATGACTGTTCAAGGTCGATTGTTGGACGTTGTCGACAATCCATTGCAAGACTTGAGCGTGGACATCTATCTCGATGGAGAATGGATGACCAATGTGACCACCGATGCTACGGGATTGTTTACCGCCGTCATTCCAGTTCCAGCTGACGCTGAACTCGGTCCGATATCCTTGGATACTCGATTCAATGGAACGGTGTTCTACCTTCCAAGTGAATCTGGTGGAACGTGGACAGTCTTCAGCCAAATTCTAGTTACGGTGTCCGTTCCATCACCACTTGCTGTGACCGATACAACGACCATTACTGGAAGCGTCGTTGATAATCAGTTGGAACCGATTGAAGGCCACGTTGTTGAACTCAAGGTCGACGGATTTGTCTTGACACAAGTGACAACAGGTGCAGATGGAACTTTCTCCTATGAGTGGACTGTTCAGGATTTCTTCAATTTCGGTGACAACTTACTCGAAGCAAATGTAATCGCTCAAGGATACTATCGAGAGGGTTCAGCAAATCAGACCTTCTTCTTGGCACATCGCTCAGCAATGACGCTTGAGTTCAATGATGGAACCGATGCAACTCGTGGAGACTTCTGGACCTTCTCTGGACGTTTGTATGATATTGATACCGTCGATCAGGACGGTATCGGTGGTGAAAGTGTGCTCGTTTATCTTGATGGCCAATACATGTCAACAGTGACAACTGCCTCTGACGGGACCTTCTCAGGGCAAGTCTATGCGAGCATGGATCTTGAACGTGGTAATGGTCACATCATTCAACTTGTCTTTGAAGGAACACAGGAGCACTTGAGCACACTCACCAACGGAACAGTCACCGTTTGGTCGAACATTGTGATTACCATTGATATCACATCATCCTCTCAATCTGTTCGTTCTGACCCAGCCAATCCAATTCGATTGACAGGAAGTGTTGCAGAGGTAGGTGGCATCGGTGAAGTGTTTGAAGATCTTGTTGTCTATGTTGGAAACGGTTCTAACTGTAACAACAACTTCGAAGGAGCTGTTTGTTTCAACGGTCTTCAAGTCGATTGGAATGTTGGTAACTACTCCATTGTAGTAACTTCTCCACTCACCTTGTCCCCTGGATCTCAATTCTTGAGTATTGATGTTCCAAGGGATTCTGCACGATACATCAACGGGGCTTCCCAAGCTCATCCAATCTACATTAAGGTCAATGCAGAAATCGAAATCTTTGTTGATAAGATTGAAGAAAATGTTGATGAAAAGGTCGATGGAAGTGTGACGATTGTTGCTGAAGATACTGCTGCTGGTCTTGCTGGAATTGCTGTTGAATTCTACCTCTACGCAGGTAATGGTTCTCAACTCGGTGCGATGACAACCCTCACCGATACCGATGGAATCGCAAACTTTGAGTTTAACAACGACCCTCCGTATGGAGATGCCTCAACATTCGGACAGGTTTCGTTGGATATCATCATCAACGATCCAAGACTCTCCGAGCAAACACTTGCCGAATTTGAGAGCACCCGTCAATCAGGATTTGCTCCGAATTATGAATTCGAAGCCGAGGCATCAGAGGTGAGTCCTTGGACGTATGTGGCCCTTGTCTTCATTGCAGCAGCAGTTGCGCTTGGTACTGTGATGTATCGACGTAACCGACAAAACGAGTTGCTTTCAGAAATGAGTGAAGTCTTTGAATACACTGCTGAACTACTCGCTGCAGGTGATGCAATTCGAGAAGCGATTTTCAACTGCTATCAAAACCTCTGTGCAACGTTGCAGACACGAGGACTCCTCCGTCGAGATTTCGAAACGGTTCGTGAGTTTGAAGTGGCTATTCGTCAAGCAACACCGGGTATCAGTGATGAGGCACTCGAATCATTGGACAATATGTTTGAGATGGCTCGATACAGTCGTGAAGAGTTGGGTGCATCGCATCAACAGTCGGCACAGGGTGCCTTAGACAAGATGATCACAGAACTCAGTTACAAGAAATACTGAATTCACCAACGAAGGCGAAGATGCCCGTCAACGAAGTGAGCCTTGACCTCAAGGTTTTCTCCGGTGAGAGGAAGGATGCGCTCAAAGCTCTCATGCCCTTCTTCATGGACAGTCACTTTCACGCTTGTCTCTGAATCGTTGTTCATGATGCTGATTTCAACATCATCGCTTGTTACGCCTTTGAGTGGTATGGTAAGGCCATCCGGATCACGCATGCCGTGCAATTCTTGCACAACCCAATCCAATCGTTGGGAAGGTTCGACATCTGCGAGGTGGGTTTCAGGAAGCATTCCTGCTTGCACAAGAACATGAGTATGCATGGCTCGGACTTCGTGGAGATGACCTGCCTCTTGATGGAATTCTTGATGCAATGTTTGGGGTGCAGAAGAAAGGTCTGGTAACGCTGTATCGTCCTTTTTGTCCTCCGTAAGATCAAGACGCTTCCACTCGCTCATGGTCTCCCCTCCTGTTTGATTATGATGAACCTTCGGATTGACGATGGACCCTTGAGAAGAATCGTCGTGCGAAGGATTTCGTGGTTTCTGGTTCAGTTGAAGAGTTCATTCGAATGTCTCTCGGATAGCATTCAATGTAGGTCCTGTCGGTATTTCTCTTGTCCAATAAAAGAATCAATGCTCGGTCCGCAATGCTACGAATCGGTCGCCCCATCGCCTGAAGGATGGCGTTAACGGCCGGTTGAGTTGAAGCATAACGCCATGCATTCGCTCGTCCAAATCGTTCCTCGATGTACGTACGCAATGCCTTCTGATGAATTGATGGGGGCGGATTCGGAATTCCTATGCAAGCAACGGCATCCAACAAACCGTTGTGATAATCGATTCCTTCAGACAACCGTCCTCCGAAGACACCTGCAAGGAGGATCCGTTGTCCTGCCTGTTTCGAATCCTCAAGAACATCAAGCAACTGATCAACATCTTGTTTTGACCATGTCCTATCCTCCATGCGTACGACAACGCCTTGGAAACGACCTTCTCCGATGTACTCGTTGAGCATGGAATACGATGGCGTAAAGACGGCTACATGACCGGGTGATGAATCGCAAAGAGCTTGGATATGGGCTCGGATTCGCTGTGTATTTTCATAGGATCGATCTTGATATCGCGTCGTTACATCCTTGGCAACTACGATTGGGCGTCGTTGGCTCGCAAACGGTGAATCGTATTGACGGCTTGTTGTCTTTCCATGACCAATGCCGAGCAAATCTGCATACATCTTAGGAGGATAAAGTGTACCTGACATCAAGATACTTCCTGCACATTTCTTGAGTACAGGCCCTGAGACAAGACCAGGGTCAAGGAGATGAGATGTGATTCGACCTTCCTTGCCCTTAGCATCATGGACATAGACCAGTGCAGTACTTCCGCCAAAACGCAACATGTCCTCCAAAAGGTGGCCGATTCGATGAGCATCGATGTCGATGTTTGGGTTTTCATCATCCGCATCGACTTTAATCTCAACATCGAGAAGAACATCCCGTAGAATCTTCAATCGGTCAAGTCCTTGTCCGGGTGTTTCAGTCACACTTACCTGTTCAGGCTGAAGTTGTTGTTGTCCTACTTTTCCTTCGACTTCATCACATGCAGCGAGGAAAATGTTCCTCAATCGTTCCATGTCAACACGACGCTCTTCAAATTCCGCGGGTTCGTTTAATAGGTCTCTGAACAGGTCACTCATTCGCCCTCTGCAAACCTTCATCACGCTCAATGCCCAAGTTGTTAGTGATGATTGTAGAATCAATCCATCTGTTCCAAGAGAGGCTGCAGATTCTGCAATCGTTTCTGTATACTCTTCAAGGTCAATGGTAGCATTTCGCACGACTGTTGGTGTGAAGCGTCGTTCCATGCCCATTCGAATACGATCCGGAAGGTTGTGGGCTTCATCCACAATGACGATCAAATCCGACAAATCGACTTCCATAGCATTGAGAGATGCTTCTCGAACAGCATCAACAAAGAGGTGATTGTAATCGCCAACAAACACATCCGCAGAAGACACTGCTTCACGCGCAGCCTTCCATGGGCAAGTGAGTGTCGGAACTCCATGTTCCGAATGCGTTTGAGCCATTTGAACAAGTTCATCAACATGCAATGGATCAGAGAGAATTCGTTGTCGAAGTCCCGGTGCTTGAGTAAGATAGGGTTTGCACGTTCGCTGAGAGCGAGCTTGACTGCAAAGTAAGGAAAACAATGGAGGTGATTCTTTGGCAAATGGCTGGACGCACATGTTTGATTGTCCAACCATATCGACCAATCTGACCTTTTCCTGCGGAGGTCGTCGTGCGTTGATTCGACGAACAGTGTCAACGACAATCTTGTGCTGACTTTGTCGTGAAGTGAGGAAAAAGATGGTCCGTGGACCGTTCGCAGTTCGAGCAGCATCGATGGCGGCTGCTAATGCTGCCGCAGTTTTTCCGATACCTGTTGGAGCTGCGGCGAGATGATGGCCACCTGCCCGAAGTGCTGCAAGACAATCCTGAATCATTTCGAGTTGACCTGGCCGGGCCTCCTCGTGGGCAAGATAGTGAATCTCTTCCGAAAAAGCGGAGGATTCTCGGCCTGACATAATGGGAGAACAATGACGACCCCTCTAAAGGATTCGTGTCAAAAGCATTCGCTCATGATAAGTCAAGTGTGCCGTGGAGTGGGGGCCGCGGCACGTGTGGGGTTTCCACCGTCAAGAGACAGGTGTGGAATCAGAGTCCCCCTGTCCGTCATCCAGGGGGCTGTGGGGGTCGTGGTGTTGGGGTCCACGTTGGTCGCGTCGTGCACGACGGGCACGCATCCGCAAGGTAGCTAATCCATGCAAGTCCGACCGATCTTGCATAGCATTGAAGGAGGCATTCGGAAGAGTGTTCTCTTCGTCACGCCAATTCATCCCATCCCCTCTCATGCTCTCACCAATTTTCATTCGTGGTATTCCTTGCTTGCTTGAGTCGCACCAATCGAGTCGGTTACGACATCATCGAGTTCGCTTTGAAGTGTCTTGGCTTCAACCAATTTCTTCTGTGTGTAAAGGACCAAGCCTTCTGAGGCGGCTTGCTCGTGGGAAACGCCATACAACTCGTACAATGAAGCGAGATGACGCTCCATCTGTCGGCCGATAGGGACTCGGACGCTCTTCATCCCGGGAAGTTTTGCTTGTCCGTGGAGGAGTTGCTGTATTGCAAGTCGTATGACATCGGATCGGTTGTTCAAACCGTTCTGTCCAACGAGCATGTCCAATTCCTGCATTGTGTCTGCATCGAGTCGAATCGATGTGAGTGTGCTTTGGCTCATCGGGGGTCCTCCTTATCCTATGGTTGACACTCAAGCCTATAAATGTATCACAAATGTATGACATTATGTAATACGCCAAATACCTCTAATATTACAGCCTCTGTGCATCGTTTATGCTCGAAGATACAACTGCAAACCGCCTCTACCTGCAACTGGTTGAAACGGCTCTCGAAGATTCAATTGTCACCGATGATGAGGCTGCCATTCTCAGAGTTCTTGGTGCAACACTTGGCGTTCAGCCGAGTGATACAGCATTGTGCCTTTCGATTGCTCGAGGTGAAGAGATGAACCCCTTCGGTGAATCCAATGAGATTGAATTGACAATGGGTACAGTCTCAACATATCAATCCGCATTGATTGCAGCTCTCGATGATGAGGTCATCACCGAGGATGAATGGGCACTTCTCGACCATCTTCGTCGATTGCTTTCAATTCAACCTGATCAACATGCCATGATCGAGGAAGCAATTCATGCGATGGCAGAAGTCAATGAGCAAGGTCAACGACGCATCGAACGGCTTGAAAGATTCATGACTGTCTGCCCTCTGTGACCTGTTTGAAACGCCCTAAAGAGTACCCGACCAATGACAACCATTAGAAACACTTTGAGGGTCGACAGGCTCAAGGTGGAATACCCTTATGCAAATTGTAAAAGAAATCTATGATGCAGTTGTCGCCCGCGATCCTGAACAACCTGAATTTCATCAGGCAGTATGGGAGGTTCTCGAAAGTCTAGGACCTGCTCTGGAACGTCATCCTGAGTACGTCGACATGGTCAAGCGTGTTGTTGAACCAGAACGACTCATTCACTTCCGAGTTCCTTGGGTCGACGACAATGGGAACGAGCACGTCAACCGTGGATTCCGAATCCAATTCAATGGAGCAATCGGTCCATACAAAGGTGGACTTCGATTCCATCCTTCCGTCAACGCTTCCATTCTCAAGTTCCTTGCATTTGAGCAGATTTTCAAAAACAGCCTCACAGGCCTTCCAATGGGCGGCGGAAAAGGTGGGTCAGACTTCGATCCAAAAGGTAAGAGCGATGCTGAAGTTATGCGCTTCTGCCAATCTTTCATGATGGAACTATGGCGCCATATTGGACAGGACTGTGACGTTCCTGCTGGTGACATCGGTGTTGGTGGTCGAGAAATTGGCTACATGTACGGAATGTACCGAAAACTAAGGAATGAGTTCCAAGCTGGCGTCCTAACTGGCAAAGGGCTGTCGTATGGTGGTTCTCTTATTCGTCCAGAAGCAACAGGATACGGTCTTGTTTACTTCGCTCGTGAAATGCTTGCTGCTCAAGGTGAGTCGTTTGAAGGAAAACTTGTTTCGATTTCAGGTTCTGGAAACGTTGCTCAATTTGCTTGTGAGAAGGTTCTCGACCTTGGTGGAAAGCCAGTCACAATGTCCGACTCAAGCGGATACATTCACGACCCTGCTGGCATCGACCGAGAAAAGTTGGCTTGGATTATGGATCTCAAGAACAACCGACGTGGTCGTATCTCCGAATATGCATCCCACTTCGATGGAGTTACATTTACCGCATCTGCTCCTGAGCCAACACCAAACGGTCTTTGGGGAGTTAATGTCGATTTAGCTCTTCCATGTGAAACTCAAAACGAATTGAGTGGCTCTGAAGCACAAATGCTCGTGGACAACAACGTCATGGCTGTTGCTGAAGGTGCAAACATGCCTTGTACACCAGAAGCAGTTGAAGTCTTCCAGAAGAACGGTGTTCTCTTTGCACCAGGTAAGGCAAGCAACGCTGGTGGTGTCGCAACCTCAGGTCTCGAAATGAGCCAAAACTCTCTCCGTCTTGCATGGACTCGTGAAGAAGTCGATGCTCGACTTGATGCCATCATGGTTGGAATTCACAAGTCTGCTTACGAGACTGCTAAGGAATATGGCCGAGATGGTGATTACGTCTTTGGCGCAAACGTTGCTGGTTTCCTCAAGATCGCAGAAGCAATGAAGGCTCAAGGCGTTGTTTGATCTCAAAGACCTAGTACAGAGAGAAACATCCCTAGGGCAATAAACAGTCCGATGACTATGAGAATTGCTGCAAACACGATGTTTGTGACTGCCCATCCCGTGCCCTGGCCGTAGGATTGGTTGTGTTGCATCATATTGTAGTAAAAGACAATTTCACAGACGAAAGCCGCATTGAAGAACATGCAGCAAGTCCCATAGCCCAGTTCGAACAACGCACTGGTACCGTTGTCTAAAGCAAACACTGTTGAAACAAGATAGATCAACAACCCTACGCCTATGAGGACGTAACTCCAGATCCGAACAGGGTGTTTGAACTTCGGCATTTGGATGTAGACGACATTCTGTTGCATTATTGGCTGAACGGGTTGAGCGCCATACGCCATTGCAGCCTGATGTCCAGCATTGATTGTAACGGGCTGTGGTGCTTGAATTTCACCAATATGTTCCGAATCAGGACTCCCTTGCATAGCATTGGATTACATAATCCATCATATAATGCCTTTCGTGATTCAGGTCACTGATTCCCCTACCCCATAGGTCGTTATCCTCAGTTCTTGAGTTGTATGACCACCGTTTGGAAGGAAAATGGAATAATATGCAGAAATTCCATTGTCATGGATGAACTCGGGTCCACATGCGTTAGATGGGTTGCCTCCGTCACCAGCGCCGCCACCTCCTCTCCCTCCATCAGCAATGACAAAATATCGAATTCCTGATTCCAAGGTCGTAGGGATGCCATCCTCGGGGTCTTCACCTACTGGCCAGATTGTCGCACCCGCTGGTGCAGATAGTAATTCTTCACCAAGGTAACCGTACCTTCGATGGATGACATCGTTCAGTTCACACCATAAAACGTAGCCAACTTCAGTAGTAATGACCTCTTTACCCAAGCTTTGGTATTCAATCATGAAAAGGTAATCGTCGTAATCATCATCAATCCATGCACCAACAAAAATGATTTGTGTGTGTGCTTCATTTGTTGCGACATGAACTGTTTTTTCTGTGGATTGTGCGATACGCTCAAGTTGATTGATCATGACATATGCAGAGGATGTAACTGCAAGAAGCATTCCAATAAAGACAATCATCGCACCGATTCCAACTTGTGCAAAAACGTCGCTTTCTTCACTCATGACATCAACTCATAAGGTCATGGCCTGCACGGACATCCGTTGGAATATAGAAATCCAATTCAGTTGTTCGACCGTTTTCAATTGCAAGGACTAGCGTTGCGGACATGTCTTCAACAAGATCACACTCGACTGCAGGGTTGCTTGGAACTCTTGTTGGGTCATCAACATCGAGAATGATGTGGTAGTAGGTGCCAGGACTGAATTCATCAATCGCAGCATCATCTTGTGCACTTCCTGATAACTCAGTTGCTGCGCCAAAATCTCCACTTGAATAAACAATGGAGTGTTGCACTTTATTGTAATTGGTATTTGGGTCGACATCCGTAATATCGCACATCATGGCCCATTTGACATTGACATCAGGAATTGCTTTCATAGCAAATGGAAATTTGAACATCAGGTAGATTTGGTCGTTGGTGTTCCCTGTATCATCAAAGTTTTCAACTTCAAACACAAGCACGACAGGAATTGAATTTAGTGTCTCGGATTGCTCAGTACTTTGTGTCCTTGATTCCATGAACGCTTGTTCAATCATCATCAATGCCATACCTGCTATAATCGCAGAAAAGAGGAGAATCATGATCATGCTGACCATGGCACTTAGTGCGACTTCAGCAACATTGTCTTGCTGAAGCCTCTCTTCCATGCTCATGCATGCACGGTCGAGAACCTAAATGCTTGCCTATCACTTGTCATTCCTGCTGTCATTGTTGGTAGGGAACCCATTGATTCGATTGAGGATCGAGATAGAACAAGGATCCATCCTCTTGGCGTAACCATCGAACACCGTTTTCTTCCCATTCACTCGCCCCAGCATTGGTTTGAGTTGCATCACTGGATGCCTGCTCTTCAAGCATTTGCGTTTCCATTTGACCTTGAGCAACAGGTTCCTGTGCGAATGGACTGACTTTCTCAACACCCAGTGCGTTGTTTCGTCGCATCACGCCAAGACCGGCAAGTGCGCCGAGAACGAGAATTGCTACAAGCGTGTAAATCAAGAATCCACCACCGGAACTTTCTGCTTCAGCCTTCGTTTGGGTAGGATCGTCTGGATATGCATCTTGCTTGTTTGGTACACCGTCACCATCAGAATCTTCCCATTCTTCAGAATCGAGTGGGAAGGCATCGTCTCGGTCGTTGTATCCATCGTTATCGGAATCGTATTGTTCGAGAGCACATCCATCATCATCGGCAATACTCGTCATGTTGGTTGCAGGACAATCGTCTCGGTTGTCGTTTACGCCATCCATATCTGTGTCTCTTTGACTCGATACACAACCGTTCGCATCCAGTGACGGGTCTGGGTTGGTCATCGGACAGAGGTCATCAGCGTTGCTGATGGTATCGCCATCATCATCGAGTTGACTCGCAGAACATCCGTCTTCATCAGGTGCTTCTCCGGCTGGTGTTGCAGGACAGAGATCCACATTGTTGTAGATGAGGTCTGCATCATCATCCAACTGTGCAGAACTGCAGCCGTTCTCATCAACGAGGGCGAGAGGTGCGGTTCCTTCACATGCGTCATCAGCATTGGAAACGCCATCAGTATCTCCGTCTTTCTGGGTCTCCGAGCAACCGTTTGTATCGACCGTTTCACCAGACGGTGTTGAACCACATAGGTCGTCGCTGTCAGCAACCAAATCCCCGTCTTGGTCACGCTCTTCAGCAGAACAGCCAAACATGTTGGCAGTGCTACCTGTAGGAGTGCTTGGGCACTGATCAACGTCATCGCTGATACCATCTCCATCGGAGTCTTTCTCGGAATCTGCACAACCTGTTGCATCAACGGTTGATCCGAGTGGAGTTGCTTTACAATCATCGTATGCATCCTTTATTCCGTCAAGGTCGCCATCGAGTTCAGTGCTTGAACAGCCATTGAAATCGACTGTTTCTCCGGCAGGTGTGCTTGGGCAAACATCCTGGTTGTTGGTGACTCCATCTCCATCGTCATCGAGTTGACTGTCAGCACATCCTGTGGAATCAACCGTTTGACCGAAGGGTGTGTTTGGACAAAGATCTGGATTGTTCCCGTTTGCGTTATCGCCGTATCCGTCACCATCATCGTCGCTCCACTGCGTATTGTCGTTCGGGAACTTGTCTGCGTTTGTACCGCCTTGGTTGTCTCCATATCCATCGCCATCGGTATCAGCCCATTGCGTTCCATCCGTAGGAAAAGCATCGGCATTGTTTCCTGCTTGGTTATCGCCGTATCCATCAAAGTCTTGGTCCGCCCACTGCGTACCATCCGTAGGGAAGCGGTCACCGTTGTTGCCGTTTCGATTATCACCGTAACCATCTCCATCGGAATCAGCCCATTGTGTCGCATCGGTTGGGAATGCGTCAGGGTTTGAACCGTTTGGATTATCCCCAAATCCATCGCCATCTTGATCAGACCATTGTGTCGCATCGGTTGGGAATGCGTCTCCGTTGGTTCCGCTCGAGTTGTCTCCAAAGCCATCTCCATCGGAATCCGCCCATTGTGTTGGGTCGTTCACCCACAAGTCAGGATTGTTTCCTGCAGCGTTGTCGCCGTACCCGTCACCATCTGCATCATTCCATTGTGTCGCATCGGTTTGGAATGAGTCTGGATAGTTTCCGTTTTGGTTGTCCCCATATCCATCACCATCTTGATCGGACCATTGGGTTGAATCTGATGGGAAGGCATCTGAATTGTTTCCGTTCGGGTTGTCACCGTATCCATCGCCATCTTGGTCGGACCATTGTGACGAGTCGTTGACAAAGTCATCCAAATCGTCGTTGACGCCGTCCCCGTCAGTGTCACGTTGGCTTGCAGCACAACCGTATTGATCGACGATTGTACCTGCTGGGCTGGATGGACATTGATCGACTTCATTGGCAACACCGTCGCCGTCCGAATCGAAAGTGAGTGTGAAACATGACTGGTCACCGATGCGTTGTGTTCCATCAGCTTCGTACAACTCAGCCAAAGCACAATAGGTTCCTGAAGCAGTTGGTGTCGTGTAGTTCCATGTTCCAAAGCTCATCCCTTGGTAAGTTGCTGTAACAGTGGTTAATGCGGATTGAGCAATGGTTGCATTGCCTGAGTCGAGAATCTTGATTCGATAGCTGTAGGTGTCACCGACCACGAGGTCAAGACCGCGTGTTGTTACATCATTGGTTGTTGAATTCACACTCGAAGAAACACTACTGATAACAATGGATGGAAGTTGTGGGATGAAGAAATCATCACCAAATGCAGTGAAATTCTCGTTGTTTTCGAGGTTGATGATCGTTCCATTGACACTGAGAACACCAACAAATCCATGGAAGTTTGAGGTCGTCGGCCCTGCCCATGTGATGTTGTAATCACGAGTTTCCGACTGTGTAGTGAACGTGTACGTGTCCTCATCGATAACCGAGGCGTTGAGGCCTGCATAGACGCTGTTGTTGTTGGCAAGATATGCTGTAATGAAGTCACTCTCGTCATAGACCAGCCACATCAAGTCATAGGTGGTTCCGATGCTCAGATTCGTGAGATTGATCTCCCCGGTTGTCGATGAGGTTGCATCGATTGCAAGCATATCGATGTCAAGTTCATCATAACCAGATGCGATGAGGTTTCCATTCGCATCGTAAAGAAGTGTCAGCACTTCAAGGGTTGACTGATTGTTCTCAACGGTGTAGTTGACATCAAAGGTGTAGGTTGACGAATTCGATGAATTGAATGAACCGTTACCTAGGCTGTACGAAATCGAGGTGTTTCCAATCATATCTTGGGTTAGAACGGTTGTGTAGTTGTAGGTGGTGTTCGACTGCAAACCTGCAAAGGAGACGGTAGCATTGGTATTGTTAGCGATGTTGACATACGCCAATTCGAGGCTCTGTCCACCGCCAGGATTATCTGTTTCAATTGTAATGTTGTACGTGATAGGGTTGGTCGTACCTGTAAAACTGACGTAAGGATACACATCGACGTACGATGTGATGTTCTGTGTTGCTGTAACACTCAACAACTCGTTGTCTGATACAGATGTCCCTGAATCAAGGAATGTTCCGTTGATGGTATCCCACCCGACGTCAACGTCCTGAATTGCATGCGAGAACGTGACGTTAACGTAGTATGTGACGCCCGTCACCAATTGAATTTCAAAATAGTCAACGTCGGTTGAAGAGTGGAGGGAAAGGTCGGTACATGAGATTGGAAGAATGCTCGCAGGAGATGCAGTTGTTTGAGCATCGTTGACTTCCAGAACATCGGATACGATGTTTCCTGCTGCGTTAGTTCCACCGCCAATACAAGGGTTCGGTATACCGCTTGATGGAGGTGGTGGATTGCTTGTACTCCAGCCGGTCCATGTCCCGCTAGTAGAATTCCCATTTCCTCCTGATGAACCAGCATTCCCTGCTGAACCGGTTCCGTATGGAGCGCCACCTGAGCCTCCATTTCCTCCAGAAGATGAGATTGTTGCAGTTGATGAGATCATCAAATTCGCAGCACTGTTGGCGCGAATATCGATGGTTCCACCGGCTCCACCGCCGCCTCCTTGGCCACCATGGAGAAGGCCTAGGCAAGGATTGCCGGGCAAACAATCACCGTCAGCTCCATCTCCTCCGTTGCCTCCTTCAGCGAGAATTGAACCACCGCTTGATGCTCCGACGGTGAGTTCGTTGGCCCGCATGATGATGCTTCCACCTGAGCCTGCACCAGCTCCTGAGCCTCCGTTGCCAGAGGCGTTTTGATATCGGTACCCTTGCTCGCCATCTTGGCCAGATGCGTCAACAGTTCCGTAGATTTCGATGACATCGGCATAAACGACAATACGTCCACCGCCAATTCCACCAGCAGAGACAAGGTTTCCATTCGAGTCTGAAACACTGCCTCCGTTGGAACCGGTTTCGTTACCGACGCCGTAGTTGGAACCTCCATTGCTGATGGTCCCTGATGAACTTCCACCGCTACCACCGGTTGAACTGTGACCAGCGCCGCCCCCTCCGTTACCCATGTAACTCGCAGACATCTGGACAGATCCTCCAACACCTTGGGTGTTGGTTGGTTGATCGTAGGCGATGATCGATGCACCGTTCATGATTGTGAGGGTGTTCACGCTGAGAATCAGGTCTCCCGTGGCGACAATAGATCCACATGAAACGATGCCACAGCCGATGTAGAGGTCATCGTAGGAATGTGTACCGTTCAGGTAGGTTGTGTTCAAGATGGTTAGATTTGTTGTTCCTGCGGAAGGAGGTCCCGCTTCAACGGTGGCCTCATTCATCAACAGGGTTGGAGCTGAAAGGGAAAATGAGATTGTGCACATCATCAACGTGCTGACGATGACCAAAATTTTCTGAGATGATGCGTTTTGTCGTTCCGACATACACCAAACAAGGCATGGTTGCTTATGTAGGTCACCCTCAAATAGCAGTTGGGGCGACGTGGCCATCGTTTTTGTCATCTGGCTTACGAACACGTGACCAAACACCGTTCATCAATTCTTCATGATGGTTGGTGCAGTAATGGAAGCGACGATATGCTTCACGAAACGAATACGCCTTTTTGCCCGTAGCAACGAGGTATCCTTCAGGTGAGAGTCGTGAGATAATCTCGCCAACTTCTCCACATCCTGGGTAATCGCATGCTGGTCCATCGGTCATACACTCACCTGTCCTTCATACCACAAAAACTGTTGCTTCTCAATCCTCATCATCGGTTGGTTCTGGTTCAATAACGACCAGTGGAACATTGGCCTCAATGGCCTGTCCTTCTTCGCAAGCAACATTGATGACAGTTCCATCAACGGGAGCTTGAATTTCGTTCTGCATCTTCATGGCTTCGAGAATCAAAATGACTTGACCTTCCTTTACAACATCGCCTTCTTTGACTTCAACTGTAACGACCTTGCCGGGAATGTTTGCCGAAACGGTCCCGGATTTCTTTTTCTTTGAACCTCCCCCACGGCGTGCACGAGGTGCTACCTGTGCGTTCGGGACCTCGACGGTAAAGGTCTGCCCTTCGACGGTGGCTTCATAGCTTCCATCATCGTTGAGATTGATTTCTACTTCCAGTTCTTGACCGTTGATCTTGACTGTACGCTTTTCCGACATCGCATCATCTCCAAGGGCTTCTGTTGCTTCTATGATTCATGAGGGATGAACGGCCCATGTTCATTCTTCGGTGATCTTGGGCCCATGCTTCACCTCGTTGCCGCCCACGTTGAGATGCATCATCTCCGGTCTCAATGAGACTGAGGACCGCTGCAATCGCAGCCATTCGACGTGTTGCTTCATCAGCCATGGTTCTACCTCATAGTGGAATGTTTCCGTGCTTCTTTGCAGGTCGTATTTCTTCTTTCTCGAGCAACATCAACAATGCTCGAGACAATCGAGAGCGTGTCTCACTTGGTTCGATAACATCGTCAATGTAACCCATTGCTGCTGCTTTGTATGGGTTGGCAAATGTGTCTGTGAAATCTTGAACCAAACGGTCACGTTCTTGTTCTTGATTTCGAGCGTTCTTGATTCTTCGTCGATGAATGATTTCGACTGCACCATCAGCACCCATGACAGCAAGTTCTGCACTCGGCCATGCAACGTTGTAATCTCCACGAATGTGCTTGGAGGACATAACGTCGTATGCACCGCCGTATGCTTTGCGAAGAATAACAGTGAGTTTTGGTACAGTTGCCTCTGCGTATGCATAGAGCAATTTCGCTCCGTGTCGAATAATTCCACCCCATTCCTGATTGGTGCCGGGAAGGAATCCTGGAACGTCCTCGAAAGTGAGGATTGGAATGTTGAACGCATCACAAAAGCGAATAAATCGCGCCGCTTTGTCGCTCGCGTCGATATCAAGACATCCTGCTAAGACCTTTGGTTGGTTGGCGACAACGCCAACTGTATGGCCTGTAAGGTGTCCGAATCCACAAACAATGTTCATTGCATAATCAGCTTGAACTTCCAGAAAGCCCCCGTCATCAAGAACTTCCCGAATGACATTTGTCACATCGTATGGCTTGTTTGTATCTTCTGGAATCATGTTGGCCAGAGCATCACAAGAGCGGTCTGCGTTGTCAGATGTCTTTCGAACAGGTGCACGATCCATGTTGTTCGAGGGGAACATGTCGCAGAGATCACGTGCCAATTGAATGGCTGCATCATCACTTTCAGCAGTGAAATGCGAAACTCCAGATTTTGAAGCATGAGTCATTGCACCTCCCAAGTCTTCGAAGGAGACCACTTCGTTGGTGACTGTTTTGATGACTTCTGGGCCGGTAATGAACATGTGGGCCGTCTTGTCCACCATGATGACGAAATCGGTAATAGCTGGGCTGTATACTGCGCCGCCCGCACATGGTCCCATGATGACGCTGATTTGTGGTACAACTCCGGAAGCGCGAACGTTCCGGAAGAAAATTTCTGCATACGATCCAAGAGATGCAACGCCTTCCTGAATTCGTGCTCCACCTGAATCGTTCAATCCAATGACTGGGCGTCCTGTTTTGAGGGCCATGTCAAGGACCTTGCAAATCTTCAATCCGTGCATTTCACCCAATGAGCCTCCGTACACTGTAAAATCTTGAGCGAAAGCGAACACTTCTCGGCCATTGATTTTCCCGTGTCCAGTAACAACTCCGTCACCAGGAATGACGTTTTTGTCCATATCAAAGTCGCGGCACCGATGCTCAACCAGGGCATCAATCTCTTGGAATGTGCCTTCATCAAGCAACATATCAAGGCGTTCACGAGCAGTCATTTTTCCTCGATTGTGTTGTGCATCGATGCGGGCTTGGCCCCCGCCAGCTTCGCTTCGAGCCTTTCGAGCGCGTAAGTCATTGAGACGTTGTTCTGTGGACGACACACTTCTCACCAACACTGGGTTAGGCACAACGCCCTTATTCGTTGCCCTTCAAAAAACCCGTAACCATCAACCTTCAGACGGACGGAATTGCACCATTTCCCAATCGTCTTTACCCGTTGGAGGTTCCTTCCAGTCAGGATCGCCTGGAAGAATCAATCCATTTCCGATGGCTGCCATCTCACGAGCGAGGGATTGATGAGCTTGAATGAGGGAATCCCATTCGATCTGACCACTTCGCAGTTTGAACCACAAGCGCAGGTTTCTCCATGACTTGCTCAATCGTTGATACAATTTGAGATGCAATCGGGCTGAAACCGGCCACCAGAAAAGGAGAATGATGGAAACAAGAGGCCACGGGATTGCAGCGAGTACTGGGAGGATAAATCCTGGTAGATTGATGTCTTGGAGCGGTGAAGCAGCTGAGGCTATGAACCACCCTAGAGTTATTGCACAAAACAACCACCAAATAGGATACAAGCCAATTGAGTAAAGCAATTTCATTGAACCAACACCTGCCTTATTCACTTGTTTGCTTGCTTTCATGGACACAAAGAATCGAACAAACAGATAAGGTACACCAGTGGCAATCATGGCTGACCACGTGACAAAACCAAGCATCCATGCGGCAGACCAAACCCAAAAGGCGAAGTTCTTGAGAAAGGCTTTCTTTGAAATCTTCTTTCTACGGTCTTTCAATTCCCACGATCGGAGTTGGATGCGCTCCATCTCATGGTGGTGCTCTATGAATTTCGTTTCGATTTCATTCGTTCGTTCAGGATCATTGACGGAGAAGTATTGCCACGCTGCACGTACACGTCGCGACCCAAGTACAGCTTCGTTGTAATTGATCTTGGAAACGTTTTCTCCACTGCGAATCGTATGAATCATTCTCCTTGCACGCCAGACCAGTTCACGGTCTTCCCAAGATTCTTGAGCATGGCTGATTCGATTGATTTCAGTTTGCAAGAGCGAGGTAACTTCCCTACACCATGCTCTATCGTGTGCTTGTTCAGGATATTGAGCAAGTTCCTGTTCAGAAGGTTGTGGCGCCCCGTCCTCTGTGGGCATTGGCGGTGTTTCAACGGAACGATTGATCTGCAAACTTACTCGCTCTCTGAACGAATGTTGGTCACTGTAATGCAATCCGATGGGCACAATGCTTGGCGTTGGTTTTCCTGCAGCAACTGCTCTTCGATGAGCCTCGAGAAGAATTCGTGCTGCTCCAGTCTTCAATTCAACGGCATACGATTCAGTGTGACTCATCCCTTCTGGAAAAATAGCGATTCGTTCCCCATTCGCAACAAGTTCTGCCAGGGTGTCAATCAACTCCGAGTTGGCTTTTTTCCGCTCTTCAGGACTTGCAACAGCATCCTCTGCTCGTTGCACGGGTTGGACATTGATCCATTTCATGATTCGAGAAAGAACTGGGATTTTGAACAACGTGGACTTTGCTGCAAACGTCAACCCTCCAGGCAGTGCTGCCATCATTAGCATAGGGTCGATAAGGCCGCCAGGATGCCAAGCAGTGTAGATGATTCCGCCTTCCTCAGGAAGGGTATCAACATCAACTGTTGAGATTTCCCGAAACCATGTTTCCATGATGGCACGATTGACTCTTCGCACCCTGAGATACCCCTTGCTCGGTTGGACGTGAGCGGGGTCTTTTTCCCAAGGCATGGTTGCGCACGGTCGGGTTGACTTTTGATATCATCCCCGAACCGTTGCCTGCTGCACAGGATTCAACGACTCTTTCATAACCATCAATCCAGTCCTCGCGACATGGACCAACCGCTGCGTATTGTCATCGCAAAACCCGGGCTTGATGGGCATGACCGCGGAGCCAAGGTCGTCGCTCGTGCCCTTCGGGATGCAGGTCATGAGGTAATTTACACCGGATTACGCCGAACACCTGAACAGATCATTGAGACGGTTCGTGATGAAGATGCCGTTCTCCTTGGCCTGTCGTCTCTATCTGGTGCACACGGGCACCTTTTTCCTCGAATCTGTGAGACTCTTCGAGAGCACGATATGGGTGACGTCATCGTTTTCGGTGGAGGAATAATTCCAGAGGATGATTGGCCACCGTTGTTTGAAGCAGGGGTCCGTGCATTGTTTGGACCGGGTACGACCTCAGAAGAAATGGTTGAATTCATTGCGACTGCTGTCAAGCGTGACGATGCAGGCGTTGGTCACGGTGCAGGATGGCATTGGAATCCATCCGCATGAAGGTGAGATCTTGGATTCTCGAATCGATGCCGCAAAAGCAGGTGACCGACGAGCACTTGCTCGTCTTCTCACATCGATTGAGAATGGCGAATTGCGAATTCAAGAGCCTCAACGCAACAATTCTGAATGGAACATTCTTGCTCTGACTGGTCCTCCAGGGGTTGGTAAGTCCTGTCTTCTCGATCGCATGTTGCATGAATGGGTTGACCACGGTCTGCGTGTTGCAGTCCTCGCCGTCGACCCTTCCTCACCACGCTCGGGCGGAGCTCTTCTTGGAGATCGTGTACGCATGCTGATCGTCGATGATATCCAAAGGAAAAATTCCGTATATGTGCGTTCGGTTGCCACTCGAAAAACCAGTGGTTCTGTTCCGCTAGTTGTGCGAGAAATGGCGTTCTGTCTACTTGAAGTTGGATGGGATAAAGTGGTTATCGAAACCGTTGGAGCAGGCCAATCAGAGGTTCGCTGTGCAGCCGTTGCAGATCGCATTGTATTGGTTGAGGGGCCTGCTCGTGGAGACGGTGTACAAGCCGAGAAAGCAGGGTTGTTGGAACTTGCTGATGCAGTTATTGTGAACAAATCCGATTTGGATGGTGCCCAACGTCACGCTGATGAATTGCGTGAATCCCTTCATCTTGGACACGAAGACGCTCCTGACGTACTCCTCGTAAGTGCCTTGCATGGGACTGGTGTAGAAGAAGCATCATCAATGCTGTTAGCATTGGATCAATCCACACGTGCAGGACGTGCACGTTGGAGAGAACGCCTTCTCTCCCATCACGAACGGCAACTTCTCGAGCATTCCAAATTCGAGTCTCTCTTGACCAAGATTGAGGAAGGATTGATGTCATTTGAAGAAGCATATGACCAATTGAGGAATTGAAATGAGTGATCAAGTCGAGTTAACGAATCCCGTTGAACTCTCTGTTGGAGGGATGTCGGGACACATTCTCCGTCGAGCCATTCACCTCGCAATGTCGTTCTTACCGTTGTTGTATTTTGAATTCGGTGAAGATGTTGCTGAAGCCGTTTCACTTACACTCGAGCAAGTTGTCTCGGTGATTATTCTCATTGCCGTTGCTGGAGAAGCACTCCGATTACGAATGGGTTGGACGATTGTCGGTCAACGTTCGTATGAGGCAAAGCAAGTCTCTGCGTTGGCTTGGGGCGCCCTCGGTGTAGGGATGGTGTTTCTTCTGGCCCCAAACCCTGCCTATGCTTATCCGTTGATTCTCAGTCTTTCCTTAGGTGATCCGCTGCTTGGAGAGCTGCGTCGTAAAGGTGTTTCAACCCAAACCGTCATCTGGGCTGGAACCATTGGTATTGCAGTTATTTGGGCTGCATCCGCTTACTGGGTCGATACTCCTTGGTTACTGGTCCCCTTGATGGCGCCCATTTGTGTGGCATCTGAGTGGCCTCGACTTCGATACATCGACGATAATGCAACAATGCTTCTGATTCCACTTGCTGTGGTTCTGGTGATGAATCCATTTTTGGGTGTTATCTGAGACGTTATCGCCGCCATATTTTAGAATCGAGTCCTCTACGACGGTCTGTTGGTAACCATGTACGGCGACAATGATTCCAAAGAACCACCTCAATCGGTTTACTACACATTTTTCGGTATTGCAGTTATTTTGCTCGCTGTAACAGCGTTCAAGTATCCGCTTTGGTGATGATAATCAGAAGCAACTGTATATAGGCAATAGCCGATGTTTACAGGATATGTGTGGACTTGCAGGTATGCTTGGTGCCCCTGAGCCCAGCACTGTCAAGAAGATGATTCAGCTTCAGAATCATCGTGGCCCGGACGGTTCGGGATTTTGGCACGATGAGTCGGTCTGCCTAGGTCATGCCCGGTTAGCAATCGTTGATTTGGAAGGTAGCCCTCAGCCGATTCAATCACAGAAAGGGAGTGTCCTCATTGCCAACGGAGAAATCTACAATTTTGAGTCGCTTCGTTCGTCAATGTCCGACTACCCTTGGACTACATTTGGGGACAGTGAAACGATCCTCGCAATGTTCGAGAAGACGATACAGGGTAACCCCTCTGCAAGTGCAAAAGACCACTCAGAGTGGATTCATCAATTGGATGGGATGTTTGCTTTCGCACTTTGGAATCCGGAACGAAGTCAATTGATTCTCGCTCGAGATGAAATGGGAATTAAGCCATTGGTTCGCACAAGAATTGGTTCTTCACTTGTCTTTTCAAGCGAAGTCAAAGCCTTGCGAGCTCATCCAGATTTCTATCCGCAATTGGATGAACATGCTCTCATGGCTCGTTTGGTTTGGGAGTACCCTTTGGACGCTACAACACTCTTTCTCGATGTTCATCAAGTCCGTCCTGGAACTGTTGAAGTATGGTCATTTGACCAAAGTCAACCTGTTCTCGTTGATTCGCATCGTTTTTCAACTCCGAACATGAATCCTGTGGATGATTACAACGAGGAGATGGGTGCTCAGAGATTACTCGATGGATTCATCGATAGTGTAGGCCAACGCCTGATGGCAGATGTACCCGTAGGAATTGTTCTCTCAGGCGGTCTTGATTCCTCCCTCGTAGCAGCAGTTGCGAACGATGCCGCCCATCGATACAATCGCCCAACACCCGAGTGTTGGACCGTCGCTGAAAGTGAGGATAACCCCGATTGGATGGCTGCAGAACATGTTGCATCTTCGCTCGACCTCAAGCATCATCAATCGATTATGGAAGAGGATTCTTTCTCACGACATCTTCCTTCACTCTCTTGGCATGGTGAAGATTTAGATGTCTCAGTATTGTTCTTTCAGCCGTTGTTCAAAACCATGTCCAAGTCCGTTCGTGTAGGGTTATGTGGCCAAGGTGCTGATGAAATTCATGCAGGATACCCACGCTACACTGATTTGAATGGCCACAAGCGTGAACTTGAGCATCGAATGACCATGCTCAATCACCCCTTTGCACGACAATTCGAACAAGGCGAACTCGATGCTGAGGACGATCGATGGTGGGTTCATGACCATCGACCAGAAACACACCTGAATTCATTGCAAGATACACTGCAATTCGAACTCGAGCATGGTCAACTCAGTAATTTCCAATTGCGGCTTGTTGATCGACATTCAATGGCGCATTCACTTGAAGTTCGGGTTCCTTTCCTCGGTCGTTCTCATCGAAAGGATGCATTTGATCTTCCAATGCATCAACGTCTGCCTCAAACAGGTTTGGAAAAGAAGGCACTCCGAAAAGCAGCATCTTTGACCTCGTTACCAAACAGTGTTGTTGAGCGAAAGAAATTACCAGCAGGTACTGCCACCTCTCCAACGCTTCTTAGCACATGTCTTCAGGAATATTCAGCCCAGATTGAAGCAATCTCTTCGAGATGGAGTTTCTGCGAACCACTTCTACGGCATCAACCAGAGATTGCTTTGGGTCTCGGATTGTTTGAATCTCTTCACTTGATTGAATACGATCAACCTCAACATCATCGCTCGATTGATGACCTGCTCGCGGAGGTAATCTGATGACATATGTCCATGATTTGAGCACTTTACTGGATGAAAAGCGGGATGAAATTGTTGCTTGGATGGCACAGAAACGTTCGGAAATTGAAGTTCCAATTTACGGAAGTGTGGATATTCGCGATGCTGGTTGGAAGATTGCTGTCGTTGATGCGAATCAATTCCCAGCAGGTTTCAACAACACTTCAGAGTCTGATTTCCCTCACTTGACTGAACGAATCTCAGCACACATTGAGCGACATCAACCGGATTGTGAATGGGTACATATCTATCCTGAATCACACACTCGTAATCAAGGGTATGTTGAGAACTTGCGAACTCTGTGCCAATTGGTTGAACGAGCAGGCTACCGTTGCACAATCGGCAATCCCGAACTTGACGGATTTGATGCATTAAACGGGATACATGGGCCATTGGCGCTGGACCAGGTGAAAGTCGTTGATGATGTGTTGATGGTTCAAGGTCAACAACCTGATTTCATATTGTTGAACAATGACCTCACAGATGGTGACCTCGAAGGCCTGTCAGCAAAAAGCATACTTCCACGGCCCCAAATGGGATGGTATCAACGAAAGAAGTCGCAACATTTTGAATTCCTGCGCCCACTTGTCGAAGAGATCAGTGAAATTATTGGAATTGATTCTTGGCATCTGATTTGCGATTCATTTGTTTCCGAAGAAAAATGTCTTGAGAAAGAGGCCTGTCGAATTCAACTCGCTAGCGATGTCGACGTGTTCTTGGCCATGCTTGCGGAACGATACGCTATCCTTGGAATTGACCGTCAACCGGTTGCTTACGTCAAGAACAATCGTGGCACATACGGCCTTGGAATAATGACTGTAACATCAGGGGAGCAACTGTTGAATCTCTCCAATCGCAAAATGAAGAAACTGATGTACGGGAAAGGAAGTTCGGATACAGAAGATTTCCTTATCCAAGAAGGTGTCCCTACGTTGATGAAAACCGATGAAGGCGCACCCGTTGAACCGGTTGTTTACCTCGTTGACGGCGATGCATCCTCCTGGTTCTATCGAATCAATCCGAAAAAAGACGAGATAGGGAATCTCAATTCTCCAAGCGCTCGGTTCGTTACATCCGAAGAAGATTCTAGTTTTATGACACATGCTCACAACTGGCATGCCCTCCTGTCGGAATTATCGATGCTTGCGATGGGGCTCGAGGCTGCAGCCCTGAACGAATCATAACTGGTTCATTTAAACAATGGACCCTTAGCAGAGACATGCGTCGTGAGGCATTCTATGTCCTAACGATTGCACTCGGACTCTTTGTATCGGCTCGATATCAAGAATGGCCAGTGAACATTTGGTGTCTTGGAGCCTTCTCATACATTTTTTGGAAGACCGATCGGAAAGAGCGAATTGAAATGATCGCAGTCCTCGCTTTTGCGACACCCATGGAGTTGTTCTTTAGTGAGGTTTGGTTGATTTACGAGTATCAGCGCAACCTCATGCCTCTTTTTGTCCCAGTAGGGCATTATTTTCTCTTTGATCTCGGGCGGCGAGTTGCTCGATTGCTTCCCGAATCCTTACCGATGCCGCTTATTCTGGTGCTTGTGCCTCTTGTCCTGTATGGGGCATACAAAGGTACGGATACTTCAGCCATTGTTTTGATTGTGCTAACTTTGGGATTCATTCACTGGGGCCCAGAACCACGCCTGTATGCAGCAATGGTTTGGCTTGCTCTGTTCATGGAATTGTGGGGGACGTTCCTTGGGAATTGGACATGGGCCAACAACGTTCCATGGACCGGTTTAACGGCATGGAATCCTCCTCTTCTTGTTGGTGCATTCTATTGTTTTGGAGATTTACTTGTTAATCTGAGCGTTGCCAAGTTTGAAGGGCAACCCCTGGCTGAGGTAGACCATGACGTCCTCGGATGACTTGAAGCGTCGCCGCGAAGAAGAGGCGAAGCGCATCCGTACGAGTCTTAATCGTCAGCGTGGTGTTCAACACGCATCTCTGAAAGGTGGCGAGTCAGCTGTGGCTTTCGTCAAGGAAGACTTGTGTATTGGTTGCGACCAGTGCACCATCGTTTGCGATGACGATGCCATCGAGATGTACAAAGTTGCAATGCGTAGTCCATTGATCAACGTAGAGAGCAATCAGAAAGCGAAGATTATTCGCGATGCTTGCACAGGTTGTCGGCTATGTGTCCTCGCTTGTCCAACAGATGCAATCAGCATGATTGATCGGTGAGGTGATTCAATTGTCAAAAAAAGGAAAACAACCAACTGCGCAACGATTTGGTGGAGAATTTGGCCCGTATCGAAAAGAAGGTACGACGGGCGTATCGCTTGGTACGTTCAAGACGCTCGTATGGACCTCCAACATTGGTGGACTCATTCTCTGTGTTATCGCGCTTGAGCTTCTCTTTGTTCAACAGGAGTTCATGTGGGGCCTTGTCAGCCTCATCGCAGGTGTTCTGATCGCTCTCTTCCCATCCAATTACGAAATCGTTGGTATGGAAGATGACGTTCCTGCTGAAGATTAACTTCATGCCTCAACTTCAGTTTGAGTTGGTACAGGAAGTTCGCTCTTCTTTGCATTGACTTCACGAGCAAGGAAGGACACAACGTCGAGGATTTCGATGTCCTCATAGCGCTCATCTCCCTCAAATTTGAGACATTCGAAGTGAGAGACACACTTTGGACATGATGTCAACATGGTGTCTGCTCCAGTCGATTTGATCTCTTCCATTCGAGCAACACGGAGCGCACGAGCGTTCTCGTTGCAGGACATCATGCTGGAAACACCGCAACACATTGCATCCTCGCCATGGTGTTCCATCTCAACGAGGTCAACACCCTCAACAGCGTTGATGAGTTCTCGAGGCTCGTCATAGATGCCCATTTGGCGACCGAGACGACATGGGTCGTGGTAGGTGACGGTTGTAGCATCAGTTGAGAGTTGCATATCGAAGCCGTTCTCGACAAGGTATTCTGTCGTGTGCATAACCTTGACACCTTCAAGTTCGTAATCACGAGCAAAGGTCCGGAAACATTCAGCACAGGATGAGACAAGGGTATCGATGCCGGATGCTTCGATCTTCTTCTGGTTGTACGCCTTGAGTTTGTCAAAGACCTCTGTGAGTCCTTGCCATTTCTGGTCGTGACCACAGCACTTGAGGAAGTCACGGCCTAGATAGGAGACATCATGTCCCATTTCTTCGAACAGTGTAAAGGCAGCCGTTGTTGAGTCTCCGAGATTCATTTCTCCCTCATTGACGTGCGAGAAGACCATCTCTTGGTCGAGATAGTCCACACATCCTGGATAGTAGCCAACGTTGGATGAGATCGGGTACTCCTCAACAGGGATGAAGTCGTCGTTGGATGCTTCTTCAGCTTCAGCGGCAAGAACAGCCTGAAGAACTGTGTGAGGAATTTCTGCAGCTGGCCCACCTACAATGAGGCTACGTCGAATGTCGACGTAAGAGTCGTAATTGACAAGTTGTGGGCAAGCGTTGGTACATGCAGTACATGTCAAACATGAGTACAGTGGAACACCGTCGTCTTCGTTGTTCCAGGAGTTGTAAATGATGTTGAGTTTGTCTCCACCGTTGAACAATCGGACCGGACAGGCATCGTCACAAAGGTCACAGCCGTAGCACTTGTTCATCTCAAATTCATAACCACGAGCCATCGATCGCAACAAGACAATAACAACAGCACCAAAGGTTAGGCACGGGATGAACATGGCATAGGTCAACTTTGCATCAAGTGCCTTTGGGTTGACGTGATAGGATGGGTTGGAAACATCACTGTAGGTTCCAGTCGCAGCAGCAAGCATTGCAGTATCGCTCAAGTCGACGACCTTTCCTGCGTTCGCACCTGCATTATCGTCCCAAAGAAGAAGAGGCTGGAAGGTGCGAACCGAGAACGTCGTTTCCGTTGTAATGGAAGCATTTTGAGCCAATGCGCCAGAAGCAACAAGTGTGTATTCGTAGTTGTAGTTGCCTGGTTCGAGATTGATTTCAGCACCCTCGCAGCCGGTGAAGGAAGCAAGAACTGCGCCTGAACTGTCTGTAACGGTCATGGTGCTCGTAAGCATTGTCGCTGTGTTGACGCCGTCGATTTTTCGCTCGCTGGCTCGGTATTCACATGCGACATCGGTTGGGAGTGCTTCGCTGGAATACTCGTCGGTAACGGTGAAGGTGCCTGTTGTGGCATAGCCTTCTCCACCTGCAAAGGTGACCGTCGTACCTGCTGCGTTGATTCCTTCGTCAGGAATCTGGTGATTGTTTGCATCACTGAAATCGATGATCGTTTCTCGAGCAGGTTGGACGAGATCGGAAGAGCGTCGTGTAGGGAAAGAGTGTAACGC